>JBPCVE010000220.1:0-2509 GCA_051010795.1 Rubripirellula sp.
TCCCTGATCCCGATGTATCGCTGATCACGAATATGGCCGGGATCAATTTGAATGGATTCGGTGAAGCTCCAGCGATATTGATCCGACGTTCTCAACTCGCTCGCGCCATCGCCTTGAACCATTCGAAAATCGTCACGAATTGCATCCTCAAATTCTTCAATGACAGCGGGTTTCGTGACAGCTCCTTCGCTGGTCATTGTGCCACCACCATTTCTTGTGTCACTTCCAGCGGAGACACTGCGAACGATCAACTTGTCCGATTCAGGAACTTTTGAGGCGAGTCTGCGGATCTCATTCAACCAATTGACGTCTCCGTCCAGATATTTGTCGACGAGTTCGGTCCGGGCGACGCTCACATCCGCCGCTTTCACACCTTTCTGCTTATCGTTGTTCGCCACTTTCAGCCCCTCGATCTGCACATCGAGTGCTCCGAGTTGGCGATAGATGAAGAAGGCGACCAAGGCTGCCACGGCAACTGGGACTGCGGCAATCAGGTACTTACGATACGGACTCTCGACTACTTCGACCCGCTTCCGCGGATTCAAGAAGTCAAGCAGACGATCAGCCCCCATTTCATCGGCCACTAAGAGGCCGACCAGAGGAGCCAAACGCCCCACATGTTCGGGCATGTTTCTGTTCGTGTTACGGTCCACATCGACGAGCGAGAATGGGTCCAACACCTCAACTTTGCTGTCAGTGGCTTCCACCAACATCTCGACGTCCTGCGAATGCACCGCTGCTCGGCCCCACAGGACAACGCGTTCCAACGTCCCACTGGACCCACAGGCAACCAAACTGCGTTTGAGTTCACCAGCCAATGCCCGCCCACGTGCCTCTTCCGCAGAGGGCATCCGAACAGTACGAACAAAGATCACCCGTCCATCTCTCGCAACCACAATCTCAGCTTCATCAGAAAGCAAATCGATCAGGACGACATCATTGGCACTGGAACGTTCCTGTTTCAGCAGGTAGAGAGCGGCAGCGGCTAGGGGGCGAATGGAAATTCTTTTGGGGACAAGACTTCCTGATTCACAAACACCTCGAAGTCCGTTTAGTTCTTCAGCCCCCAGGGCCGCAGCGATCATTTCGACACCGGTTTCATTTCGACTGGTGACCAGATAATCAACCGTCGAATTTTCACCGGCTGTCGCAAAGCTTTTGCTGGCCTGAAAACGAACCATGTCAGGCAGTTCTTCCTCAGGGACAGGAGGTAATTGCAGTTCTCGCAATTCTGCCTGACCACGCCCGATCGCAACCAAGGTTTCAGTATTTTCCATACCCTGACCGTCGAGAGCTACCTTGAGGGTCTGCAGAACATTATCCTCGATCGGTATCACCCGCGCGTCGGTGACTTTGACGCTGCTGCCACTACACTGCGCGGCCACCAACCTCAGTTCACTTTCGTCCCAATCGATTGCTAGTTTTTTCACCATCTGTTTCTCACTTCATTAATGAAGTCGATTTTGTGCGAGAGACTTTCTCTGAACACGAAACCTACCTGCAAACCAAAACCTCAATCACCACTCATCTTGCAACCATGCACTTTCGATCCAGCCAACCATGACTGAAATTCAATTCCCAAGTCCACTCCCACCGCCTGCTTCACCTTCCAAGCCAGTAAATGACCTTGACCCCAGAACGGAGAGATCAAACCCCCTGCCCAAGTGACTCAAATCCCGCCAAAAGACAATTTTGGGATTCACGGTCGTTGCATCAATAATTACCTCAGAGCGACTTGAAACTCCACTTTGCTCAAAATAGCCCACTACCTGTGCCCGAAACACATCGCCACCGCAGGTGACCAGGGGCGTCAGTAATCTCATTTCATCCAGTGTCACAAGGCCCTCAACCAACGGCCAAGTTTCAAACTGACGATTTGGATCATCCGAATTCACATCTCGCGTTTCGAGAATTCCCTCAACGGCTTCCTCCGGTAAAAGCGGAATGCCGTAAAGGAGTTCAGCGGGGCATTCATTTAGATTAATCCGACCCGGCATAACTTCGACCTCTTGAGTAGTCAAAGTGTCCATTAAAATGGGCATATAGATCCCCATCGAAATGAGGTCCTCCGAGAAAGGAGAACTGTAGGTTTTAGCGTTGTCACCATTCCCAATCGTTACGGTCGCGCCGACCAAATCAAGAACCTGCGTCAACGAGGTCCCCCCCCCACCGCTGAGATCAAGTTCACCCATCAGGTCGGCAGTCCAACGACCTTCAACCTCGGATGATTGGCCGCTACCACCGTTTCCACTGAGCAATGCCATGGTTGAATTTGACTGCCCAGCAATCCGATAAGCAGCGATGAATGTCGCGTAGTCATCATTCTCTAAAGCCTCTGACAGTTCCTCGTAAAGCAATTCAAGATCATCCTGATTCACATTGACCCGAAAACTGCCATCACGACGTTTGCTCGCCTCAGCACCGTGCACGGTCAAATAGGCTGCCCACCCGAGTGAACCGGCAGTTTCGACGGTAGCCCCAAAACGTTGTTGCTCGTCACCATCCAAAA
>JBPCVE010000221.1:0-6241 GCA_051010795.1 Rubripirellula sp.
GAAGGAAACTCTTGCCCGGTGGCGGCAACCCTTACACAAAGCTACACCGCTTATGGCTGCTCCAGTTAAGGCCTGACCAGGTTCACGACTCACAGTCGTAAGGGTCGCCACCATCGGACAAGAGAGGCGGTGGCGTGCCCCTGCTCGGGCATCGCAGTACCACCTTCCCCAAATTCTGTTCCCTAATCTTAGGTCACAGGCGGGTTATCGAAAACCACCCGCTGACCACATCAGGTGATTATCGCCTTCGTCCGCCACCTCGGCCACGACCGCCACCGCTTTTGGTGTTCTTATGGTTCTCGATGTTGGCATCGACGAGTAATTCGACGGTTTCCAACCAAGTCGGCACATGGCTGCGTTTTCGGCGTGAATCGTCCCCGTCGGACTCCTCGCGATTGCGACCACCGCGTCCCCGTCTTGGGCGTGGCACATCGTCGTCGTTTCGGTCATTTCTGTCGTTTCGCCGGCTATCTTCATCGCTACGCGAATTCCCTGAGGATCTTCTGCGGCTGGATTCACGTGTACCGCTATCGTCTTCTTGATCGCGAGAACGTGAGCCACGCCTTCCGCGTCTCGGTTCTTCGGTCGCCACCTCATCCTCGTGATCATCACCAAAAGCTGAGCTGCTGTGCAGGGGGTCGGCATCGTTCTCTGACTGGACGTTCGGTTCTCTGTCTCTGCTCTCGTCACGATCTCGCCCTCTGCCACGTCCGCGACGCCCGCGACGGCGTGATCGTGATCTTGAGCCTTCCTCGTCATTTTCATTTTCTTTATCGGTATTGGTTGATCGTACTTCCGAGCCGAATTCATCGGTTTCGTCATCTCGTTGAGCACGTTCGGGGCGTCCGCGGCCCTCATCTCTATCTCTATCGCGGCCTCCGTTTCGGGGCGTATCGCCAGGCTTCTCATGTCTTCGCCCCCGCCGTCGGCGTGGACGTGAATCGTCGTCGTTCTCATTGCTCTCCGATGCTGCGGCAGGAGTACCAGTATCGCTGCGATCCAAGTCCTCCTCGCTCATTCGCTGGCGGGTGCCGCGACGGCCGCGTTTTCCACGTCGGGAAGACTCGCCCGTCTCGTCAGATCGTTTCTCGGACTGGTCGCCCCGTCTGCCTCGCTCTTCCGTTCGTTCTGCGGATCCCTCATCCCGAGGCGATGACTTTTCGTCGCTACTGCCGCGGCTACCACGTTGCTGGTCCCGTCCTTGACGCTCTTCTGATGATCTGCCCCGTGACGAACCTTCGTTCTGATCGTTGCGATCGCGACGAGATCGGCTCCGCTCACCCCGGGGTGAGCGGCTCTTTTGAGCTTCGGGCTCGCCGAAGGCAGAAGCGGATGACAATGGGTCCTCCACGTTTGCTTCAGGGTCGGTTGGAGTCGTTGCCTGCGGTTCCTCGTGCGTGGGTTCGTCACTGTCAAAGCCCAAACCAGTTGCAAATCCTGACGACTTCTTCTTCTGGCTGTCCGATGAACTGCGAGTAGCTGATCTCGCAGCAGATTCCGTCCGCTTGGGTCGCGAGGCGCGAGGTGCCTCTCGCTTGGGTTCCGGAGATTCGTCGACCCCAAGTTCGGATGCCAAGTCTGACCAACCACCGCCACTTTCGCTGGCAGCGGGATCGTCGGGCTGTCCATCGGATCCTTCGCTCGGTGCGTCTGCGGGGCTAGGGTCGGTCCGTGCTGTTGCCCCACTCTCGGGCCCCTTGGTTGTTACCGATTGCGTTACGGCGACTGGTTCGCTGGCTGCTGTTTCCTTTTTAGCAGCGGCAGGTGCTGCTGCGTTGGAGCTGCCGAAACCCGGCAGGATCTGTGGCGGAATTTTCGCTTTCAACGCGTCCAAAATGCTGCCAGCTTTGCTCGGGGCTGGTTCCGTAGTCGGCGCGGCGGTGGTTGGAGCCAATTCCGTTGATTCGCTCGGCGTGGCAGCCTCGTCTGATGTCACTGATTTGGCAGGATCAACGCTGGCCGGTTTTGATTCCTGCTTTTCTTCAGCCGGCGGGGCTGACGCGCCGGGTGTGTCCAGCAGTTTTGCCAAGATGTTCCAGTTGTCTTTCATATTCATAGAAAATTATTTCTGCTCATAAGATGATTTGTGATCGAGATGCAGCGTTCGAGGGCCATGAGGGCTTTTCTCTCGCGCAAACTCGTAGTCTTGAGGGTCGCGATTCACGGGTCTGCAAAGAAAGGATGCATCGGCAGCCGTTCTGTCTGATTTTTTGAATTGCGAATGTCTGTGGGGCCAGCATTTGTAGAGTCTGACGCCGATTGACACGCCTAATGTATAGCCCGCCAAGATTTTTCTCCCAAGGCCAAGCGAGCTTTTACCGCCAAAGTATCCCGAGTTTCGGCCCCCTCGTGAGGCTTAAGCGAGGATTCTTATCGCATTCAGGCGATTCTGGCCACGAATCTGCTCCATTTAAGGGTCAGTTGGGGTAGCTGGGGCATGATTGCGGCTTTGAGTCGTGGGATGACGAGAACCGGCCCGTAGTCCCTAAAGACCGGCCTAAAGACGTTGTAGGAAGTGAAAAGGCGACGCCGCACAGGGTGAAAAGACTTTGCCCCGCATGTCGCAATGCTTGAAACGCAATTTTTGGAGCTCGTGGGGGGACGGGGGTGCAAATGGGCGTCTCGATGGCCGAGTGAGCAGAGTTCTTCGTCGGCGATGGTCTCTCGCGTTCGGATTCCCGTGGTGGCTGAACTGGCCGTCGGCATCCCAGGCTGCGTCACGGTTTTTTGGCCTCGGTATCCATGATTGGAATGCCACTCTGCCCTCGGGTGTGCCGTGTTTTGCTAGCATCTTTGTTCGGAGAAAAACGGGTTTTGCTCACGTTTCGAGGGTTTCTGCCTGAGTGCGGATGCCATAGGATTTCTGCCATAGGAAAGACGCCGGTTGGTGCAGGTAGTAAGAGGCCTGAGGCTTTGTGATCGACCAGCAGCGTCCCGAGATGATTGATTTTTTAAAAAAGGAGTTGAAGGAATGACCCGGATTCCACTTATTCGTGCTGAGGAAGACGCCCGTTTGCGTCGCGAGAGACTTGACTTGAGCATTGCTGAGATGGGTTTGTCGGTTCGAACGACTAACTGTCTCGAAGAGACCGGTATTCTCACTGTGCGTGATCTATTGAATGCGACACCTCGACGGCTGTTGTCCATCAGCAATTTTGGTGAGAAGACACTTGAAGAGGTTTACGCGGCACTCGAAGAACTAGGGTTTTACAGGCCCAGTCGAGAAGCGGTGAACGCCTGATTCGCGGAACACAGGTTCGGCGTGGTTGCCCAACTGTCGTGTAAGTGATCCCGTCGTTCCAAAACGTTGCGTCACGCCGATACATGCAGATGTCTGCTTGCGGCGTTACGCCGTGTGGGTGTTGACTGACATCATCGTCTGTAGTGATCGAAACTCGCAGCCAATGAGGACTTGCTTCACTACCGCGGCCCACACGTCAATTGGGCGAGCTAGTGTCGGAGTATCCGAGTGGCGTAGTCTCGGAGCGACAGAATGAATCGTCGGTCAACGTGGTGCGGCGTCTGAATGATTGGACGTTAGCGAAGCGTTTGGAGTTCTCGCCAAGAACTCGACAGCTTTTGTGCTGACCGAGACCGTTGAACTTTCAGGCAGAAGCACTTTCAGGCAGAATCAATAACATGCCTCGTTTTCCGAAACCATGGAGCAAAAAACGCGGAAAGCGGATTTTGGGGCATGCGCTTGCAGGCGAAGCAGGAGAGTTGGCGTTTTACGCTGGGCTCTTTTTGGTTGGTGTTTTTGGCTTTTCGTTGGTTCTTATCAATGAAGTTGCTCCCGAGAGTGTTTCGCAAGTGCCAACGGATGCCTTGAGTACCGGTTTGGGGACTTGGGTTTTTGGGATTCTTTCATTGGCGTCGATGATTACCGGCGGCGTGACCCTGCTTTATCGTCTGGCAAGAATTGGGGCCAGCAGCGAGCGACGCTCAGCGATTGCAAAGATGGCTGGGTCCATTGACATGATCGGGCCCACGATTGATGACGCTCAAGCATTGCCAAGTGTTCCCAAGGGTAGCGCGATCACGGAGAGTCCGGGTGAAAGGTTGACGTACAGACTGGCGGCTGAAAAGGCGAAGTCGGGCATTGCCGGTCCAGCCACGTTGGCGTTGCTTTGGAGTTCAGCTTGGTTGGTGCTGCTCGCTGTGGTTGTCTCGGGGTTTTGGAATGGGCAGCCGCGGTGGTATTTGGCGGTTCTGCTCGTCCCGTTTGCGATGATCAGCGTTTGGTCATTTCGGTTCTTCCTGAATCAGTTCCGCCAGTTCGCTGGCATAGGTCCTACAATCGTTGAAATCAGCAGTCACCCCTTGATCCCCGGTGGCCAGTATGACCTGTTCATCAGCCAGTCGGGCAGGCTCAGCTTGAAGCGTCTGACTGTGCTTTTGACCTGTGAAGAGGAAACGTTTTACCGGCAGGGCACGGACGTTCGCGTAGATCGGCACGAAGCGATTCGGCAAGTTATTTGCAAAGAAAGAAATGTCGCAGTTGACCCACAGGGCCCTTGGGAGCAACAATTACGCATCGACCTACCAGATAATGTGATGCATTCCTTCGTTGGGACTCACAACGCAATTCGCTGGAAGGTCGTGGTTTCAGGAGAGTCGCAACCGTGGCCATCGTTCTGCCGAAGTTTTCCCGTCGTCGTTCATCCCCCGGACTTGTCGCTGAAGCGCAGCCCGCGGTGAACGTTACGTTGTGTAATGACGATGGGCTATATCGTGCGGGTGGCGAGCTCTCAGCGAAGTGGCGAATCAGTCGAGTGCCTCTTGATGAAGTTCAGGGTGTCGAGGTGTCGGTTTTGTGGCACACCGAAGGCAAAGGAGATGAAGACCTTCATGTGCATCATTTCCAGCGGCTCGCTGAGCATCAGCTCCGACGTACCGGGCTAGCTGATGAGCAGGTCCTGCATTGCGTGCTTCCGGCGACGCCTTTGAGCTACCATGGTCGCCTGATTAGTTTGCAGTGGTGTGTGCGTCTTCGTTTATTCCTTGCCAATGGTAGGGAGATCGTCGCTGAGCAACCATTTCATTTGGTTTCTGCAGAAATGGTTCGCCCTCATTCCGTTTCCACTGATCGTGTTCACACGGCTGCTCTGACCAAGGCAGGCGTAGGCGGAAGCGGTCGGGGCAAAGTGTTGGAACATGCCCCCGCTTCGTGAGGCAACGCTTCAGCAGTGAATGCAGATTTGCCGAAAAATCCGTTTTCAACGAGATTTACTCGACCAGAGGCAGTGGCTTTCCAATGTCCGGTGGGCGGCGGAGTTGCCGATCATGATATCGCTTTTTCGGAGCACTATCCGGCGGTTGTACCACAGTCCCTTCGTGAAGCTTCTGCAGAGAGCTACTGTCTTAGAGAGCATGAATCTGCAGAAACTGTGGAATTATGCCATCGAATTATTCGGCAGCTCAAGTCTACCGGTTGCGGGTTGATTGTGGGGCCACATGGCAGTGGAAAGACGACCCTGCTGTACACATTGATGCCTTTTCTCATCTCAGCCTTTCAGAGCGACGGGTTGGCTCAGGTTAGACGAATGCAGTTGACGACGCCGCTGGTCAACACTGCGTGGACGCGTTTTAGGCATGCCCGCGAATCTGTTCACGCGGCGGTTGACTGTTTACGTGCTCTGGAACCTGGAAGCTTGTTGGTCATTGATGGAGTTGAGCAATTAAGAAGCAGAGACCTGAGGTCGCTGCTTCGGAAATCCCAACGTCGTGACGTGTTCTTGCTCGCGACAAGTCACGCAAGGGTCGCTGGGCTAAGTATCCTTCATCAAACCACGGTTGACGTTATGCTGATCCAGATGCTGGCCGATCGTTTACTCGAGGATGCTTCACCCTCGGTGGTGGAAATCGTTTCCAGAGAACTACAGGGCCGAGACCTAGATGAGTGCACGAATGTAAGAGACCTTTGGTTTGAGTTGTACGACATCGTGCAAGACGAGTTGCTGGTTGATCCGATGAATTTAAAGGTGTAAGCGATGGCGGTTCGATTGTCAGTAGTCATGGTTCATAGTACGCCAGCGACGTCCGCTGCTGAGCGTGTTGCTCAAGGTGTGGTGGGTGAGTTAATCGGCCTGAGTGGCATCGACCTGATCCTCGTCGCACCTTTGGATAGCCTGAGTGAATCCTCCACAGATTGGCTGACGCTCTCTTCTCTAGGCGGCGATATTGCCGTTCTCGACTGGAGGCTGACGGAAGTAATGCACGAATCGCTCAAGCGGATTGGCAT
>JBPCVE010000222.1:0-4813 GCA_051010795.1 Rubripirellula sp.
TTCGTCGTGACATGCCCGCCGTGTTGGGCATTGAGAACTCATGTTTTGAGTTCGCGTGGAACGAAGACGACTTCATTCGATGTTTGCGACAGCGTAATTGCATAGGCATGGTTGCTGAGGAAGACGACCAAGTTGTCGGCTTCATGATCTACGAATTGCACAAAAATCGATTGCACATCCTCAACTTCGCTGTTCACGCTGATCATCGAAGAGCTGGTGTGGGCAACGCGATGCTGACCAAGTTGCTAGGGAAACTTTCCCACGAGCGACGAAACCGAATCATGTTGGAAGTCCGTGAGACCAACTTGGAGGCACAGTTGTTCTTCAAGTCCGTTGGCTTCCGAGCGATCTCAGTGCTGCGTGATTTCTACGACGATACCATCGAAGACGCATACCTGATGCAGTTTCGTTATCAACCCAGCGACGAAGAGCTGGCGCAACCTCACAACCGCATTAGCCGACTCGCAGGCTAGCGACACCTCGCGCGAGCGAGACACACCTTATTCATTACGCTTGTACTGGAAATTTCCGGTGCAGGCGTTTTTTTGTGCCGTTAGAAAGAAACCGTGTGATGTAGCCCGTGAAGTGCATCGGCAAGTTCAGGATACTGTTGTGGTGTGATCAGAAGCGCGCGTTGGTCCATCACGACCAGCCTTTCTCCCAGTATGTCAGATTGAGGTGTGGGAACGGGCTTTCGACATCGTTTTGAACTGCAACGCGACATCGAGCGAAAGCCCTCGCCCAGCGGTAAACCTCGCTTGGTTCCATGCTCGATGATTTGCTGACGGATTTCACGCGATGGTGCTAGCCAGCAAAATTTGTAGAAAGCGGGGACGTTGCTGGTGCTGAGTGGGTAGGTTGGCTGACCGGTTTGGCGCGGATTGCGGTCCACCCTGGTTTCCGCGTTTTCCGTTTTAGTCACCGCAGTTGATGTATCGGTTTTTGGAGAATGCAGCAGTTCCCAGTCGCTCATTTCCGGAAAGACTTGTTCGCGTAGAAAGCGTGCTGTCAGGCTCCGTGTTTGGGTTAGTTCGTCGAGTCGATCTAGTTGGGGGTCAATGACAGCGGCTTGCAGGGGGCCGAGTGGGAATGTGTCTCCAGGGCGATCCAACAAGCCACTTAGCCGTGCTGCGAGGCGTTGGTCATTTGCGATGATCGCACCACCGCTGCCAGCGGAGACGAGTTTGCTGCCGCCAAAGCTCAGGGTCGCAAGATGTCCTAATGATCCACTGGCTTGACCGTTAATTCGTCCCCCGATCGCCTGGCAGGCATCTTCAATCAGGGTCCAGCCATTCTGGTCGCATGTTTGCCTGAGACGTTTCATTTCTGCATGGCTGCCATGCAGATGCGAGGCGATGACCGCGCGTACGTTCGGGCTGGCAGCGGCGTCGAGTTGCTGGGGGCAGATCGTCGGAGAGATGTCACGTGGATTGGAGGAGTGCGGATTAAGAGAGATTGGTGTGGCGACGTCGGCCAAAACGGGTTTGGCGCCCAATAGCTCAACCGTCCGAAAGTTCCCGGGGAAGTCGTAGGCAGCCATGATTACCTCATCGCCGTTCGATATTTTGCATCCCCGCAGGGCAAGCTCGAGGGCGGCTGTTCCGCTGCAACACAGC
This sequence comes from Rubripirellula sp., assembly GCA_051010795.1. GTDB lineage: Bacteria > Planctomycetota > Planctomycetia > Pirellulales > Pirellulaceae > Rubripirellula. The sequence continues at coordinate 1,617 of JBPCVE010000222.1, forward strand.
CGAGTTGGTCCAGAATCGAGGTAGCTGGACAATCTTTTCTCAAGAGTTTTTGTAAGATCGGAGTGGTATCGCCCCCATTCCCCGGACTGGATTGCAGCCAGTGCAGCCGCTTTGATGGACGGCCAGTCAGGTGGCCAGTGGGGGCATTGGAAGGTCATGGATCGACAGGATTTACGTGTAATTGGCGTGTTAATGGCCATTTTCGGCTGACCTTCGCTGCCCGGCACATCGCATCGCATCGCTGCGGGTGTTCATGGGAGGGGAGATCGAGTTGTGGCGATTGAGTCGCTGTAGTGGCGGTATCGGTTAGCACAGGCGGCGATTTTAAGCCCTCAGCACAAATTGCTGGGCTTGTGACGTTTTTTTACCTTCCATATCATGCTCCATTCGCAAAAAGGGCCCTGTAACTGGTCCGTGCGACCAAATGCCGGGGGAAGTCGTGGGGTCATAGATCCTTGCGAGCCCACCGAACACGCGGTCGTTGCATGCCAATTTTGCCGCATCAACGCGGAAGGCTGACGTTTGATCATAGAGACTGTTTTATCGGTTCCAATCGAATTTCTGGGGCTTCTTGCTCAAGAAGTTGCAGCTGCGCCCGACGGCGTCGTACCGGGAGCGGAGGGAGCTGCCCAAAATCCGGGTGGCCTCGGGTTACTGTTCGAGAACCCCCTTTTGCCGATTGGAATTCTCTTCTTTCTGTTCTACTTCATCGTGCTTGCTCCTGAGAAGAAGCGAAAACGAAAAGAGCAGGAGATGTTGTCCCAAATTGGCAAAAACGATCGAGTCGTTACTGCCGGTGGAATCCACGGTGTCGTGGTTTCTGCCAGGCCAGAGAGTCAAGTGGTAACGGTACGCATCGACGACAAACAGAACGTCCGTATTCGTGTCAATCGATCAGCCATTGCTAGGGTTGGCGGTGACGCGGGAGCGGAGCAACCCGATGGCGGTAAATCCGGCAGCGAAGACGACGACTGAGTTAGTATGAAAAACGGCACTGAAGCCGATCTGAGTAACCGCAATCTGCACGGTCAGTTCGCTTTGCGAGAAGCAAGCTGAGAGGCAGAGAAGAAATAAAACAAACACGAATCCTCGATTCAGAAAATAACGATGGACTGCTCTTTTTTGACCAATATTGCGTTTCACTGCCTGACACTTGCCCAAGCTGAGGCACCGGCGGTGGAGGCCAATTGGCTGGATGATACCTGGTTTGGTATCCCCGTTCGTTCACTCATTGCCCTTGCTGTCGTCTTGGCAGTTCTCATCCTCCCGTTCGTCGTTGGGAACTTCCTGGCAAAGTGGCTGCGAATGCCAACCGCGAGCGCCCGGTTTGGTTGGGTGCTGATGGCGATCACCGCGAGCGTGGTTGTGCTAGCGAACAAGCGGCCCGGCTATGGGGTCGACCTCAGTGGCGGAACCATTCTCGTTTATGAGTTGAACCCTGAAAAACTGAAATCACTTGCCGACGCTGGGGGGCAACGAGTGGTCTCTGAGGATCTCATTGAGCCTTTGACGCGGCGGATCAATCCAAGCGGCACGCAGGAGATCGTGCTTCGTCCTTACGGCGAGAAACAAATCGAAATTATCGTTCCCGAGGTCGATCAACTGGAAGTGGATCGTATTAAAGGCTTGGTAGAGGAAGCCGGAGTTCTGCGGTTTGCCATCGTTGCAAACTTGAGACAGCATGATTGGCAAATCGCACTTGCGAAAACACAGGCGTCTCAAGGCGGTGTCCAGGCAACCCGAGCAAGCGTTCTGACAGATGATGGGGTTCAGGTGGCGATCTGGGCCAGCGTTGACCGCGAGAAAAAAGATATTGAAGGTCAAGAGGATCCCTTCCGCGTGGATATAAATGACGGCACGTTTAGGAATGGGAAAAATGGGGCTATTGTGAACCCGCCGAGCACAATCGGTGATGGACAGGCATTGGCTGACTGGGCAAAGACCGCAGGGATTAAAGAGCTCGAAGTGCTGATGATCTACGACAAAGACTTGGATGTAACAGGAGCTGATTTGGCGTTTGCAGCGAGCACATTCGATCAGGATGGTTCGCCTGCGGTTGCTTTCACGCTGACCGATATCGGGTCAGGAAAGTTCTTCGCTCTGACCACAAACAACGCACCGCGAGGGAACGTTACGTCGCGGTTGGGCATCGTGTTGGACGATAGTCTTCTGTCCGCTCCCAATATCCAGTCCCCCATTCGTAAAGACGGGCGAATCACGGGCAACTTTACGCGTGAGGAAGTTGATTCCCTCGTGCAGATTCTCAAGGCTGGCCAATTGCCTGCAGCGTTGACAAAGCAGCCGATTGCTGAAAACCAAATTGACGCCACCTTGGGTAAAGACACCGTCGACAAAGGGATCCGTGCGATCTTCGCCTCGCTTATTTTGGTTCTGGTGTTCATCTTGGTGTATTATCGATTTGCAGGTGTTGTTGCCTGCGTCGCCTTGGTGATGAACCTTGCCATGATTCTTGCCACCATGGTGTTGATCAATCAGCCGCTGACCCTGCCAGGTTTGGCAGGTCTTGTGTTGACCGTGGGTATGTCGGTCGACGCCAATGTGCTCATCTTCGAACGCATTCGTGAAGAGCTCAAGAAAGGGGCTGCTGTCCGTATGGCGATTCGTAATGGATTCGCAAAGGCAACCGTCACGATTGTTGATGCCAACCTGACCACGCTGATCACGGCCTTTGTGCTTTATGCGATTGGTACCGACCAGATTCGTGGATTCGCTGTCACGTTGATCCTGGGAATTCTGTTCTCGATGTTCACGGCGATCTATGTATCCCGCACCATCTTCGATATCGCGGAGCGACGTGGGTGGGTCTCGCTCAGTATGGCCGATACGGTCAACCGGATTCGAGCGAGCTTCTCGGGAGAGAGTGGCTTGGACTTTGTGAGTAAAGGCAAGCTGACACTTGCGATCTCAGGGATTCTGATCGCGTTCGGAATAGGCTCTTTGGTTTATAGGGGTAAGGGGATTTTTGATATCGACTTTGCTGGTGGCTCGTCAGTCCAGTTTCGAGTCAGTGAGCCTACGGAAACCGAAAAAATTCGAGGTGTTATTGCCGCTTACATGGACCAAGAGGGGCAGGAGAAGATTCCCTTCACGGTCAATGGTGTTTCCGTCAATGGTGTTCCAGAGCAAACGGTTTACAAGGTCGACACATCACAAGAGCAGGTCAACGACCTCAAGCA
>JBPCVE010000223.1:0-3738 GCA_051010795.1 Rubripirellula sp.
CCACCCTCAATGCAACGGCTCAGATGACGTTGGCAAACCATATCCGTGCTCGTGGGATGGGAGCCTACATGACGACCATGGCGTTAGCGATGGCATTGGGATCGTTGATCTGGGGACAGGTCGCAAGTCAGCTCGGCTTGGCGTGGACTCAGTGGATCGCGGCTGCGACCCTTGTTGTGACAGCAGGATGCAGTTTCTTGTTTCCAGTTGATCAACAGTCCGATCTGCCCGAGTGAGATACAGTGCACGTGAGTGGCCATCTTGGTGATGATTTTCTGAGCTGACATTTGGGGGGGCACGGGCACGGGCTGATGTTGCGTGCGATTACCGAATTTCCTGGTCTTGGAGAAAATCGGATCCAGCATTGATCGGTTTGTAGGCACAAAAAAATGAGTGCCCTGCATTTGTTGGGTTTGAAAGCCCTGATTCTTCGTAAATCAGGGGATTCGAGGCCTCTGGCCCTCTGGTCCGTCCTTAGCCTGCTTCGTGAAAACAGTAGAAATATCAGTTCTAAGCGATTTCACCGGCACCAGATTTCCCACCCCTGATACACAATTCTTGCGTGGTGTAATAGGATTTTGCGGTTCTGCACTTGAACTTGGCGGATAACAAGTGACCTTAAAGGATCGATCTACTTATGTTGAAGAAATTTTCTCCTCGGTTTGTATTTACTCTCGTCTCATTATTTTTGCTCGGAGGTTTGTCTTGCACGCAAGCTGCCGCTGCCGAAACGGAGGCAGTCGTTAACACGGGTGACACAGCATGGGTGCTTGCCTCAACTGCCCTTGTCCTGTTCATGACGATACCCGCGCTGGCACTCTTTTATGCCGGGCTGGTTCGTAAAAAAAATGTCTTGTCGGTTTTGATGCAGTGTCTGGTTTTGACTGCCTTGATGTCGATCATTTGGGTGGTCTGCGGATACACGCTTGCGTTCGGAACACCGGAAAGCGAGGCTTTGAATCGCTACATTGGTGATTGGGATGCCGTGATGATGAATGGCATCGACAGCGATTCGGTCTACGTCACCAGTGCTGATGGTGAACCGGCAAGCGGGATTCCCACGGTTCTGTTTGCAGCGTTCCAAATGACCTTTGCGATCATCACCCCGGCACTGATGGTCGGTGCTTTCGTTGAACGCATGAAGTTCTCGGCGGTCCTGTTTTTCTCTAGCGTTTGGCTTCTGGTGGTGTACGTCCCCATTTGTCACATGACATGGGGCGGAGGCGCTTACTCTGACATGGGTGTCATGGACTTTGCCGGAGGAATCGTCGTTCATGTGACGGCTGGTTTGGGAGCTTTGGTAGCTTGCATCATCGTTGGGCCACGTTCGGGTTACCCCCGCGAATTGGAGCCACCCCACAACATGACGATGACCGTTACCGGAACGGGAATGCTGTGGGTTGGTTGGTTCGGCTTCAACGCGGGTAGTGCTTTGGGGGCCAATGGTGACGCGGCGATGGCCCTGTTCGTCACACATCTGTCTGCTGCCACTGCAACCTTGGTGTGGCTTGCCATTGAATGGGTGCAACTGGGAAAACCAAGTGTGCTTGGCGCTGCCACCGGATCGATCGCAGGCCTTGCCGCGATCACGCCAGCATCAGGTTATGTTGGTCCGATAGGAGCGTTGGCAATCGGGGCCGCGTCAGCTGTTTTGTGCTATGTCTTTGCAACCAAACTCAAGCAACGCCTGGGGTACGACGATTCGCTCGACGTGTTTGGCGTTCATGGTGTCGGTGGGTTTCTCGGGACAATCCTTTGTGGCGTTTTTGCTGCGGAAATGTTTGGTGGGAATCAGAATGGTTTAGAAAGTTACAGCATTTTGGGAAGTGTTTGGACGCAATTTGTTGGTGCATCATCGGCGGCGATCTACACGATCATTGCGACAATCGTAATCCTGAAACTGACTCAGTTGCTTGTTGGCCTTCGAGTCGATGCCACCACAGAAACTCGCGGTCTTGACCTGACTGAGCACGAAGAACGTGGTTACATTCTGCACTGACCTAGTTGGTGATTGATGGCTGATGCCTGCGAAACGAGCGTGCTTGCTCGTTTTGCAGGAGTCGAGCCTGTGTTGGTCGCTAAGTCATTCGCTTGTTCCTATCGCTATTGACAGCGGCCACCACGTTGAACGTGGCGGCCGCGTTGGGTGGTTGCAAGAGTGAACCGGGACGACAGGGGCCGGTGGTGTCCGGCCAAAATTTTGCTGAACCTACGCCAGCATGTAACCCTCTTCGCCGTGAGCGGTGATATCGAGTCCTCGCTGTTCTTCTTCGGCCGGTACACGCAGCCCGATTGTCACATCGAGTAATTTCAGCAGCACAAAACTTCCGATCCCTGCGAAGGCGATGGTGATCACGACAGCAGCGATCTGGCCAATCACAAGTTTTGTGTTACCGCCGGATTCGATCAAGCCGATTGGTACACCGCTGCTTACATCCCAACAGACGCGGCTGGCAAAAACTCCCGTCAGAACTGCACCAAGGCCACCACCGATTCCGTGAACACCAAAGGCATCGAGGGCATCGTCGTAACCAAGCCTGTGCTTTAACCACGAGCAAGCAAAGTAGCAGACTAAGCCTGCGGTAGCTCCCATTAGCAGAGCCGGCATAAGGTTGACAAACCCAGCGGCCGGTGTGATGCAGACGAGGCCGGCGACTGCACCACTGCTGGCACCCAGTACGGTTGGTTTGCCAAGAATGAGCCATTCGGCCAGCGCCCAAGTCACAGCGCCGGCTGCAGCCGCAAAGTGTGTCGTTGCGAAGGCGCTGCTGGTTAAGCCATCGGACAACAGTTCGCTTCCTGCATTGAAGCCGAACCAGCCCACCCACAGCATCGCGGCTCCCAGAGCCGTGTAAGTCAAGTTGTGAGGCTGGATGGGTTCTTTCAGATAGCCCATCCGCGGACCAAGCAGGATCGCAGCGACCAGTGCTGAAACACCACTGCTGATGTGAACAACAGTACCGCCTGCAAAGTCGAGAGCACCGCCCATAATAGAGGTGTCGTTGTAAGACAGCGGTCCACCATCCCATACCCAATGGCACAAGGGGCAATAGATCAAAGTACCCCATGCGATCGAAAAGATCACCATGGAAGAAAATTTCATGCGCTCGGCAAATGCACCGCAGATCAACGCGGGGGTAATGATGAAGAACATGCCCTGAAACAACATATGGGTCATTCGGGCCATGTCACCTTCCATCGGTGTGACAGGTTCACCGAGAGTGGTGCTCCACTCTCGTTGCACACCACTCATGAGCAGGTAGTCTCCGTTTCCAATCCATCCCCCGTCTCCACCGAACGCAAGCGAGTATCCGTAAGTGGCCCAAATGACGGTCATCAGTCCCATCAGGAAAATGCATTGCATCATCACGCTCAGGACGTTCTTGCGACGTACCAAGCCACCATAGAACAGGGCTAATCCGGGAGCAGTCATGAAGAGAACCAAAGCACAACAGATCAGCATCCAAGCGTTGTGGGCTGCGTAAGAGCTGTTCGCAATTTCACCATCGGTCAGGCTACCCTCCGTCAGGCCATCGGCTTTGATGGCTGCAGCTGTCTCGGACAGCTCCTCCTTCATTTCTTCAGTAATGTTGTTACTGGAGGAGACGGTGCCTCCGACGCTATCGATAATGGCATCGGATTGAGAGGTGCCTGATTCTTGAGCCAGGATCGGCATTTTGGGCAGACACACAGTCGTCAGGGCGAGCGCCCCTAGAAAAAACCATAGACGTTTCGAGC
>JBPCVE010000224.1:0-2908 GCA_051010795.1 Rubripirellula sp.
TCGTTTGTTTCGCTCATCTCAATCGCTCCTGGTTCGCCCACTGTTGGCGGCAAATGATTACGAACGCCCTACCCTGCCTACCCGAGGTTCCAAGCGATCGGTGGCGGCGAATTCAGCGAAGTGACACGTGCCGCGATGGTTAGGGTACCGAATCAGGAGGAAACTTCGTAGTGACCTCGATTTGGGCAGCTTGAGCGAGTGCTCACGATGCCTCGGAAGAAACCTGGGCTGGGGCACCTGTTTTAGGGGACTCTGGTGATGAGTCTGCTGTTTGGAGTGACCTGATGAAGTTGATCAGATGCCACACATCGTCGGGATCAAATTGGCCTTCAACAAAGGTGGCCGCAGGCATGGGCGTTCCGTCAATCCCTTGAGTAATTCGACGGTACAGGTCCTTGGAGGATGACCCACCGCGAAAAATACCTTCAGCAAAGTTTCGCGGAATGATGTTCACGGGCGGGAGAGCTCCGCGGGCCATCAAAGGGATCAACTGTTCCCGATTTTCTGGTTTCAAATCGACACGGGTTGTCCAGTCTTTTGTCCAGTCGTCGTAGTCAGTCGTTTGGCCATTGCCCAACCCCTTTTCTCCGTGGCATTTGCTGCAAGATGCGATTTTCCCCACAAACAGCTCTTGCCCCCGTTTGACGGAAGCTGTGAATTCTGGGGCTGTCGCGCCGCTACTGAGTCTGGCAACATCAGCCGCACTTTCTGCCAAAGGAAAATTTGCGGGCGGATCTGGAACCTTCAGAACTTCATCCGGTCCGTCAAGCCAACCCTCGGCAATGTCTGCCGCGTACTCTTCTGCGTATTCCCATTCTTCCAGAAACGTTTCATACAAATCTAAGTTCGCTTGCATTTCTTCCGTCAAGCCTTCGGGCTTTTCATTTCCATTTTCCTCCAGCGCTGTCTGAAAGTTTTCTTCGGTAAAGACGCGATTCCCAAAGTCCGAATTAATGAGTCGGTCACCACCCTCGAGTATCTGCTCATGAATTCCAACGTTCACTTGCTCACGTTCGTGTTCTCCCCTCAGCGACAGATAGATGACGTAATCTACAAGAGATTCAATGTCTTCTTCGGTTATCTTGTTGATGAGTAACGCCGGCTCATTTTCCTGCTTGCGGCGGAAATTTTCGTTTTCCAGCAGCTTTTCTACCGGCAGCATATTTGTGCCCGCGATACCATCACGAATAAGCCTAGTAAGATTCTGCTTGGTCGGTTTCTCTCCTCGTGGGGTGGACTTGAACTTGAAGATTCCCATCCGATAGTCGCGTGGATATGGCATTTGTGCCGAGGCATCTTTTCCTCGACCATTTCCGGTGACTCCATGGCAGTTCGCGCAAAGGGCGCGGAATAGGCCACGCCCCTGCACATCGGCAGGGCCGGACGCACGCTCCAAAGATTCCATGCTGACCAGAGTCGCAAAATCCTCATCTTCGGTGATTATCGTGGGTAAAGTCGGGACATCAGGGCTGCCGAACATCGTATCCACCACCCACGTCGAATCTTTCGACGCTTCATCCATCGGAATATCCTTCTGGATTTGATATTTCATGGTGTGAACCAGGTTTGGTTCGAACTCAACGGGTGGTTCCTCAGTGGAGCAACCGAGAGCAAAGAAAGTGAGGCTCGATGCGGCGAGTAGTCCAAGCCGTTTTGTTGGATTCAGCAACAACATAAAAATTCTGGGCGTGAGCGGCAGTGATCGTACTGATCCTATTGTAGTCTCCACAGCCCGTTCAGGAATCGGTGCAGATTGTCGCGGCCCGTTCCAATGCGCCATCGATTCTACCCAACACTTGTTCCTTTCCTAGGATCGCTAGGGTGTCAAACATGCCGAATCCGCCCGCCTGACCTGTGGTCGCGACCCGAATAGCATGAATGATGTCTTTGAGCTCAATTTCCATATTCACACAAAATTGCCCAATCTTTTGTTCAAGTTGATCGGCGCTGGAAAAGTCGACCTGTGCTAAATGACCACGGAGTTCAAGCAGCAAGGGACGAGCATTCTGCGGCTTACAGATTCGCTTATTGAAAGCTTTATCGTTAAAGGTGAATTCATCGATAAAGAAGTAATCAAAGTCGAGAATGTCACCCGCCATTTTGAGTCGATCGTCGGCTCCTTCAACGACTTTGGCAAGTTTTTCCTCTGCTTCGGGCGTCCCAAGCAAGCCGGCACGAGCAGCAAACGGTTGAGTTCGTTCAATGCGAGTCGCGAGCGGTAATTGTGCGAAGGCGTCGCCCTGAAAGGCAATCAGTTTTTTTGGGTCAAATGACGCTGGTGACTTGTTCACTCTTTCAATCGTGAACAACTTGACCATCTCATCAACAGTGAATTTCTCAGTTTCCCCATCGAGGGACCAGCCTAGCAGCAGAAGGTAGTTGAGAATGGCTTCCGGCTCGAAACCAATCTCACGATAGAAGTCGATGATGACCGGATTGAACGTGTCGGCTTCAGTAGGGATATCACAGCGTTCAGCTATGTTCCTGCCTCGTGCGAGCAATTGGGCAAAGTCTTTGTTGTTTTCGTACTTCGCCAATTTTCGTTTACTTAATTTTGCCGAGCCACCGGGTTCGGCGACATAAGGCAGGTGTGCGTATTGCGGTCGCTCATAGCCGAGCGATTCCAAAATGAAAATTTGACGTGGAGTGTTTGGCAGATGTTCCTCTGCACGAACCACGTGAGAAATGTTGAAGTCATGGTCGTCGATCACACTGGCAAGATGGTACAGGCAACTACCATCGGGACGTTGGATGACCGTGTCCTGCTCCTGCGCCCATTCAAACTGGACCTCTCCACGCACCAAGTCATTGATCGTACATGTCCCCTCTCTCGGCATTTTCAGTCGCAGAGTACGCGGTCGACCTTCTGCTTCGAACGCTGCTGCCTGCTCATCTGTTTCTGCCATCC
>JBPCVE010000225.1:0-4688 GCA_051010795.1 Rubripirellula sp.
ACGACGGCAAGAACTTCTGGGACACACATGGCAACAACTTCAATCGCCTGAAAGACGATTTGATTCCACCGGCGGATATGGCATTGAGTACGCTGCTAGCGGACCTTGATGAGCGTGGCATGCTGGAAGAAACGCTTGTTGTTTGGGTAGGTGAATTTGGAAGAAAACCTCAAATCACCGCCAATAATTCCGGTAGGGAGCACTGGCCTTTCTGTTACTCCGGGCTTCTGGCAGGCGGTGGAATCCGAGGTGGCATGACCTATGGAACCAGCGATGCCCATGCCGCCTATCCAGATTCAGATCCTGTCACGCCAATGGATTTCGGAACAACCATCGTTGATGCCTTGGGGATCCCAACCAGCAGTGTTCTGCCAGATCGCGAAGGCCGTCCGCATCCAATCACTTCCGGCAAGATCATCGACGCGCTCTTTGGCTGACCGCGGATTACGACGAGCCGTCTCCTCTGCCAAACGCCACCAGACCGCAGCATACAGCAACAAAACGGAAATTGCAGGACGGAGTTACGAGTAGATGGGATGCCTTAGATCCTGCTAAAACGCTGTGCTATAATAGAAAGCTACCTACTAGGGCTCACGAAGACTGACCTTTGATTTGCTTGTTCTGCTCCAACCACTGAGCTTCGATGAAACCTTCACTTGAGCGTCGCAGATTCCTTCGCAGCGGTGGCGTGCTAATCGCATTGCCAATGCTTGAGGCTGTACCTGCAACGGCACATGCAACAACTAACAATGCACCGGTAAAGAGTGGCTCGGCAAAGGTCAAACGCTTTGTCTGCCTGTCGAACAACTACGGTGTCTACCAAAAAGCCTTCTTTCCCAAAGCAGACCAACCCGGAAGCAACTATGAACTGCCAGAAACGCTGACCGCATTATCCAAACACCGTAAGGACTTCACGGTCTTCTCCAATCTGGACCATGGCTTCACCGGCGGACACCAAGGAGTGCCTGTCCTACTAAGCGGTGTTCGACCCGTCCTTGCTCATAATTACACCGAAGGCAACATCAGCTTGGATCAAAAGCTTGCTGAGCACCACGGTGCTGCGACTCGGTTTCCATCTCTGACACTTGGCTGCCGCGAGCGCAACCTACTGAGTTTTACAAGGACCGGTGTGCAAGTTCCGTCAATCGATCTGCGAACAGCTTATCGAAAAATGTTTTACGAGGATTCAGCCGAGGCAAAGGTTGCACAGAAGCAACAATTTGAACGGCACTCAAGCATTCTTGATGTTGTCAGAGAACAGGCAAAAGCAATGGATGGCAAAGTCAGCCAGAACGACCGCAGAAAGCTAGCTGAGTACTTTGATTCCGTGCGTACTCTCGAACAAAAGATCACGCAACAAGAACCATGGCTGCAACGCGTGAAACCGAAAACAGAGGTCGAAGAACCCAATCCCGGTAATGGCACCGAGGAACAACTCAAAGCGATGATTGAGATTATCGCCTTGGCGCTACAAACGGACTCAACCAGAGCCATCACAATGACAAGCGGTTTTGTCAATGGAGACTTTGGACTGAGCGGCGGCTATCACGGCTTCTCTCACCACGGAGAACGCGACGAACCTGTTGCGGCACTGAGAAAGATCGAAGGATTTCAAATCTCGATGATGTCCTACTTGATTGACTTGTTGAAATCGCAACAGGATCTGATCAATGGAGGCACCCTGTTTGATCACACTGCAATTCTGTTTGGTTGCGGAATGGCATCAGGAACACACTCGACCACCAACCTGCCCCTCGTGCTCGCCGGTGGCGGCTTTAAGCATGGAGAACACAAGATTTATCCCGACGCTAATCACGCGCGAGTTCCCGCCGCAAACTTGCTGCTTACCATCCTGCAAAACAGCGGACTCGAGCTCGAACAATTTGGCTCCAGCAACGGAAGCTTGCGCGGCCTCGAGTTTACGTCGAGCTAATCCGAACGTTCGCTAATTTACAGCAGTGAATGCTACGAAACCCCAGTGCTCACTGCATGGCCTTCATCGTCCTCGGTGTCCCGAAACAGCTTCATGCGACTTCCCACCAACACTGCTCCTGACCAACGATGCGCTCTTGAACAAACAGGCTTCCGGCTCCCGAATTTTGCGTGGTTAGTTCTACTGGTCGGTTTTATGCTTATCAATTCAACAGCCTTGGCAGACGAGACACTGAATCAGGTCACGCCATTTCTTAAGCAACACTGCCACTCGTGCCACGGCAAGAACAGCCCTGAAGGTGACATCAGGCTCGATAACCTCGACCTCAATCTCAGCAGCGTCACGACCATTGAAATCTGGCAAAATATTCTGGATCAAATGAACCTTGGCGAGATGCCGCCCGCAGAGCAACCCCAGCCCAGCAAAGATGAGGCGAAGAAAGCGATCGGTACGCTGACTGCTGCTCTGGAAAGAGCCTACGAAATCGCACAAAGCACTGGCGGTCACACGGTGCTGCGACGCTTAAATCGCCACGAACTGAGAAATACCTTTCGTGATCTGCTGCACCTGCAAGGGGCAGACTACCGCCCGGGTGCCACAGGTTCAAAACTAACCGACAACAATGGTAACGGCAGCGTTGAACGTACAGGCACCGATCCGCTGCGTTTTTTCCCTGAGGATGAAGAAGAAGACGGATTCTTCAACTTGGGCAACCGGCTAGTCATGTCAGATTTTCTCTTACAACTAACACTCGGTGCCGCCGAAGAAGCTCTCAGCCAGGCAACTCACTTGGAACCGAAGCCAGACACGTCACCACTCGATTTCTCGGCACACCTCGTCAAGGGCAGAAGGAACGGTGAACACCTGATTGAAACGGTGTCGCGGGAATTCAATCCCAACTTTGACATGATTGCGCAGGGCTACGAGCGTTACGGTCGACTTGCACCCTCCGACCTGCGGCAGGGTGTGAGATATTCCGCGGAGTACCAGATCACCGTCGAAGCATCTGCGCACAATCCCAAACATCCGTGGCAAGACATGTTTGCACTGGATGGTGAAACACCATTCCAATTATGCCTGAACATTGCCGACACGGGAAATCGGGGCATCGAAGGCCCCACATCGACCCCACTCACGCTTTGGACCGTTCCCACAGATGGCAAACGCCACAAATTCACCACCTCAACTTGGATGGACCAAGGCTGGATTCCATGGCTAGGCTGGGAAAACGGATTGCATGACCGCAGCTTCCGACCGGAAAAGATCGTCGAAACTTATTTCGCGGACAGCTATCGCCCCCGCCCCGACAAAAAAGTTGACAAAGCGGGGCATGATGAATGGCCTCTGGAAATGACTCGGGTGCTATTCAAGAAAGGCTACCAAGGTCCACACTTGCGGATTCACCGACTAACGCTAACTCCCCTTGTCAAAGCATGGCCTCCGAAGAGTCACCGAGCGTTGTATGGCACAGGTTCAGGGACGGCGGAGGAAATCCGTCAATTGATGACCAGCTTTGCAAGCCGAGCTTTTCGTCGCGAGGTCGACCCGAATGAGGTTGAGCCATATGTGCAATTGATACTTCAAAAAAACACAGATGCCATTGTTCCAATGCCAGGCGGCATCTCCGAACTGGAGTATGAAGTCTACGATGGAAAATGGAGCAACCTACCCGATTTCAAATCACTGCAGCCGATTCGTACCGGCAAACTGAAGCAGGGATACATCGACATCAACGTTGCTCAGAAAAAGGAGCATTATGCCGTTGTTTTCAATGGAAAACTTACAACGAAAACCGAGGGTGAATACCTGATAGAGATGGCGTCTGATGACGGAGCGCGCATCATCATCGACGGCGAAACGATTTTGGAACATGACGGGCTACATGGTGCAGCCCATCGCAAGCAGAAGGTGCCATTAGCACGCGGAGAGCACACCATCCGAGTGGAATATCTTGCGTATGGCCAACCCAACAGTTTCCGCGCCGGCTGGAGCGGTCCGGGGTTCGGCCATCAGCGTTTATCGGTGGAAAACCTGCACGCGAAGCAAGCCACAAAAAAACAAGACAATGTACCGAGCTTGATCAAAGCGATGCAGGATGGCTATGCGGCAATCCTCTGCTCTCCCCAGTTCTTGTATCTAGAAGAGAAACCTGGGCGACTCAGTGACTACCAAGTGGCCAATCGATTGAGTTACTTCCTCTGGTCATCGATGCCAGATGCAATCTTGCTTGACCTGGCTGCCAAGGGCAAGTTGAGCCCCCCCGCTGAGCTCAAACGACAGGTTGAGCGAATGCTTCGAGACCCCAAGGCGGCCGCATTCACGCAGCACTTCACCGCAACCTGGCTTCGCATGGACCGACTGGGAAAAATGCCGCCTTCGGGGGGAGACTATCAGTTCTACAAAAATCTGAAAGTGGAACCGATGTTGATGGAACAGGTCGTTACATTTTTCGAAAACGTGCTTGCAACCAATGGTCGAATCGAACAATTTATCGACTCCGACCACACCTACATGAATAGCACTTTGGCCAAGTGGATTTACAAACAAGAGGGGGTGCGGGGAGACCAGTTACGCAAGGTCGTTCTCGATGACCCGCGAAGAGGTGGTATTTTCACGCTGCCTGGCGTCATGACAGCCACGGCCAATGGAGTCGACACGTCACCCGTGATACGGGGTGCATGGCTACTGGAAAATGTATTGGGTAGACCCCCCAATCCTCCCCCACCTGATGTTGAACCACTACCCACTGATACTC
>JBPCVE010000226.1:0-6951 GCA_051010795.1 Rubripirellula sp.
CCACAAGATAGGCCTCGCAGGCAGCGTTCCAATCTTCCTTTTCAAGCAACTCGTTGGGATACTTGAGGGGGTCGACTTTGGACAGAGACTGCGCATCTGGAAGACGCTCCATTTGCTTTTTGGGTAGAAAGGGCAGACGGCTTTGCAACCATTCAAGGAGTTCTGATTGACCATTCGCTTTCGCCTCTTTTTCGAGCTTCAGACGAAGGCTCGGATCCTGCTGAAGGATCTTGCGAAGGTAATCAAGCCTCACCGACTCGCCTTCTTGCGGCAAGATGCGCCGAACGACTTTTTTTGCGGTCGTTGTGCTGTTATCTATGTCTTCATTGGTCATCCTTGCCTGTTGTGCCCCGAGCGGTTTGCCACAGGAAAGGGCCACACACAAGATGACCGCCAATATTTTCGGATGGACCATTACATGCCGCCGTTGATAAAATGTTTTGTGTTTCTTCCGACAAAAATACTCCTTGAGTATCTTTGTCGCGTCGGGTTTCCGCAAGTTCAATAGCTTGCTCGCCGAGACGACGAAGCCCAGAGGGCTGGCTTAATTGATCGTCCAACCCCAATTCTCTCAATGTACCTAGTGCAAAGACTGGGGGGAGTCAGTTAGTGGTCCTCTGAGTAGCCCCGAGAAAGTGACATATAAAGATTTTTGTCGTGTTTTCTGGGACGAGTGAAACACCTCTGGGGTGTACTAGTTCTAAGTCACATCGGAACACACGACTTAGCGTACATGCTCTCTTTGAGCGGCGTGGCCAAAAAAGTCGCCGTAAGTGATAGTTCTACCACTTGGCGGCTACAGTCCCTTTCTGGAGCCACACACACCCCGACAGTCAGTGCCTTCTTACCGGCTTCACAAGCCTTCTGGACGAGCTCGCACGAACATCGATGGTCGTCACATCTACCTCGGCAAACACCGCTCATCAGAGAGAGCATAAAAAACATGCTCAGCTCCCCGAACCTTGTGAATGATATCTCGGGATCGATGGACTTTTTCTGGCATGATTTACCCTCCCTTTCAAAATGTCAAACACAACGAAAAGGCTTAGCACATCCGGACTCGGAGAAACGGGGAAAATCATTCAACAATATCAGCGTTCTTGAATCCAATTCCAAACTTTGCATCAAGAGTGAATGTGGTGTCGGGGGCGCGACTGTTTAGCAGAAGAGTTGGCGATTTTGCGAGTGCATTGTCCTTGTCGATAAATAGTCGCAGCTGAACCTTTCCGGGTTCAAGTTTTGTGTCAGTTGGATTCAACTGGTCGCGTTGATCAGGAGTCGCCAGAACGAATAGTGACCCATTGATGATCTTACGTGGAGTCACGATCGACTGAGTAAATGCAATGGGTTGATTGCCCCAGCTCTTTTTTTTGTTGTCCCAACGGTGCACAAAAACCTGGACAGTCGTCAGATTTGGCCATGACTCTGGAACGCTCTTGATACGTACGACGTGCTGCGTCGGATACCAGTTGTCTGCCGGCAGCTCTTCATTAGATTCATAGCGTCCATATAAAGATGCGGCGTAATCCTCGAGCCAGTGCAACCAAGCTTTGTACGACTGATCTCCCTTGTGCATCTTACCCCCCCCATATGTGATACCGGTGTACTGGAAGACGGTTCACTGATTCCCCCATCTGGTTTCTTGGCAGGCAACTTTGCCGTCGGCTTTTCAACAAGCAAGCTTAGGGCAGGTTCCTCAAGGTTGATCAAGGGCAGATCCCCATTTCTGATTTCCTGCTTGTTACCTTTGATCCTGCTGCTGGCAATCAATCCACGCATCGTCTCCAAGGGTGTTTTCTTGAAGATATTCATTCTTGCTCCATACTGTCTGACGATGTCACGGTGCCGTTGGATTGGCTTCTTATGCATCGGGTTCCCTGAATCTAATTCCGCTGGTGTGTGGCAAGGAAAACATCGCATCCGCTGCGACCAGACATTTCTTATAAATGAGTCAAGAACACGATCAGTTCGTGCATGTCGAATTACGGCATTAGACAGGACCGGCCCTGCTTTCTTGTTAATTTCCAGTGGTTTTGCAGCAAGCAAATCCTCATTCTGGCAACAAGCTTTAATCCAGTGGGAAAACGCGTCATACTCCCTCTTGCGATTCTTAGCATGTATGCGCTGAGACAAGATATCCGGATCTGAATCCCCCATGGAAATCAGATGAAGGATCTTGGATTCGTCAGGATGTTGGGTGTTGACCAACCCTTGATCGCGGAGTGATATAAATGTTTCGCGACTGGTAGGAAGGATGTAATTTTTCAAATCCACTGCGGCTAGGTGGCACTGGATACAACTGGAAGGATCAGGTGAATTGAAAATTGGCTTCAAACGCGTTTCAAATACCGCTTCAGGTGTGGCTTCCTGACTGGACGCAGTCGCTGCAAAACTCAAGATTGAAAGACTGGTGATAATGAGCTTACAGTGATTCATGAATAGCCCCTCTTCTTCATTGCCGGTTCTTTGCGGTTCTGTGTACGGGAGTGTAACGGATTTGCAGCTAATCATCAGACTTGGCCGCAAGAACAATGCCCGTTTTAAAATCAGTAGCTTGTTCGGCAGTAAGTCTGTTCGATCACTTCTAGCACCTTGCAAACTTCGGGCACCTTCTTTCCCTTACCAAGTTCCGCGTCGGCTTTGCGAAGTTTGGCAATGATCCGAGCCACGGTGTGACGTTTTTAAGCCATTGCGAAAGTCTTTTCCGCGCGAGTCACAATGATTTCAAGGCCTCCCAATAGATGCCGATTGTCCCAAGAAAGCCGACAGGAAAACCAATCCAGAAAGGACGCCACGAAGCAGAAACAGTTCGACCCTGAAACCGGGTTAACACCTCACACAAGAATGGAAGCAACAATATGGGAAGCACCCACCATGCGTGAACAAGGAGCTTAGGGGATTCAGAAATGAGAAGCACAAGAAAGGTGTATAGCCCGGGAATGATAGAAAAAATCACGGCTATCAGGTTATCGAATCCGCTTAAATCCTCCGATAGATTTCCTGCAGAGCCTGTGATCAGCAAGGCCATGAGAATTCCAAGCAGAGATGACGCGAAGTACTTCAACGTTCCAAAAAACAGTTTCGCCACAGGTCTTAAAACGGAAACCGCTGCTTGAGCGTCCTCGTCATTCCTAGCTCTTGAGATACTGCTGATGGCTAAGACATTCAGGCTTAATGCCAGCCCAAATATCGTACGGAGCATGATCGTATTCCTACGATCTTCTTGTGCTGAGATTTCGGCTGCTAACAGATATTGCTCAGACGGGTTCAATAATGAGCGACGCTGAAGCGCCTTTGTTTTTTTTGACTCCGATGGAATGCCAACGACGCACAACAGACAGACCGCGCCCATGACCACCAGACGATTCACTGTGGTTTGCCGGTTCGGACGGAGTTGGTTTTGTGTAATCCTTTTCAATGTAATCCAAAGCATCCGTATACTCCCCGTGCTCATTGTAGTACCACGTTGTAGTACCACTTAAGCAGAATCTGAAGTTTTTCTGCTTCTCCAATGACATTCGCTGCCCACGCTTCCTCGGGACTCCAGCGGGTCATGAACTTAAAGCTCGCAAAAACCACACCAGCAAGGAGTGTTGCCGTGACAAGAGTTACAGCGATCGATCTTCCGATCCCTGTCGTCATTCTTTCCCGTTTGCGTTGCCGTGATGTTTTGATGCCTCGGAAAAGAGCCACTTCTCCACCGATCATGCATATGACGCCCGCGCCGCAAAGGAGGAACATCTTGGCTCCAACCGCGTTTGCAACCGAAACAGGAGACGGAGCATCGGTGTCGGTCCGAGCGATCAACGCAACGAGCCCCGTGAAAATCATGGCAAGGCAAGCGACGCCAACAACGATTAGGAGCGTGCCGAGTCTTCTCAACGAGTCACCTCATGTTGGTTTAAACCTGACTTGGACGCGTCGCACTGTACGGCTGATTCACCGTTGCGTTGATTGATGCGATACAGGGCTGGGCGCACTTAATTTCAACCTTCATTTGCTCTTCTGTTCGCAAACCGAGAGCCCCAGGAATTTTACTGAATCGCTCCAGATGCATTTCTTGGTTAACCGTTGCGTGTCAACAGTCATGAGTTTCCATGTTCCATTCACTTTCGAACGGTATATAACGGCGCTGCCATCAGGCGCATACTCTGCGTCCAATGCTGGCATGCCCGCCTGCGTCAGCTCTTTTGGATTTCTTCCGTCCGCGTTCGTGAGGACAAGTTGGCCGTCGTCTTCGATGAGAAGTGATTGTCTATCCGGGGACCACGCCACTGGGCGGCCGCGCACAGAGAGAGAGGACTCCTCGGTTCCATCGGCATTCACGACGTAAGCGGTTCCGCCCTCGCGAGACGACCTAAAGGCAATCTGCTTTCCATCGGGCGACCAGGTGGGCACGGACTCGTTCTCCTCATTACTGGTCAGGCGGCGAACGTCGCTTCCATCAGCGTTCATCACGAAGATATCCTTGTTGCCATGTCGATTCGAGCAGAAAGCGATCTGCTTGCCGTCAGGCGACCAGGATGGAAAGCCGTCATTGTCCTCAACCGGTGTCAGCCGCTTCTGCTGCGTGCCGTCTGACATCATGACGTAGATGGCAGATGACGCTGTGCCATCCTTTGCTTGGTTCTTTACATTCTCAAAGGAAGACTGGAACACAAATCTGGTTCCATCCGGGGACCACTGAAATATCGTGCCAATCGGCGTTTTGGTCACACGACGCTGATTCTGGCCGTCGGCGTTCATCACGTACAGAAACCAGTGATAAGCGAGATCATGTTCTGCGGCCAATTCGTGATCCTGTTCTCGCAACGCCAGAAACGCAACCTGTTTCCCATTCGGCGACCACCGAGGAAGGATGTCGCTTCTGCCCTTTGTCAGTCGCTGTCTTCCAGGGCCGTCGGCATGAAGGACGTAGATGCCGCCATGTTCTTTGTCTAGCACGGAGACGGCAATCCGAGTGGAAGTTTCATCAGGAAATGCTGCAGTACTGATGGCAATTAGAAACAGGGGCAGCAGCACCACTTGCGGACTTCGATTTTTCCGGATGTTCATTATTTTTCTTCGTTTTTCGTGGTGCTTGGTACGCCAGTGACGCTAAACGCATGGCGTGCCTGTGACGCAGGTTGCTCGTAGAGCGCATGAAATGCAAGGGCATCTGTCTTCGGCAGGCCTGCAAAGAGGCAACACTCACCAACCTCAACTGCAGGCTTGCCATCGATCAGAATCTCGATCGTGCGTTCCCCGACGGCACCTTCACAGCCAGTGCCGGCAAACATACGAGCCGTTCCTGTACCTTTCTGAGCCTCGATTACAAAGAGCTTCCCGTCAAGTAACTGTCGGCAAATGTTTGCTGTATCAAACGCAAGACTCTTCTCGCGGCGATAGAGTACAGACCCATTCGAGTCATTGATGACAAGTCGATGAACTTTTCCCGGTGAGAACTCCCATCTTTCCTTGGTGTTTTTATGCTCATCGGCACCGCTGGCCTCAGTGTAAAGGCGAACCACCATGCCCGCAGGCATCGATTTAGCGTCACGCCCCGTCTCGATGATGGCGCGGATATCCGGAAAGGCACTTGCGTGATCCGACGAAAACGAAACATTCGACCTTTTTCCTGTCGTCTCCATCTTGTTTCGCATGGCCTGGCCGTCATCCCTGAAAGCTCGAGCGTTCTCGAGGAGGTCGCATCGTGATTCGTACGTCAACACCTGCTTCTCTCGAAAGGTCTTGAGTCGATGGAGAAAACCAGGCTCGCCGGCCTCAAGTGCGACGATCGTTTCGTCAAGCAAAGTCTGAACGGACGCCGCGTAATAAGATTGGTCGTCAAGCTGGGTACCGGTGACTGCAACCAGTGCAGTGACAGGCATGGCTATCAGGATCGTGAGCAGGCCCAACGTAATGCGGGACCGCTTTGACCAGCGATTCTCCGCGACGAGCCAGAGGGAAAGAATCGCGATGAATCCTGCAAGAGTGCCAAAAACCAGTGCGTACCCAAGTAAGTTCATCGATTCATCTCCCTGACCTCTCGAAGCATCGCCTGCTTCCAGCGCGGATCGGCTTTGTGGCCTGAAATCTTTCTCGGCCTTGCATTGAGGAATTCTGTCCAAATGCCAATGCTTTGTAGTCTTGCAGTCCCTTGAGTGACTACCCCCCGGTCTTTGCAGCAAGTTAAGTGAGAGGATCGGGGTTGGTAAAGCCGCTGTGTTCTGGAGGCTGAGGCGTAACCGAAGTCGGAAGTTGCGCCGGGCATGGCGCAGTGATTGAAGGTGAGAGTCCTTTATGGGACCTATCGGAGGTAACCATGAGCGAAAGGCAGTTGCACGAACCGATCCGAGTGACTGAGGTTGCGGAGTTTGGTTTTGCCGTGAGGTCGTGTGAGATGGAAGCTTGTAGCGAACTGCAGCACCGAACGAAAGCGAACCACCAAGCAGGCATGTTGACCTGGGCAAGCGGGCCTTCATCCGTGACGCCCCATATCCGATCGCGGTCAGTGTGTAGTGGAGGCGGGAGCGGGGGGGACATCACTGTGTCTTACCCAGGGAGCTCTCGATCGATCCAAGCGATGGGACGATAGTCCAACTGACTTGGTAGGCCTGTGCGGAGGAAACGACCGCAGACCGATGTCGTTCGAGAAGTCGGATCATCTCGTAGTAGTAACGAAGCCGGGTAATGCCGGTGGAGCGAAGGGGATGACAAGTTGAAAAGTTCTGAATCGCGTCAACTGGGATTCGTGTTTGCCGACAACTCGAACGAGAGCGAACCCGACCCGAAGGCGGACGAATCCGTCGGACGGTCGTATTTGCTGCACACAGCGGACGACAATTTGACGAGTGAGACAGACGCCCCGGTAGCTGATCAAGACACTTGTCATGATCGCCTGCTGGAACGAGTGGCCTCGCTGCCGAACCTGGCACGAGCGTTACTCTTTGTTGCACGTAACAAAGGTGC
>JBPCVE010000227.1:0-5756 GCA_051010795.1 Rubripirellula sp.
TTTGGGGGTAGGTTGATTTGGTGGAGGTGGTGGAGGAGAACCGCTCATGATGGAAAAGAAACAATCCTTTGCGGAAACACGACCAATGCTTTTCAGGGTTGCACTGAGGCCGCTGGGTATTGCAATGGCAGACATCTGCGTGGCTGGCTGTTACCGCTATCTTAGACCGCTGGGGCAGATTGCGGGAAAGGGGGGCCAGTTCTGGATTATCCTGATTTGTCTCGGATTGGGGTTGCTCCCTCGCCAACAAGCTCAGGCAGACATCGATACCAAGGCGGTTCAGCGATCGATTACCCGTGGAATTGCCTATCTTCGCAAATCACAAAATGATCGAGGTGGTTGGGAGGAATATGGGGGCCAGTCTTGTGGCCTTTCAGCACTATGTACTTTAGCAATGCTGAATGCAGCGGTTTCTCGAGAAGATCCCGATATTGTCCGGGCAATGAGGTACTTACGCACATTCGAGCCCAATCAAACCTATTCAGTCGCACTGCAAACGCTCGTTTTTTGCCAACTCGGTGCCGCTGGGGACCTGCCCCGAATCCGTCGAAACGTTGAATGGCTTGTCAGAGGGCAAAAGTCCGCAGGGGCCAAAGACCGGATTGGAAGCTGGGATTATGGAAGCCAACGCGGTGCGGGGGATCCATCCAACTCGCAGTTTGCATTGTTGGCACTCGGAGCCGCTCAGGATCGCGGGATCAAAATCGATCCCCTGGTGTTTCAACGCGCCCACCGCTACTGGACCAATCGTCAGCAATCCAATGGGGGATGGGCGTATGGCAGTGGTCGGCGGACTTCGGGAAGCATGACTTGTGCAGGCATTGCATCGGTCATCATCGCAGGCAATCGTCTGGATTCTGATGCTGCTGGAAACCAGATCCAGTGTTGCGGGGGTAGCACCACAGATGAGCAGGCAATTGAAAATGGAATTCAGTGGCTCGGTAGAAACTTTACGCTACAAGTTAATCCCGGCGGGGATTCCATGACCAAGTTTTACTATCTGTACGCGCTGGAGCGTGTTGGTCGACTGTCGGGACGCCGATTCATGGGTGACCATGACTGGTACCGTGAGGGTGCAGAATACTTGATCGGTATTCAAGATGAATTTCAGGGATACTGGTCCAATGTGGGAGCGATGGAAAGTAGTAACGTTGCCACTTCTTTTGCGTTGCTGTTTCTAAGTAAAGGAAAGCGACAGGTCGTCGCCGGCCGGCTCCAGTATGGAAGTCCTGAGATCCAAGCTCAGTGGAACCAACATCCTGATGGCTTGCGTCAACTGGTTCGACATGTCGAAAGTGACTGGGGACGTGATCTTACGTGGCAGACCATTGATGCCAATGATGCAAGTTTGGAAGACTTGCTGCAGGCCCCTGTCCTCGTCATGAGTGGAACGGAGGCGATACCCATGAACGACCAATTATCTGGGCGGCTCAAGGAGTATGTGGACCAGGGTGGCTGCATCCTCTTTGAAGCGGAGGGTGGTGATGGTTGTGGGGATGCCAGTGGTTTTGAACGTAGTGTGAATCAGCTCTGCCAGAGCTGGTTTGAGGGAGCAGGTTTGGAACGCTTGCCTCCCGGGCATCCCATCTGGTCAGCTCAGCATAAAGTCGATCCGACTCTGATGGGGCCTGACTTTTGGGTGTATGGCGTCCAAGCATGTTGTCGTACCGCTGTTTTTTATGTACCCCAAAGTTTGTCTTGTCGCTGGGAATACGGTGATCTTTTGTTCCACCGAGATCGCGGTGGCGAGCAACTGCGAGAGCAAGTCCAGGCCGGGATTCATATCGGCGAAAATCTGATTGCCTATGCGACCGGCCGTGAATTGAAAGACAAACTTGAGCAAAGGACTATTCTGCCCGCGGGACCGGCCGATGATGCGTCGCGAGATGTGGTGCAGGTAGCCATGCTATCGCTTGACGCAGGTGGACAAGAGGCTCGCCGTGCACTTCCCAACGCGATGTCTTTGATAGCGGCTCGCGTACCAATCTCGCTCGCCTCCCCTGCCCAGCCGGTTAGCCTTGATTCTCAGCAATTAAATGATGTGCCGTTTCTCTGGATTCACGGCCGTACAGATTTCAGCTGGAACGAAACTGAGCGCAAGTTGCTTCGCGACTATGTGAAGAGTGGTGGGATCATTCTGGGGTCTGCAGTTTGCGGTAGTAAGGCTTTCAGTGACGCATTTCGGCGTGAAATGGCGAAAACACTCCCTGATGCACCGCTGCAGGCGATGCCGGAAAATCACCCCGCAATCCGGGCAACCGGTGGATTTGATCTTCGCAATGTGACGATTCGGATACCCGCTGGCGGTGACAAACAAGGCTCGCGCCAAACGGGTCAGCCTGATCTGGAATTTGCCATGGTGGATGACTTGGCAGCCGTCTTTTTTTCCCCGTTGGACTTGAGTTGTGCGTTGGAAAGCCCGAATTCCATCCAATGTCCTGGGTACAACACCGAGGATGCGGCCAAAATTGTCGCAAATCTGGTGCTTTTTGCTCTTCAGCAGTAGCTGAGACGTGGTGAGGATCGCTTTTTGGACGCTCTTGCGTGCTTTTCGATGGTCATCCCGAGGGTTTTCCACGAAGCTGACCCAAGAAACGTTGCTAACCGGGTCATTTCTACTTGCCGAAATAGCCCTTCTACTGCAATAATCGCCACTCGATATTTCCATATTGCCCAAATTAGACGACAAACCGAGCCCTCCCGATGGCCAAGAAGAAAGCTGAAACGATTTTTCTCGTGTGCGAAGAGTGCGGCGACTACAACTATTCGGTCAGGAGAAAGCCTGGCGGAGAGAAGCTTCGCGTCAAGAAGTATTGCCCGCGTTTGCGTAAGCACACTTTTCACGGCGAAAAGAAGAAGTAATTCGGTCAAAGCATGGTCTGTGGTGCCGTTCTTGACGAGCGGCTCGTGCGGTTTCTGAACACATCTCCGCAATCGATTCCGCAATAGCTACAGACCTGCAGTGGGTGGAGCACGTCGTTGTGTTGATCACGGCATCGTTCGTTCGATTTTCTGTCCTCCGTTCTGGTGCACTGTCCCGGTAATATCGCAAGTTGCGAAATTACCAACACTGACAACTCGGTACTGGTAGTTTGGTACTGGCTATTTCATGGCTGTGGAATTTCCTGTGCGGGAATACCCTACAACATAGTTTCGAGTCCAAGCGGTTCAGGTCCACAGGATTCACGGATGAAACGACAGTGGCGGATCATTCCACACGATGCTGATCGTGTTGAGAGTCTGATGAAGTCGGGAAGGTTGCCCGCTGTGGTTGCGCAACTTCTCGTGAGTCGAGGTATCTACACTGCTGAGGATGCTTCGCGTTTTCTTGATACGAAATTAATGGGTTTGAGAGATCCTCAGGAATTGCCTGGCATTCCAGAGGCGACATCGATTCTTGTGGAAGCGATCGAAGATAAAACGCCCATCGTCATCTATGGTGACTATGACTGTGATGGGATGACGGGGACAGCCATTCTGGTCAACGGGCTGAGGCTGTTTAATGCTGACGTGAGCTACCACGTGCCGAATCGCCTTGAAGATGGTTATGGCCTGAATGAGGATGCGATTCGCAAATTGGCCGACCGAGGCAAGAAATTGATTGTTTCGGTCGATTGCGGGATCACGAGTGTTGACCATGCTGAGTTGTGCAAGGAATTAGGTGTGAAGTTGGTGATCACGGATCACCACACCATCGGTGAGCAATTACCTGATGCTGATGCGATTGTGCATCCGCGGTTGCCTGGCACTACTTATCCGTTTGGAGAACTTTGCGGCGCGGGCGTCGCGTTTAAACTCGCTTGGTCCTTATGCCAGTCGATCTGTGGGGCAAAGAAAGTAACGGAGCGGATGCGTCGTTACCTGATGCAATCGTTGTCCTTGACCGCAATCGGAACGGTCGCTGACGTCGTCCCATTGTTGGATGAAAATCGAATTTTGGTTGAGCATGGCATTCGCATGCTGCGAGCGGAGCCTTTGCCCGGGCTGACAGAATTGATGAAGGTTACCAAGCTGGATCAGGTTGAGAGTCTCAATACTGAGAGCATTGGTTTTAATATTGCTCCGAGGCTGAATGCTGCCGGGCGGCTTGGGCAAGCTCAATTGGCAGTTGAATTGATGACTATTTCTCCGGGTGAGCGGGCGACGCAATTAGCGGAGTACATACATCAACTCAATACGACGCGGGATAGTTTGCAACGAAGTGTTTATTTGGCGGCAGATAAACAGGCCAAGTCTGAATTCGATCCGGAAAGTGATGCTGCTTTGGTGCTCGCTGGTGTTGGCTGGCATCCAGGTGTCATCGGTGTGGTTGCAGGACGCTTGGCTGATAAGTATGCCAAGCCTGTTTTTGTGATTTCGTTGGATGCAGCAGGCAAAACGGAGGCTGTGGGTTCGGGGCGTGTGGGTGGAACGAACATCAACCTTTACGATGCCCTCTGCGAATGTGATCACCGATTAGTTCGCTTTGGTGGACACAAGGCAGCAGCCGGTTTGACGATCAGTGAACGTGAGATCGAGGCTTTTCGTGGTGACTTTAACGAGGCGGTCGCCAAACAGTGGAACGATAAAGAAATTGTGCCTGAGATCGTGATCGATGCTGAGGCAACACTGGGGCAATTAAATCTTGAGGTGCTCAAGCAGATGGATATGCTGGCGCCATTTGGAGCTTCCAATCCAAGACCTGTTCTCTATTGCAGGAATGTGGAGCTCGATGAACCTGCACGCAAAATGGGTGGGGGTGATCGACACCTGACGGTTAATCTCCGTCAGGGAAAGAAGGTGATCCGCGGGGTTGCTTTTGGTGCCGGTGATTGGTGTGATGAGATCAATGCGACTGAAGGTCCAATTGAAATTGCCTACCGACCGGTCGTGAATGACTTTCGTGGATTCAGGAAAGTCGAAATACATCTTGTTGATTGGCGCCCGGCAACAACACTTGCTGCTGTTTGACTTTTGATTTTTGCCGCTGCGAGAACAATGGCTGAGCTAGCATCCGTTTTTTGACGATGAGCTAGCACACCTGTTAGGCTACAGGGTCAAGGTCATTGTTTAACAGCTTGCAACGATATCCCGCGAGATAAGTCGATGATGCAGTCGATCTTTCGATTTGGAACTCCATTGTTGGTCGTTCTGTTCGCTTTTTGGATGCTCGCGGAGGCACCCAAGAAATCACCTGCCGAACAAACACCCGCGACAATCATCCAGGCGGGAGGCAGTGGTCAGACGCCAACAAGTAAGAACCGCTTGGCTACTTTTGCGGGAGGATGTTTCTGGTGCATGGAACCAGCGTTTGATAAGGTTGACGGCGTGATTTCAACCACTTCAGGTTACACGGGAGGCCGCACGAAAAATCCGACGTATGAGCAGGTGAAGACGGGGCATATTGAATCGCTGCAGATCTGCTTTGATCCTGATCGTGTGTCATATGATTCGTTGGTATCTCTGTTCTGGCACAACGTTGATCCAATACAGGCAAATGGTCAATTCTGTGACCAGGGTAACCAGTATCGTACGGTGATCTTTACCCACGATGAAAAGCAGGAAAAAGTTGCAAAGACTACCTGCACTCGTGTCGCTCAAGAGCTCGGCAAGCGAATTGAGACGCAAATCATGAAAGCCGGCAAGTTCCATCCAGCAGAGGAATATCACCAAAATTACTACACGAAGAATCCCACCAAGTACAAGTTTTATCGCTGGAAATGTGGCAGAGATTCTCGGTTGGATGCTGTCTGGGGCAAGAAAGCAAGACAACCATG
>JBPCVE010000228.1:0-18555 GCA_051010795.1 Rubripirellula sp.
TGGCATCACAGCGGCTTGGCATCACAGCGGCTTGGCATCACAGCGGCTTGGCATCACAGCGGCTTGGTGACCATGTTGTGCTGCTGTGGATTCGGCCACCCTGCGGCTGACTCGTGGTTGCTGGAATTGGGCCGCAGTTTCGCCGTTGATTGTCAAGCATTTGGGGAATTTTGAACCTGCGGATCGGTCCCCGATGATGGGAGGTTCAGCGTGATCGGCGCGAGGATTTTCCACCTTTGGTGGGTAGGTCATAAGCCGCGGCCCCGAGCTAGTCATCTTTAGGGGGAGTTTTGTGGAATTGGGAAACTGCGGTCGCGAGCGGTTTTTTTCGCGTAATGAGTAGGCCGATTAATCGTTGAAACGGCAGTTGCTAACTGGGAGGATTTCATGCCTGTCTACTTATTTTCAGTTCATGCCTACGAAAAGTGATGATTCAAACGTCAAAAAAAAGAAACTGTCAGTTGGGTTCAGGTGGAGTTCGGTGGCCAAATCTATCTGGTGCCGCGTAGCTGAATGCGTCGGGGCGGAGCAGGGGGGGAGTTCTGAATATCAGGGGCCCTCGGCAGTTGAGCCGGAATGTCAACATGATGCATCGGTGCGGACCGCAACCGCGATCGTGTTGCCAATGAACTTTCTCCAGAGTGCGGGAAGCAATCTCCGCTGCCGATCCAAATAGGGAATGTCAAACACACAAAAGGTGGAGTTCAATAGAAACGCAGTGATGGCAGGGCATCACCCAGTTTCTTCTTGGCTTCCGCTGAGAATTGTCCTTTTGAAAGCGTGAGACTCTTGAGGTTGGGTAGGCTTTCAAGATTGGCAAGGCCAGCCTCTGTGACTTTGGTTTCTTTGAGGTTAAGTGCCTCAATGGTTTTGAGCTCGCAAAGCTTGTTGATTCCAATGTCTGTTATTTGGGTTCCCTCCAGCGACAGTCGCCGAAGCTTTGGTAAGGTCATTAAGGACTCGATGCCGGCGTCCGTCAGATCGCTGTTGACAAGGCTGATTGATTCGATCGTGCTGGTTCCCTCGGCAAACACTAATTCCTCGTCAACATTCTTGGTGTCATTCATCATGAGTGTCGGGATTCCAGACCAACGTGCTTGTGCGGCCAACGATGTGTCAGTGTTGGAAAAAAACAGATACTGTATCTTTTCCAGGGGGGCTAACGCGAGCAACGCCTCGTTGGTGATGGATGTACCCTCAAGATTCAGATAAGCGAGTTCGCGGTATCCTTTCAGTACGTCTGCAATCTTGTCGGTGACTTGGGTGTTTTTTAGCTGGAGGTCTGTGATTTTTTGGTTGTCCCGAAGACTCTCGATCGCTGCATCTGTGATTTTGGTGTCATTGAGGCGTAGTGAGTCGAGGTCTTTCAGTTTCGCGAGATGAGCGATGCCAGCGTCGGTGACCGAGGTTCCGTTGAGTACCAACGCCTGTAGTTGTTTCATCTCGGAAAGTGATTTCAACGCTTCGTCTGTGATGTCCGTATTTTCGAGGTTCAGTACCTTCAGACTTTTGAATGTTTGAATTGCTGGGATAGCTTCATCTGTGATTTTTGTGTTAGCCAGTTCCAGTTGGGTTAGGTCGGACAATTGCTGCAGTTCGTCAAGAGCGCCGTCGGTGATGTCAGTGCCATTCAACGCCAACATCTGAAGGCTTTTGAGTTTGGATACGTGTGACATGCCTGCATCAGTTGCTTGGGCGTTGTCGAGCGTCAATGTCCGAATGCTTGGCATGTCGGAAAGAAGACCTAGTGTCTGGTCGTTGGTGTACTTGTTAAGCGAAAGTGTGACAGTCTCTCCTTGTCGGTTTTTGTGATTCCGTTCGACCACTTCGTCAGGAAGGCCACCGCAACCAGTGGTGAGCGTAAGGAGTGTAAGTAAAAGAGCTGGTTTAATTCTGGGTGATCTAAACATCGTTGGGCAGAATGAAAGGAACAATAAAGAGAGGCGGTGTGAGTGATGTCTGAGCGTCATTGCTGAAGGCAAGTGATACACATATTGTCGATCTTCTGCTTGCAATTTGCCAGAGCAAAGCGGGATGATTGGGTGTGCAGGACAACGCTTGTAGTGGGAGGAGTCAAGTTGTTTTGTAGGGGAAAATGATGGGTCTGACGTTGCGTGGCTGTTGTTGTGTGAACAATACGTTGTGTGCATTACTGCCGTCTGACACTTGGCTTTTGGTGTTTTACGAATTTCAACACCTTTTAGGTCGCTTTTTCAGGTGTAAAAAATGGTCAGGGCCCCGTAAATCTCAGCAGGCTAGATGGTGTTAGCGATCTGCGATGGATGTGCTTTGCTCACGAGATCGTGTTATTCTAGGGGGCGGCGAGCCGTTGCGGTTGTGGGAACGCCTGGGCATCTCGCATTGGGATATGTCGCAAAACGGTAAAAAATTTTCATTTTACGAGGGTGTTGTTGTGTTGAAGGCCAAGCTGAATCGAAGGCAGTTGCTGCAGGGTTCCACTGTCACAGCAACTGCACTTGCGATGGGAACGTCCACGCTTGGCTTGGAGCCTCAGGGCGACGATCTCGAGTGGCACAACGTGGAGCAATGGGGGGTTGAAGGCAAGGGATGGGAAGCGGAACAGACAGAGAAATACTTTGACCGCCTGCCCGAAAGAGCCAAGGGTGAGGTTCGCAGTCCCGTTTGGAGCTTAAGTAGGCACTCCGCCGGGATGTTGGCACGGTTTCGGACCAATGCGAACAAGATATGGGTAGATTACAAGCTGACCTCCAGCAAGCTGGCGTTGCCGCATATGCCTGCGACCGGCGTCAGTGGCGTCGACTTGTACGCGACGGACGAGGCAGGGCAGTCTCGCTGGGTCGCGGTCAGTCGACCGACAAGCCAAAATGTGAAAACCCAGTTGGTGGGTAATCTGTTGCCAGGCGAACGAGATTACACCGTTTACCTCCCGCTTTATAATGGAACGGAGTTTCTACGCGTCGGGGTACCGAAGGGTGCGGCTTTCGAGCCTATCGCACCTCGTACCAAAAAACCTATTGTTTTTTATGGAACATCGATCACGCATGGGGCTTGTGCCTCGAGGCCCGGTATGCCGCATCCGGCCATCTTGGGTCGACGTTTCGACCGACCCGTGATCAATCTCGGGTTTTCTGGTAACGGAAAAATGGAAAAAGAGGTTGGCAATTTTCTCGCGGAACTTGATCCGGTCGTTTACGTAATTGATTGTTTACCGAACATGGTCGGGCGCGAGGTAGCGGCTCGTGCCGAGCCATTGGTTCGGCAGTTACGCAAAGCACGGCCCAAGACGCCTATCTTGTTGGTGGAAGACAGGACGTATGCTAACGCCGGCTTTGTGAGTGGTTCACAAAAGCGGCATGATGAAAGTCGTGGTGCGTTGCGTTCAGCTTATGAACGCCTCGTCGCCGAGGGCTTCGAGCAGATCGGCTATGTGAAGGGGGAGTCACTGCTGGGGGAGGATCGTGATGATACTACGGATGGATCCCATCCCAGTGATCTCGGCTTCTACCGACACGCCAATGCGATGGAAGGTGTGCTTCGGAAACTGGGCTGCTAACGTTTCTTTTTTGACTATCTGACTCTCTGTTGAAACCGATAGTTGCCGCGGTTCATTCATGCTTGTGAACGATGGGCAACCGTGTTGCCGAAACAAGCGTTCATCAACCGGGGTGGGCTTTCCAGCAGGTCAGGGCTAATCGTTAGGAACGGTGATTCTTGCTTCAATATCTACTTGCCGCGTTACTGTGTTTTACAGATTGACAGTGACTTACAGATTGACGGACCGTTTGCACGGGCGTGGCCATTTGAAAAGAAATCCGAGATCTTCGTTGCCCGCACCAGCGATCGAATTCTGAAGTGGATATGACTGACGCATTAGCCAAGGTTTTGATTCAGCAAGGGGCCGGCGTTGAAGTGGGTGGACGTGGGATTCCTGTTTCAAAGCTCGATGGTCACTTCTTGGTATTGCCTTTTAGGATTCAGATTGCCCGCGGCTAACGAGTTGGGCACAAACTGGCAGGTAGACTTGTCGGTGCGGGGGCACGTTCAAAAAAAGAATCAAGCGGGTAGCAGTAAACGATTGGCAGTCAGGACAGCAATACAATCCGACGCGTCCTACGCCTGATCACAGAAAGTTGTTTGTCGGTTGATTGTGACCTGTTGTGGCTTGCGTTATCTTGTCCAAGAGCCCACAACTGAGGGTTGAGGCTACAGGTGTGCCAGGCTGTATCGCCTTATATCCAGCCCAATTGATGTTTGGGCCACGCCATTTTTTACGCAGGATATCTGTAGCGTACGTTTGCAGGTGTTGCGGTGGCAAATCCGGGGTGTCTGGCACTCATGTCAGAAGTTCGGTCTGTTCGTTACCTTTTGTTGAATACGAGATCGCGATGAATAAGTTGATGTTGTCGATATTGTTTGGATCGGTGTCGGTAGTTCTTGGGTGTTTTCCTTCGCCCAGTGCGGATAGCTCAAGTGCAAAACCAAAGGCATCGACCACTCCGGGAGTTACGGCAGAAGAGGCGACTCCGCGTGAGACCATTGGGAAGACAACACAGAACGTTCTGGCATTGAAAGATGCTTTGGAAAAGGGGGGCGTGTTGGCGACCAAAGAAGTTGGTACCTCAAATCCACTTCTTGCCAGCGCAGCAGCGTATCGGAATTCCGTCGCAACGATCGGTGCGATGGCCGTTGATAAAGCGATCCAGATACGAAACGCACAGAGCATTCGTGAGCCGCAACCGTTGACTCACGAGGTGTTCATGAAGGAGATCATCAAGAAGGGAAAGAGCGACGGAATTCGACTGGCAATGCTGCCTTACTATCAGGAGTATGCTTGGGATCAGAAGACTCAAAAGCTGGTGGTGGTTGATTTTCCAGCCAGAAAAGAAGAACGTGAAAAGCAGCGTTAACAACCATGCTCAGCAAGACGCCAACCCTAAACGGGTTGACCTCACACGCGGCTGAAGTAGGTCGATTACTCAAGCTGAAGCGAGTTGGAACTATGCCGACTTGAAGCTATGTCGAGTGGAGTCAGCCGAGTGGAGTCAGTCGACGTGAGAGAACGTTAGGATTGCTTTTCGCGTGATCTGGGCATCGCTCATCGGCTTGCGGCATAAGAGATCTGCAAGGTCGTCCACCGGTTTCTTTGCCTGTTGCACGAGTGTCGCGGCAGCCTGCTCTAACATCGCGACGGAAGGAACGGCTCCGCTTGGTGAACTCGCGATCCGAACCGACCCGATATCGTTACCGTCTGTTGGCAGTGCGATCGAGGAGTCCCAGTCCAGAGGAGAGTTTCTGGGGACAGCGAAAAATCCGAGGGCGTTAAGGTGAATCACTTCGCCGGGAGAGTGTCTCTTTACATTCTCGAATGCAACACTTTCCTCGGTGGGCTCTTCTGCGAACCGTTCAATCCTGACATGGCGTATGTCCAAAACAGTGCTGCGTGATTCAAGTTTCCGGGTGACATAAAACCCATTGGGTACGTCAATGTTACGAAGGGCGCGACAAGATCCCAATGTGAGTGCATTGGCCTCTTCCTGTGAATATTCCTGTACGGGTGCGACAGCGATCAAGATCCAGCCTGAATCTTCACGCAAAAGATCGCAGGCGAGCTCGAACACTGACTTCACGTCTGAATGTAAACGACATGACTCAGCTTCCCATGCATTGGCAGCGCTCAGGTGGAGTCCTGCTTCAAGAATTTCCTCTGCTCTTGTCTTGCTACGAGGGCGATGTGTGCTGAACCTCAGAGTAGCTTGGGGTTTCTCGTTCTCATCTATCTTCGGATCTCTTTGTCGCGCACCGTTGCGCAATGATCAGTGCTAGGTTGTTTGGAATCAAGCTCCGGCTTGAGAATTTAAATAGGCTGCTTACGGGGTGAAGCGGTCATGGTGATTGTGTCGAAATTGCACCTATTAGGGCTCAAAACAGTGAGTGGTAGAAGGTAAAAGCGAAACGCGGGAAGTCCCTGTCGTTGAGTTCTCGGCTGAATTTTGCAATGCACAGGAGCGTAATAAGGCATGTCAGGGTAGAGAGTGCAATGAAGAGAAGCCCGCGTTCTGCTAATTGCTGGGTGTCTCGTATGGAAGCTTTGTGAGTGTTACGGACGCATGTCGGGTGACCAGTGGAAGTGCTCGGCAGAGTTTTTGTTCGTGGCCGAACTGTGGTCACCACAGAACGAAAGAGACGGAATCAAGTTTTGTTTAGCCGTGCCATGCTTCGTTGTGGGCTGTAGGAATTACTGATCTCAAGGATGAGGCATTGTTTTGCTTCTTGACGGGAGCCCATGGAGATAGAAAAATCCGACCTGTTATTTTAATTTAAGAGCGTTGTGAGGAATTCTCGACACATTTCAACGTGCACAGCATGATGCTGCAAAAGTTACTGCATTCAGAGCTGTCCACCTTGCCTTGAATGTTCGGCTTCAAAGCGTATTGGCGAAGCTCATCGCAGTGAGACTGGCATCAGGTTTTGCTTCTGCCGAGGTGTGTTTGATGATCGTGAGAGTGGTGGATTGCGGGTCGGAGACTCAATGGATATCGGGATAGACAGTCCCTTGGGGAGTTCAAAACGCAGGTGTTGGCCAAGTGCACGGACATGAGCCTGTAGCAGAAATGCAGGGGGCATTTTGCAGCTCACAACAACGCGTACCTGCTCTGAGTGTAATGAGTTTGATGCAAGGCGAAGACAGCGTGAGCATCAGGGATGCCCGCAACCACAGTCAAATTCGCGAAGGTCAGTGGCGTCCAAACCAATGGTTACGTTCGACCCTGGTTCATTTTTTGGCTTTGCGAGTTCAAAACCGGCCTCGAATGCCGCAACAATCAGAGCACCGTTGGAGATTTGTTGTCCGGCCCAGTTTTCGACCACATGTTTGACCCAGAAACTGCTGAATTGTGGTGGGTTCGCGACGGTGGCCTTGCTAAGCCATTGGTGGCACAGATCAATCTGCTTCTGCGAAATGGCTGCATCTTCGTTTTCAGCCAAACCATGATCAAGGATTCCACTTGCGACAATCTTCAATGAACGGTTGTCGTTGGTGATGACTGTGTGGCTCACTGGATTTGGTGCATTCAGAAGGGGAGGGAAACACGATGCGGGCGTTGTAGTCAAATCCTAGCGATCATTCGCTTGGTTCAAGAGGGCCGCGAGCAGCAGTTGTGTGGATATTTTTTTAAAACGACGTGTTCTTGGCTTTTAAAATACCTATTTCATCGCGGCGTTGAATCAGTTGGGCGATGATACTGATCGAAATTTCGGCTGCGGTATGGTTTCCGATTGGAAGGCCGATTGGGCACACAAAGCTCTGCTGTTTTTGGGTTGAGATGCCGGCTGCGGTGAGCTCTCGTTTCAGCACCTTGGCTTTTTGATGACTTCCAATCACGCCGATGTAGGGTGCATTGCGGGTGGACAGTATCTCTGCAAGAACGGGCAAGTCCACGGCGTGGCCCCTGCTGATGAGTACGAAAAACGTATTCGTCGGAAACTCAGTAACAAGGCTGGCTGGATCGTCGGTGGTGAGTTTGTTCAGTTTGGGATGGTCCGCGATTTTTTCGATCCACTGAGTGCATGGGTCGATGCAGGTTACACGACAATGGAGTTGGGTCAGCATCGGTATCAGCACTTGGCCGACATTCCCAGCACCGAAAACAGCAAGATTCCACTCGCCTTTGTTGTGGATTTCGAAGAGAAGTTTGGCTTCCCCGTCACACGTCATCCCGATGTCTGTTCGCAAGTTCCATGTGACGAACTTGCAGGTGGTGCCGTGATGCGTTTTGAGAGCCTCTTGTGCATACTCGATGGCAACGGCTTCAATTTTTCCTCCCCCAAGGGTTCCCCAGTCAAGGCCCTCGGCGGTGATCAAGGCTTTCACGCCATCGACTCGTCGTGCACTGTTGTCAATGTCGATTACGGTGACAGTGACAAACGGGGTATCAAGCTCGATCAGTTTGCTGAGTTTTCGGCTATGTTGGACGACATCGAATGTCATCAGACTAACACTCTCCTGTTGGGAACCTCTTTTACGTATCTTCACTCGACGCAATCTTATGAGATCCTGCCGGCACTTGGAAGAAGTCGGCATACGGGAGCCAAAAACGACTGCGGGCGTCAACAAAACATGCGGCGTTTGACCAAATCTTGAGGATGCGAGCTGACAGCGTTCGGTGGACCGCGTAATACTCTTTGTTGGCAGAGGTGATGAATATGTCGTGAACTGTGTCTGAAACAGGTTTGTGAAGACGGCACATGACCGTCGTCAAACGTCGGCTGGATCCTCACGACAACCCCACCCCATTCCTTGTTTCATTGTGAGAGTGTTGTAGGCTACCGCCTCGCGTTAGCGAGTTGGAGTGATTAAAAGTGATAAATTCAAAACCAGAGTCGAGCGAAGAGGCTCTTTTCTCTTGCTTCAAACTGGAAGAGTGTGCTTCTAACCGGAACAGAATGATGAGTGACCCTTTGCCCGAGGTAGGATGCTTTGGCAATGCTCGAGAAATGGGCCGCCAGCAGGGTGAGGCTTTGCGGGGGAATATCCGCGGAGCGATTGCGGAAATAGGCACGTTGGAGGCATTCCGGCTGATGAAGCCGCGTTGGATGCCAATGCGGTTGTTTCGGCAGATGGCGGAGCGTAAGGCACATCGGTTCATGAAAGGTGCGTTTCGTACCGCTGGCGGTGATTTTGAACAGCGGTTTTTGGGTATCTGTGAGGGAGCAAAATTGCCCGAACCGAAGCTTGCGTTGTGCTGTCTGTTGGAAGCGGTCATGAGTGATTTGACTGGTAGCAGCCAAACGCAACCTAGCGGACTTCAGGCTGGCTGCTCGGCGATCGCAGTCACTGGTCCTGCCTCCCAGGACGGGAACGCGCGCGTGATGCACAATTTTGATCATGTCCCTGTGGTTCAGCAGTTCTTTGTCGTTCGGCGTTCCAATCCAACTGGAAAGCTGAGGTCCGTCGAATTCACTTTCTCGCCTCTGTTGGGCGCGGTGGATGGTGTGAACGAAGCCGGCTTGGGTGTGGCATGCAATTATGCTTACGTCACTGATCAACTTTCTCCGGCCCCAACGATCACCATGTTGATCGCTCGTATCCTTGCAGAAGCAACGACCGTCAATGAGGCAATTGAACTCATTGCCGGGCTGCCGCGCGCAGGCGGTGGGCTGTTGATGTTGGCGGATGCTGCAGGCGCGGTCACATCACTTGAATTGTCGAATAGCCGCGTCCATGCTCGCGCTGCTGATGAGGGTTTCGTGTTCCATACAAATCGGTTGCAATGTCGGCCGATGGCGGCCTTGGAAATCATTCCCAATGCGCATTACGACCACCGTGCGCCTGCTCTGTTGCGTGGACGGCGGGTCCACGAGTCTGCTGATTTGCGCGCAGAGGCCATTCAAGGTGCTGTCGCTGGCAGACTACCGCTGTCGCTGGACGACATGCACCAAATTTTGTCGGGGCATGCACATGGCGATTCGTGCAATAGCGTGTGCATGCACGGCGACTACTGGTCAACCACGGCATGCACTCAGCTGTTGCCCAAAGAAAGAAAGCTACGAGTAGCCTTTGAAAATACATGTCAAGCGACGTTGCAGGAGTTTGATGTGTGAGTTCAAAGATTCTGGGCGAAGTCTGTTTCGCTGATCCAAGTCTGTGTCGCTGATCCAAGTCTGTGTCGCTGATCCAGCGTGACGCCGCAAGGATCGTGTCTTGCGGGGTCGGGGCATTTTGCGGGGCTAAGGGCCCTATCGTGCAGGCTTCCCGCCGGTCGCGATGGCAATGACGGCAGGGTGTCATCATGGGCACGCGACTTGTATTGTCGCGTTGGGGCGTTTGTTGTTGATGCAGTTTGGACGCATTCTGTCTGTGTCCACTGGGCGGTGCCTAAGTCGCATGCTGATAACAGTTTGCGGATCGGCGTGGGGAGGTCAGCTGGCTGATGAAACACGTGGTTTCCCAGGAATTGGGCGTCTTTTTTGGGAAGCTGTGGACAAGCAGTGACAATGCGGAGTGTCGAAGTTGCAGGAACAGAACGCGAGCGGGCGGAAAAGGTAGTCATAGTGAATGTCTCAAGGGTTCTTGTGTGTGGTGCAACGGGTTATGTGGGCGGCCGCTTGGTTCCTCGCTTACTCGAAGAGGGGTTGGAGGTTCGCTGCTTGGTCCGTAGCCCCGAGAAAATGGCGGACTTCCGGTTTCACGATCACCCTAATTTGAAGATCATCGAAGGGTCGCTAGATGACCTGGATCGAATCAAGGAAGCGGCAGCGGAAGTTGATGTTGCGTATTACCTCGTGCACGCCATGATCAGCGCGGGGGACGATTATGATTCACGTGATCGGGAATTGGCAACGAACTTTCTCGAGGGATTGGCTGGGTCGGGGTGTCAACGCATTATCTATTTGGGTGGATTGGGAGAGATGGGGCCAGACCTCAGTAAGCACCTGCGCAGCCGCCGGGCAGTGGCCGAGATACTTCAGTCCAGTGCGATTCCCACAACAGTCTTCCGCGCGGCAATGATCATAGGATCTGGTTCTGCATCTTTTGAGATTCTGCGTTATCTGGTTGACCGCTTGCCGATCATGATCACACCAAAGTGGGTCAAGGTTGAGACACAGCCGATCGCAATCCGCGACGTGTTGAGATATCTGGTCCAATGTCTGGAAGTGCCAGCTACGGTCGGGCGTGTGATCGATATTGGGGGAGCGGATATTCTTACCTACCGTGAGATGATGCAAGTGATGGCGGTTGCCAACGGGTTGCCGAGGCGGCTGATCTTGCCCGTTCCCGTTCTCACGCCACGATTGAGTTCAGGGTGGATTTCCTGGGTCACACCTGTGAATGCAAGTATCGCGAGACCCTTGGCCGAAGGTTTGAGGAACCGCACTGTTTGTCGTAACAATGCAGCATCAGAGTTGATGCCCGGGGTGTTGATGGGCGTTGAATCGGCGATCCACGCGGCTCTCGGTAAATTAGCGTTGGGTGAGATTGAGACGCGTTGGTCGACTGCGGGTGAAATGCCTGGTGATCCCGCATGGTCAGGCGGCACTACCTTTCGCGATGAACGGGCGACCCAGGTCAATGCTTCGGCAGCCGATGCGTTTCAAGCGATATGCCGGATCGGCGGACAGTATGGCTATTGGGGCGCCGATTGGTTGTGGTCGCTTCGGGGCTGGATGGACAAGTTTGTCGGTGGTCCCGGACTTCGTCGCGGAAGACGGCATCCGACAGAACTCAGGTATGGAGAAGCAGTCGATTTCTGGCGGGTCAATGGTTATCACGCCGGCGAGTTGTTGCGGCTGCGTGCCGAGATGAAATTGCCAGGAGAGGCTGAGTTGGAATTTCAAGTTGAGGCGATGCCCGGTCGTCGTTGCCGAGTGACTCAAACCGCTCGATTCAGACCCCGTGGTCTCTTTGGACTCGCCTACTGGTATTCGGTGTTACCGCTTCACAGCTTTGTGTTTCCCACGATGCTCTCCGGAATCAAAAGAGACGCCGAAGCATTGGAGAAAGAAAAAGACCATGCGGTGCCGGATGATGAGGCGGGGCACGAGACCAAAGAGCAGGGCTCACAGGTTTGATTTACCAATCCATGGTTTGGGTGCTGCGTGGTCTTTGATGCTACTGGATTTGCATCTGCAAGCCTGAAGGAATCTACCTTTCGGGACCCGACACCGCGGTAGTGTAGGCATAGCAATTGGTCCAGAATGAATGGTCAGGCTACAGAAATCGTCGGGTGATTTGACTGGGGCGTGTCCTGCAGGAAGTGTACGGAGTGCAGACTGGTAAGTGCGATCCAATTTCGAGCAAGCTGTCAGCTCAGATTTCAGCAGGGGATCATGCAGGGAAAACTGATCTTGCGGCAAATGAGGGGACACGCCGTTTGGATCCTCTGTTGCGTGCCCAGTGTGACTGGTGAAAGTGTTCGCTGTGCATTACAAAACTATTCACAGAATGAGTTCAGCCGCGGCAAGGTGCTGGTGTTTTGGTGTTTTGTTCTCATTCCCGTCCCCACTCTGGAATTTCTGCCTTCTAGCACGACAGGATTTACTCATGTCCCAAGCAACTCCCGCGACGAACCAATCTTTCTATGATCGCATCAGCCATGCCTATGATCTGATATCGGATGCTGGAGAGCATA
The DNA here is from genome assembly GCA_051010795.1 of Rubripirellula sp. GTDB lineage: Bacteria > Planctomycetota > Planctomycetia > Pirellulales > Pirellulaceae > Rubripirellula. The sequence goes on from JBPCVE010000228.1 coordinate 12,111, forward strand.
AGGCACGTGAAAGAGGTGAGCAGGCTCTGGACGTTCAGGCGGGAGAGCGTGTACTCGAAATCGGTTACGGAACCGGAAACACGATGATTCATCTTGCGGCAGCGGTTGGCGACTCAGGAACTGTTGCCGGGATTGACGTTTCTACCGGCATGCAGAGCGTCGCGACAAAAAAATTGACGGCCAAGAGTTTTGCGGATCGAATCGATCTTTGTGTCGGAGACGCACGAAAGTTGCCTTATGAAGACAGCAGTTTTGACGCGGTTTTCGCAAGTTTTACGTTGGAACTGTTCCCGCTTGATGATATTCCTGCGGTGTTGACTGAGGTTGCTCGTGTGTTGAAACCAGGCGGACGTTTAGGAGTGGTGTCCATGGCGACGGTGCTGGACGGCGAGAAGCCGAGCGGCTTGGAAAAAACTTATGTCTGGATGCATGAGCATTTTCCACACATTGTTGACTGTCAGCCTATTGATGTCGTCAACCTCATTGAAAAAGCTGGTTTGAGTATTCAGCAGACAGTTGAAATGGCGATCTGGACCATGCCCGTGCGATGTGTCGTTGCGACTGTTTCTTGAAAGGGGTGGGGGGGAGCCTGCACTGCAAACTATCGCAAGTCACCGTTGGTGACATGCGATTTGCCAATACATCGGTGCAGCGAGCTAACGTTGCCGTTCAGCCCTCGGTGTTAGTTAGGTGTTAGGTGCGGTTTTCTTGAGTGCCGTGCCACTGAGGGTCTGTAGTCGGGATCGAATCACCAACTGCCATGATTCTGGTTGCTGGAAACACCAGGCGGCGGGCTGGTGTTTGATTGGTCTGATTAGGAGGATTTCTTCATCGTGCACACCGTTACCTCGTAGTCCCAACCACCGCGACGGATGGCAGGGTTCCACAGTTCGGTGGTGACGTAGTTGACGAAATCAGCTTCGTCTGGTGGTGTTGGAAATTCATCCGGGCCACGATCGCACATCATGAAGCGAGCGAGCTTTTCTGTTTCCTCGTAGCTGTTGGTGTGAACGGTCGCTGAAAGTTGCTCCACTTTGAATTCGAAGCCTGAGAACTTGTCGGCCCGCATGGTAATCTGACGCATGAGATCGAATCTTTGAGCACCAAACCGTTCCAACATCAAGTTACACCCGGAATCACCGCCCTTGAGAATGATCACCAGTTGTCCTTCTGGGCTCTGGAATTCGAGTAGACGACGTAGGATGTGCGGCTAGTCTTCGTCGGGCAGGTGGTACAGAACGTGCGCCAGCAGCGCGTAGTCAATCGGAACCGGGGGGCGGGCAGTCAGTAAGTCTCCTGCTAATACTTGCACGTCAGGTAGTTTCTTTTTCAGAATCTGTCGCATCGCAGGCGATGGCTCAATCGCGAAGATGGGCGAGCAAGGTTGAACCAGGAGTTGGGTCAAGTCGCCGGTGCCAGCTCCCCAATCAGCTGCGACTGACTGAATCGGCAGCTGCTGGAGTTGCTGCGTCAGTAATGGGAGTAAGACAGCCCTTTCCGTACTGCAGCGGAGCAGGCAGGCAAAGGCGTCGCTGTATTCTTTGCTATCCCATTCGAAGCGGCGGAATATTGGCATGTTTCTGTTTTCTGGCAGCGACTTGTAAGGGAAAGATATGTGACTTGCTTGGGGCAGCCTTATCCACAGGCATCGATGGGACATCAATGCCCTTACATTGTGCATCTGGTCTCATTGTTCATGCAACTGCCGCAAGAATGAATCCTCTATTCTCATTGCAGGGGACTTTCACCGCTTTTTTGCAAGATTTCAATGCCCCCTATCGGCGTCATTGATTCCCTTTGTGATGCTCAAGGGGCAACCTCTGGCAATTGCTCACGGATCAAAAATTGGGAGCCTTGATTCCGCTGGATTGTAGTGACGGGCGGGTGGGGCTGGCGCGCCGATTGCGTAATCCCAACCAGCAGGCAAGCCACCGCGTTGGCTTGGGTTCGTTGGATGAAACGCAAGCGATTAGCCAAAGGGAGAATGCGCATGTTCAAGATGGGTGAATGGTTTCGAGGCTCGTTGAGGATGTTATTCAACGTGGTTTCATCGTGTTTTGTTGGGCTGTGCTTTGTTGGGCTGTGCTTCTATAGCGGTGCATTGATCGGGGCAGAGCCTTCGGTTGGGCAGATGTCCGGCACTGATGCGCAGGTAGGTCAATCGAGTGAACAAGGGCAGTGTGAAACCCAGCAGGTGGGGCGGGTTGTATTGGGCCCTTCATGCATCACTGCTATGGCTTACTGTGTCAGTGATGATCTGATTTATGCTGTGGACGGCAGTTGCGATGGACTGATCATCATCGATGAGACGCTGCGGTTGCGGATCCATGTTGGTCCACTTGGGTTTCCTGCGGTCTGTGGGCTGACGTTCGACCGTGAGGGGCAGATGTTCGCCGTTGAAGGGCAGGGTGATCAGTTGTTGAAGGTTGATCGCACGACGGGGAAGACCGTGAGCGTTGGACCGCTGGGATTTAGAAGCGTGCAATCGTTGGCATGCGATCGCTTCAACCGACTTTATGGGGTCGATACGGCGACAGACCAGTTAGTACGCATTGATAAGCACACAGGCCACGCCACTGCAGTCGCGTCCCTCAATGTGCCGAGCATTTTTAGTCTCGCTTTTGTACAGGGCAAAGAGCTGTATGGTGTCGATATCGCAAGCAATCTTCTGTACCAGATCGATGTGCAGACAGGTGCTTGCGTTCGATTGAGTCCAACGCGGGAAGTCTGCTGTGAGACGCACGGATTGGCTGCTTGTCGTGATGGCCGTTTGTTGGCCTATGCAATCAGGCAAGGTGCATTGTGTGAACTGAATTTGAACCAAGGGACGGTCGTTAATAAGGTTCAGATCAGAAAGCAATCTGTTTCGCGGTTCGTCACTCAGGCGATCCCCGACGCGTTGCCAGCACGTATTCTTTGGGGCCTGTCATTGCTCGCCATGCTGGTTGCCATGTGTATTCAGTGCGGCCGAATTGGTGCACAGTATGTTAGCGACGCATGGCAGCAAACGTGCGATGTGTTCGCGAAACAGCGGGCCCCAAGTTGACGAGCAGAAGGCGTCTCCAATCACCGGTTTGGAAACAGCATCAACCTCACTAGGAAGTCCTCGGGGCAAAGCCACTTTTCTGCATCCATAGCATGGGCTTGTTCGAGTGGGACTGCAGAGGTGACGCTGAACCAGAACTATGCTCGCCCCAAAGCATGCGGGCTGGAAGACCACGCCACTGCGAATTCGGATTGAGCATGGAAGTGGAGCTAACCAGAACCACCGATGTGATTAACGTGAGATAGGCTGTTTGTCGAATCCAAACACCAAGTGGCTGGCGTACTTTGAGCCACTGGGCTGGAAGGGTGACTTGAAATTGCTGGCAGGCCTGAGCCGCGTTTGGCTGTCGGGTGTCAGCCTGATTCGAATCGGGAGCTTTCTCGGACGCTTGCCGTGCCTGTTGGGATACGGAAGGTTGCTTCACGAGCTGAATTGAAGGGGCCAGGAAATTCCAGGCACCGAACAGCATCGCTGCACAAAGTCCAATCAGCGAAGAAGAAACAATCGCTTGCGGTGGGTAAGGGCCGGGTTGCGGATCACCGATCGAGACTGGGGGGCTCGCATGCAATGCAAGCAAATTCTCTTGCCGTTGTTGTTCTGCCTGCACGGCGTGTTCGGCCTGCCGTTGAAAGTCGAGCCAATAGGCTTGCTGCTGTTTCAATCGTGCAGCCTGCTGAGCTGCTACCTCGCGTTTTCTTGCGTGGTCGGGATAATAGGACACCGGAAGGATTCGTTTTAACTCTTCCGTTACCTCAGGTGTTGTGCGCTCTGCATACAGGCTTCCCAGCTCTGCGTTCCATTTGTTGATCGCGGTTCGGGAGTTCGAAGCGGGATTGGACCATCGCTGTAGCTTCTGTGTAAGATTTGCTAGCTTGGGGTCGTCCGCGGTGAGTTGGTAAGTTTGAAGGCTTCCATCGTTGCGGCGGACTTCCACCTCGCGGACCGCTGGCCCGGGTGGCCACAGCAAAAGTGCCAAGACCGCGGCTGAGAGGAGAACAAGGAAGAAGTCATGGGCTGCCATTTGGCGAGATTTGGCAATCATGTCTTACTCCGCGAGTTGCTACGTTGAGCCGTCCGTTCTGGTCATTTATCGGATATTATCGCTCTTTTCGACCAGTCCATTTCCACGAGTTTGTTCTCATGTTCCACATCAAGATTTGCGGTGTTCGAGAGATTGCCGATATTAAGGCGGTTTTCGAGAGTGGGGCGGATGCGATTGGTTTGAATTTTTATCCACCTAGCTGTCGCTTCATTGATCCGGAAAAAGCTTTGGCAGCAGGGCTTGCAAGCAAAGCAGGCGAACTGAGCCTTACTCGGATCGGCGTCTTCGTGAACTCGACAGTTGAGACCATGCTGCGGGCGTCAGAACGATTGCAACTGGAGGCGGTGCAACTACATGGTGACGAGCCAACCGGCGTCGTTAGCAGGCTGCAGGAAGAAGGAGTCACCAAGGTTATCAGAGCAATCAAGTTGCCGGTGGGGCCATTGACGATACAAACCATTGAAAATCAGGTGAATCCTTGGGCCTCGCTCGGAACTCATTTGCTGCTTGATGCCGATGGAGGCAAGAGCCACGGAGGCACGGGGAAGACGCTTGACTGGGATACGGTCCGAGAGTGGTCAGACCAGCACGGGGATATTTCCTGGACACTGGCCGGTGGTTTGCATCCCGACAATGTTGCAACGGCGATCGCGAAAAGTGGTGCCGCCAGCGTTGATACCGCGAGCGGCGTGGAAGCAGATCGCGGAACGAAGTCTGGCGGATTGATCACCCAGTTTTCAAAAAACGCGCGGGCCGAGTTGCAGTTGTCCTGATGGCTTCGCATGTTGCAGGAAGTAAAGGGACGCTTGGCCCAGTCGATTATTGACTAGCGTCCTCGTTTTTTTCATGAAACTGATGCCAAATTGTCGCAGAATCAGTGGTTCGAGTGGGGGAGAGCATCCACGGCGTCAGGGGCAAGGATTCAAGGGATGGTGGCGAGGTTGTGGGGATTTGAATCGGCGTGGTCTTCATTTTCGTTGGGAAAACATCGCCGCTTGAGGGTAGATTACCCCCTGCGAAAACCTTGAAACCCGTTTATCATGGGAGTGGTGAGAGAGGGCAGCTATCGCTGTTTCATTCATGCTCACACCATCCCCACAGGGCGTTCGGGGGATTGTGAACCAGCGGGAGTCCCCGTGTTGGGTTCTTGGCCCCACGGGCGCGCCATGTTCATTCACAACTTTTGAGAAAGAGAAAAAACGTGTCGCAAGTCGCAACAGACAGGCTTCCCTACAAAGTCAAAGACATCGGCTTGGCCGAGTTCGGTCGCAAGGAGATTGAGCTCGCCGAGAATGAAATGCCAGGACTCATGGCACTTCGAGCAAAATACGGCGAAAGCAAGCCCCTCACCGGTGCCCGCATCGCTGGTTGCTTGCACATGACGATTCAAACCGCAGTTCTCATCGAGACTTTGGTCGAATTGGGTGCCGAGGTGACGTGGAGCAGCTGCAACATCTTCAGCACGCAAGATCACGCTGCTGCAGCAGTGGCTGCCGCTGGTGTGCCAGTTTATGCGTGGAAAGGTGAGACCGACGAGGAATTCGATTGGTGCATCGAGCAGACCCTGATGTTCCCATCGGGCGAACCGTTGAACATGATCCTCGACGATGGCGGTGATTTGACTGCCATGGTACACGATCGTTACCCAGAATTGCTGACGAACATTCACGGCATCAGCGAAGAGACGACCGCTGGCATCCATCGCTTGGAAGTATTGAATCGCAGCGGAGCCCTTCAGGTTCCATCGATCAACGTGAATGACAGCGCAACGAAAAGCAAGTTTGACAACTTGTACGGTTGCCGCGAGTCGCTCGCTGACGGTGTCAAGCGAGCAACGGATGTCATGTTGGCCGGAAAAGTTGCCGTGGTTTGCGGCTACGGAGATGTCGGAAAAGGTTGCGCAGCAAGCCTCAAAAGCTATGGCTGCCGCGTAATTGTGACCGAAATCGACCCGATCAACGCGTTGCAGGCTGCGATGGAAGGCTACGAAGTAGTCACCATGGAAGAAGCATGCAAGGAAGGACGTCTGTTCGTCACCACGACCGGCAACAAAGATATCATCCTCGGCAATCACATTGAGCAGATGCCAAACGATGCAATTCTGTGCAACATTGGTCACTTCGATACCGAAATCGATGTCGCGTGGCTTGAGCAGCAAGTTGCTGATGGTGGTGTCAGTAAGGATGAGATCAAGGCTGCCGAAATCGGCGCCGTCGATCGTTACACCTTCAAAGACTCGGGACGCAGCGTAATCATCTTGGCGAAAGGGCGATTGGTAAACTTGGGCTGTGCAACGGGCCACCCAAGCTTTGTCATGAGCACCTCCTTCACCAACCAAGTGCTCGCGCAGATGGAGC
>JBPCVE010000229.1:0-18566 GCA_051010795.1 Rubripirellula sp.
AGACGATGAACAACGAAATGGTCGAACCGTTGTTTTAACCCAGAGAACAAAGACGGCTTTCACCCTGCTGCCTGAACATGGCCACTGTTGAGCTTGTTATTCTGAGACGCCTCAGCAAACCGCTTCCCCAGCACAAGGTGACAACCATGGCGGGATTTCCAGCCAGACTGTTCACAGCCATCCTGTTGGCTCTGGCCCTACCCGCCGTTTCAAGCAAAGCCACCTGGTACGGCGAAAATATCGAACCGGGTGCCGACATCATGATGATGGATCTGCGATGGCCGTGGTGGGCCGAATCGACGTACTCAGCCAACTGGAACATTGCCAGCCTGCCTCCCGGAATCACTGCTTATGGTGGCTTCGCGGGATCTGTCGCAACGATCGGCAAGGACCATCGGCCAAATCTTGCGACTGACGTCCAGGATTCATTTCGCCCCGGTTCCGTCTGGTCTTTTTGGGGCAGCAATGCTGATGGCGAACCCGTTCGCGTCGAAGCCGCTTCGCAGCACACCTATGCCTATCAGTACATCGGCGAAGGCGCAAGTGGCGCCCTGTTTGGAACCTGGCCGGTCATCAAGCGGAATCGCTGGTACACGATGATGATGCGGGTCTGGCGCCCGATTGGTGACGACGAAAACAAAATTTCCTACATGGGACGCTGGGTCAAGGATGTGCAAGAGGGTCGATGGTACCTGTACGGGATCATGCGACTTCCCGTCGCGGCAGAAGCCTTTACAGGAAACGCGGGGTTCCTCGAAGATTTCGGAAACGAATGCCGCTCAGCACGATCGATCCATCGCAGGCTCGGCTATTACCGAAAAGACAACCAATGGCGCAAATCGGACACGGTGACCATTGATGTTCAAAAAGGCCTGACACTCAAGAACCATTGGGTCGTCAACAAATTGGACAACGGACAAACACTGGCGATGGAACTCAGTAGTAATCCTGCCATGGTGCCACAATTGCTAACCGGAAATCCGCTTGCTGAAGGCAGTAAGTACTCCTTTACGATCAAGCAGCCAGAACGTCCGGCTCTTGACTCACCCGAGATCAAAAACATTGAGGTTCAAAGCAATGGCAAACAGGTGATGGTTTCGTGGACCATCCCTGATACGGCGGCCCCCCAATACGAATTCCAGATCGAAGTATTCGACAACCCGGAATGCCGGGGTAATCCCGTCACTGTGCATCAGAAACGCATGCCAGTGACACGTCACGCCATCATCGATGCAAACGTCGCTAGCCCCACCATCCGGTTTTCCATGACTGACATTTTTGATCAGGCCATCGATCCAATTATCGTGAACGCCCACCCATCCGCTCCGCCTTCCAAAGCCATTGACTCGCCGACCGCTCCGGGGCTGACTTATGAACTGTGGCACAAAGAAAATGACCGCCACGAAAATATCATCTATCCGGCCTGCGAGGCGGCTGAGCATAGCCGGAATGAACGACACTACTGGCTATCGCTTGATGAAATTGAAAGTGGTCGCCTCGTTCAACAGGGTCTATGCAATGGCTTTGACATTGAACTGCGCGGTGAACGACGTGAAGGTTATGCCTTTCGGTTTCGCGGCTTATTACGGGTACCCAAAACTGGATTTTACCTTTTTTGCATGAAAGGAACCGATGGCTACCAAATCCAGATCGATGCGAAGAATGCGATCCTGTGGGATGGACTGCATGGCCCCGAGGACAAGGTGACAGGATTGCATCTGGCACAAGGAGACCACCCACTGTCGATTGATTACTTTGTTGATCGAAACAAACCTTTTTTTCAACTCGAATGGGAAGGTCCGGGACTGCCACGCCAGGAAATTCCTTCATCAGCATTACTGCACACAGCAAAAGACCAAATTCCCAAAGTCGAGATCGTGGTTGACACGGACTCCCAAGGCGGCGTCAAGGCAGACGTGAACGTGATCGCAAATGGTCACCAGATGGAGCGCATCCTGTTCTACTTTGACAAGATGCAAATCAGTTCCAGCGAGGGTTCACAGCTTTCCTATCAAGGCGTTTTGCCAGGCGGAAAGCACCGTGTCTGGGCCCGTATTTTTTTCGACGGGAACCACACCATTGATAGCGAGTCGATTCCCATCTCGGTAGCCATGAAACCACCGACTGATTGGGATCTAAGCAACGCGGGAGAATCGGATTCAACCTTCAATCTGCTCCAGGAATCGCCGGACGCATTTTCCTTTGTCGGCGAGGGTGAGCACGTGCTGAGCCGTTCAATCAGCGGTGACTTCACCTTAAGCTGCAAAATTGACCATGTGGCAGGTCTGCAAGGCGAACCGGTCAACGGCAGTTCGTGGATTGGGCTGACGGTACGCGAACATCCGGAGAAAAACAATTATGGATGGGGACGCGAATTTGGTCTGATGCAGGTGGCCCGTAACGGTCTCCGCACCACACCCGAACATGGTGACGGCGCGGGAACACGACAGAGCTATCAACGTTTACCTGCTGGTCATCCATGGTTGCGGATCACCCGAAAGGAAAATGTATGGACCGCTTGGACCTCGCCAGATGGACAGAACTGGACCTTTGGCGCACGTCACTTCAAACCTTTACCTTCTACGGTTGGTGCTGGAATTGTATTTCGTGCTCTGCCACAGGATGCGCAAATGTACTTCCGGGCTTCCGTCTCGAATATTTCGCTCACGCCGGGCACGCCACCTGAACTTGTTCCCACGGTCGTCGCGGCAACCGGCACCAGCACTGCCCAGCTCACCGGTGTCATCGTTGCCCCGTCCGCTCCGGCAGTCGTCGTTTTGCGGACACCCAACCGGGGACTTTTGCGGTCACAGGATGGTGGCAAAACATGGACACCTGCCAACGGCACATTGCAAGGTGCGGCAAACGCTGTTCGCAGTGTCGCCATCCATCCAACGAATCCTGACATCATGCTTCGAGCCGCAGGAATAACGGACGCCGACGGCAGTAACCATGGCGGCCTGTTTCGCACCATCGATGGCGGAAAAAGCTGGCAGAAATTGTCACTGGACTGCGATTTTGACGGGTTCGGACCCTCAGCGATTTGCGGTGAAGTACTCGCTTTCCTGCCCATGGACCCGGAAACCATTTTTGCCGGCTGCGAAACACGCGGCCTGTTCCGTAGTGACGATGCTGGGAAAAACTGGGTCAACTTGGGGTTACAAGGGCAACGGGTAACAGCTCTTCACGCGAACCCCTATTTCCAGAATCAATTCGGACAAACCGTGATGGAAGCAGTCACATGCCCGGATCGGTTCATGCCCCTGCTGGGACGCGGCAACCCAAGCATGTCAACGCCGGAGCAACAATCGATGGTGCATGTGTCCCACGATAATGGCAAAACATTCCGACAAACAGCGTCACGTTCTGACCTTGGCTACTTCAACGCCATGTCACTGCGTTGCAATCCACATGTGTGGCTTTACGGAACTTCCCATGGACTGCTTTACAGTCTCTCACAAGGCACCGACAGTTTTCTGTATTCGACCTCACTCGAAGTCGACTCACTGAGGCCATTTACAGCCTTGGGAGACAGCATCGCAGGTTCGCAGCTTTGCACACGTAAATTTGTTGCAGCATTGAATCCCGAGCAACCCAGGTATCTTTCGCGCTGTGACCTTGGTGGCGACGTTTGGTCTTGGGCCGTCAGTGAAAATCAATCACCCGCTGGCGTGATCGCAATCAAGTCCGCTGACTCGACCCCCTCGTCGCCCGGTAACTCTTGGTGGATTCTAGGAACAGACGGCCTTTATCGAACGGACAACAACGGCCGAACTGTCCAGAAATCAGCAGTGCCCTGAGTGAATCGAGGCAACCAGATTTCCAGTTCGACGATCCGCTCTAGATATAGCCAACTCTACCGATAGACCGGACGCCTCCGCGACGAATAGCTTGTGCGAATGGCCCGAACGCTTGAGGCTTCTCCGATCACATCTTCGACGTTCCCGACCTCAATCATTCTGCCCGCATTCGAATGCTGCGCGGGTCAGATAATCGGTTTACGATCCAGCCACTTTATTCATCGCTTCATTGGCAATCGCAAAGCATTGCCGAATATCGTCAATCGGGTCTGTAGGATTTTCTTCATACTCAAGCGAGATTGCCCCATTCTCTGGGAACCCTGTTGCTTTGAGCGCAAGAAAGACACCTTCAACATCCAAGTGACCTTTGCCGAGAATGACACCTTGAGTCTTCTTTTTCATCTCAGCAAAATCTTTCAGGTGAATACCGTACAGTCGTCCTTCGAGCAACCGGATTACTTCCTTCGCTCGCTGGCCTGATCGAATGTAGTGTCCAAGATCGGCACAAGCACCAATCCTTTCATCATGACCTTCGATTGCATTCAGCACGTCGACTGCCTTGTTGTAGCGATGCCCGGGCCCATGGTTGTGAATGGCCACACGAACATCGAATTCCTTGACCAATTCATCGAGGTTATCGAACGAATCGGGATCTGGATCAGCTGTGATCGTTGGGATCCCTAGTGCCTTGGCAAACTCAAAAATCTTGCGGTTGGCTGCGGCATCTTTAGTAAGCCGATTGACACCGTGAGCCGAGATCGACATCCCGAGGTCAGCCACCTTTTTACGAGTTTCCTTGATTTGCTCCATGGAAGCATTTGTCGGCAGCATTCCACCATAAAACTCGACCTGCTTGAAGCCCAAGTCGCTGGCGTGCTGGATCGCCTGATCAACATCAAACCCACGTAGCGAATAAAGCTGGATCCCAAGTTTGTAATCGTGATCATCTGCCCCACTTGCAACTCGCGGCATCGAGGCTGCGGCTAACGCAGCAGAGGAAGCAAATAGGCACTGCCGACGAGTGAGGACACTGAGATACATTTTTTTGACTTGAACTTGGTGGATTTCGGATTTTTGAAAAAAAGAAGTGCGAGAAGGATCCACAGTGTAACCGAAGGACACTCCCCAAGTCTGATAAAACCTGCCCCCCCCTTCCCACCAACCATTACTCAGCAACTGCAGTCCAAAAGCAGCTTCAAATCAACGCTACTCAGTGCTACTGAGTGTGTGGTCAGCGAACTGGCAGTCAACCCTGCTATCGCAGGAGGTGCGTCATACCTGCAGTGGGCATTCACGCTGCTACCATGCAGACAGCACTCACACCAATCAATGCCTCACCAGCATCAACGCTGCCGAAGCCTGCCCTGATGTCTGCTATCTTGCGCGCGACAAGAAGATTCGCACTGAACAGGGTCAGGCAATCAACTCACCTAACGGTCCGCGATAGGAATTACCGTTTTGTTTGAGCACAAGGTCTTCGTTTCCGTAATGCTCGACCGGATTTCCAAAGGCATTCAGCAGAGTTGTCCACCAGTTACCGATCGTACGACAATTCTTTTCGCCGTACTTTGCGTAGCGGATATAGCGGCCTGGGAGATTCAATTTTCCGGAGCAGCCACCAATCACCACGTAGGGCCACTCCAAGCAATCGCCGTGATGTTTATTGGCAGAGTCACTGAAATAAACAATCATTGTGTTGTCGAGCATGTTCCCGTCACCTTCTGGAACGGCTTTGAGCTTTGCTGCCATCCCAGCCAATAACCCGGAATGGTGAGTCCGGATAATATCGCGGCATTCCTTCTGGGTACGACTACTCTCATCATGCCCGATTCCGTGATTGGGTTTCACCAATCCAAGCTGTTTGTATACCGTTGACAAGTTATCCAAGCGGATGGTGACACAGTTGGTCAACCCTGCAATCAGAGCAGCCGAGGCCAAGTCAAAATGTGCCTCCTGACGCACCTCTTCCACCAACGAAGTGAATTTATCGCCAAACTCTGGAGCGTGATTTTTGATATTTCCTTTCATCCCAGTCAAGCGACTGTGCCGCACCTGCAATTCCTCGAATGCGTTCAAGTAGGCATCCAATTTATTTTTCTCGGCTGCAGGGACCGCCCGATTGACCTTCTTAAGATCGTCGACCATGAAGTCAAGTAAATTTTTCTGAACACCGAATCGTGTTTCACCTTTTCCGCTGGCAGATGCTGCGGATCCAAAAAGTTGCTCGAAAGCAAGGTCAGGACTGCCCTGAAACGGTAATTCCTTGTTTGCACCAACTGCAGTGATTCCGGGATACAGCACGCCGCCGTACGAGTTTGACAGCGCACTTCCTCGCACCGCCAGCCCGACATGATTGAAGGGTGCTGGACTGAGTGCCGCCAGTTCTGCGTCAGCGGTCGCCCTCAGGATGGCACCCCGTTCGGTTTCGCCACCCGTCATGTAGACGCCCATCGCACCAAACCAACTGCTGTGCCCACCACGACACATCTTCCCTGACAATCCCTGCACAATCGACAACTGATCCTTCAACGGTTCCAAAGCTACCATGGAGGGCTGCAGCGGCACACCTTTCAAAGACACATTTTTGGCATCGTCACCCCGTAGTGACTCAGGTGTAATCCCAACGGGCGAAACACCGCTCGATTTGACGACAAACACAAATCGCTTTGGCAGCGCGGCACCATTGCCTTCAGCCTGCAGCCGTACCTGATGCAGGAACGGTGTCAGCAAAGTTCCTCCGGCGCCCAAAGAGAGGCCTTTGAGAATGTCTCGTCTTGATCTGGTCATCATCGGCGAGTTTTTCCTGTAATCATTTACGGTAAACAAATGAATCTGACGTCAAAAGCGAAATCAGCAGCGCGTTAAAACTGCCTCCGCTTTCCATGTAGGCTTTGTCTGCTGCGATCAGCGTTTGCGAGTCACTCAGCATTTCATTCCGCCCCATGAAATATCGAAAAACATGGCGGATAATACTCTGTCGAACACGATCCGAATCGGCAAGCTTACCGATCAACCCCAGTGCATTATCGTACTCTGAATTCAGAAGCTCATCTCCTGTGCTCGTGAGCGTTGCCTTTGCATGAATCGGTTTGCTCGGGAATGCCCCCTTCACCTTGGGCAATTTATCGAGACTCTCCCGCGTTCGAAAACGACCAAAATCGTCGTAAATCTCGAAGGCGTATCCGAGCGGATTCATTTGCTTGTGACATCGCCAGCAATCATCCTGTTCGGTCACAGCAAGCCGCTCACGCAGAGTTTTGTTGTGATCTTCCGGAACGGTGGCGTCCACCGTGATAGGCAAATCTGGAATGGACCCTGCCAACAGCCGTTCACGGATCCACTTTCCACGACGAATCGGATCAGTGCTGTCGTTGAGCGAGTGTGCGATCAACCAAGCTGGATGAGTCAGGATGCCCGCACGGTTTGGCCTCTTGTAAGGCTGTGGCAGCAAAAAGTCCTGCTCATCATCAGCCATGTCGTAGACCATGGGATACTTCCGATATAGCGGTTGCATGCTATGCAGAAGTTTCTCCTTATTCGTTGTATTTTTCCATTCTTTTATCTCTTTGACAATTTGTTTGATCGCACCTACGCTGCCGTTGAAACCGCGATTGAATTTGTGCAGGTGGTATTTTTTGTTCAGTTCGCCCCAATCGCGAAGGTCCAGGCGTCTGAGCAATTCCTGCTGCTTCGGTTCGGGAAAATCACCCTGGTCCAGTGCAGACTGATTTTTCAAATAGAAATCATAAACCGTGTTTCGAAACGTCTGTCTGTTAAGAATGTAATACTCATCTGACGTCAACAGTCTCTTGAACACATCTTTGTCGTCTTCAAGGATGTTGATAACAAAAAAGTCCGCTTCACGTTCATACATATCAGGATAGTTCTCACCGTAGTAAGAAAACCCTCCAGAACGCTTGGCATCCTTAAAAATTTTGTGAGCGTGAGAGTAACCAAAGAACTCTTGGAAAAACCTGAGCAGCCTCGGTTTATCGATCGCATGATCTTCAAGAATCCGTGCGACCTGATGCTTGACATCATCTCGCGTTACGAGACGACCACTCGCTGCGGCCTGCAACAATTCCTGATCCGGTCTTTGGTCGGTGATGGCATAAGCAATGGCAAAAGCCAACTCCGCCGGGGAAAGCATCCGTCGCCCGTCAGAGTCCGTCTCTCCCAGCCCTAGTTCGACACGATACACCGACTCATGATGCAGCATGACCGCCATCAAGGCCACTCGCAACGCTTCCAAATTCCCGGCATCATCGGCCGACTTTCGAAATAAGTCGCTGTACCGTTTCAACTCAACATCGGTCGGTTGCCGATAGACCACACGACGAAAATGTTGCTGAATCGCATGCTGCAAAACACTGTCGTCGGGTGTCTGCCTGGAGTTTGCAATTGATTTAAACACCGGTTGCTTCTCGATCAGGCGGTCCGCTGACTCGCCAGCATTTGTCAGCAGCACATTGACCACAGCAGAGTCAGCGAACAACAGGGAAGCATACTCCTTGATCCCCTGTTTATCATCAACGATGAATGGCTGCCGTAAACTCCGTGAATCTCCACCATATTGCGACTTAACGTTGTCGAATACATGCGGACTCGTCCGCCACAAACGACGTGGGGAAAAAGATTTGGCAGTGACCTCACCGCTAAACAGTTTTTCGTGGCTAATGTAATTGCCATAGCTGGGTGTCTTGAGTTTTTCCCGAAAGCCTGAAGTTGCTCCCGAGGCATCGAAATTTGACGTCACCAACGCAAGTGCCTCGTCTCGTTCAACTCCATTCAGTGGTGACTCTTCTTCCGGAGGCATTCGTCCAAGATAAACTTGCTCTTCAATTTGAGCGAGCAATTCGAGCCTTCTCTCGCTGTTCAGTTCAATGAGATTGTCGAGGCGTACTTCCCCCTCCTGAAAATCCTCCGAATGACAGTCCGTGCAATGCTCTTGCAATTTGCGCTGCAGTTGCGTCAGCACAATATTATTATCTGCCGCGTAGCAGAGACAGGATGATTGAATGAGCAATAAGAAAAGACAGCCACCCCTACCCACGATCATTGCTTCTCTCTTTTGATGTCCGATTGACTGAGCATGTTTCTTGAATGACTCGCGAGCGAAGAGGAATCCTTGCGTTCCAAAGTGAGCGAACACAGAACCAGCCCGCAGTGAGATCCCAAGGTGGCACCGCTTAAACCCCTTGCCACCTCGCTCCCATAATAACACGAGTGAATCAGTTGATGAAGACAAACAACGACTCAATTACTGAAACCAACGGGCGTACCGCATAACAAATCAAGAGAACTTAGGGATCCTGAAATCCGCTCAAATCAGCACGGCCCTTGAAGACTGAACGGGGACATCTGAAGACAATCGCGATCCTAAGCAATCTTGGATTTCGAGGTGGGGTTCAAGGCCATGTGCAAGGTTTCGTTCAAGCGATCAGGATCCACAACGAGATCCGCAAGATGCACCCCAACGGTCGGATCATGGCGATCAGCAAGTAGATAGTAATAATCCAAGCCGAGCGTTGAAGCTAACGCAAAGAAACAATTGTTGTGTCGATCCTCTCGCTCACGAATCTCCATGACTCGCGTTCCCGCTTCCATTGCCAACATATTTGTGAGGCCCGCACCATGATTGGACAATAGAACATCGGCCTCTGCCACTAATTTCACCTGCTGTTCCCAAGGGGTTTCTTCGGCAAGTAAAGTCTGAAATCCATGGTCGGCGAGAACACCGAGGATCTCAGCCTCATTCACAATCCGTCTTCTGCCAGCCAACCTACGACTGACGTAAAGCCGAGAACTCGGAGTACCCAACGCCGGAGCATCAATATGCTTACGAAATCGACTGCGCATCGAACGCATGACACCGGTGTTGTAATTCCCACTGCCAGCAATATGCTTTGGAAAAAACAGATCTTTACATCTCATGCACTCGAACCGCCCCAAAACACGCACGTCTCGAAGCCCATACGCATTCAAACTCTCAAGAAAATAGTCATGGCGATGAAATTTATGGGGCAGTAGCAGCGTGACTTCATCTGCTGGCAGTTCCTGAAGCGCCAGCTCTAACCGAGCCAACGCTTCCCCAAACCAATGAAAAAACCCACAACTCCAGTTGTCAGTAATCCAGACGCCTGGCGTATCCAGTTGGGTATGGTAGTGGACAAAACGCTCGACACCCGCTCGCCAATGCCCCGCTGTTTTTTCCACAAATCGAAATGCGATTGATTTACGAAGGATTCCGGAAAGAACTGACCGTCTGACAAACGGATAGGTGAGCGGCCGAAGACATCCGCTTCACTGATATGCTGTACTTTACAGGCAGGAAAACGCATACACATCGCAGCAGCGAAGAGCGGAGAATCCTGAGACGCAAGATTTCGAGGAGCCTGTCGCTGTTCAATGAAGTGAGTTCGGGATTCTTGAACCGTCGACATCGCACGGGCCTCCAAAGCGTAATCAAGTCAACAACGACTGCAGGAATACCAAATTGCTGGCAATGACGTAAAGATGGAATTATTGCGTCTGAATCGCTCTCACGGACAGCAAAACCAGACTGCTCACGCGAACTGCCCTGCTGGCATCTTTTCGAAGCGTCACATCCCCGCCCAGCAAAGCCAGACAGGAAACAAAACTGCCAGCCAAGACAGGAGACGCGGCAGCGACTGCCTGCGCCCCCAACACCATCATCATGTGAAGGTTCTTAGACGTGGCATCCATAACCCATCATGCATCGTCTGTCCAACGATGCTGCTCTCGTCGCATCAAAACAGACCAAGAACCAGACCGCGTTGGCAGCTAGCTACCAAAGAACGCATTTCAACCTCAAGAAAAAAGCAATACACCAGGTTTCAGATCATCCTCACCAACCCACGAACGCACTGTGCCCCGCTCTTGGCGTCATGATCCCTGCGTTACAATGATGGGGTCCACGAGCCTAGAACTTATCAAGCTCAGCAATCATTACTTTAAAGCGGCATGTCACGACCTCATCCACTTCTGACTTCCACCATCCTTGATTACAGCGCGCGCTGCACGAACAATGAGCGACGTGCGATCGTTGCGTACTGTTGTCACTTGGCATTTTCAGACAAGTCAATTCGCCGACAGGAGGTTGATTTTGTTGAGGCGATTGCAAATGAGATGGAAGTTGATGTTCATGAACTACGCAAGATGGCACGCAAAGCTCGGCGTCGACGTCTCAAAATCAAGACCCCCACATCACGCGGGGCACGCAATCTTCTTTTTCACCTGGCAATGCGGACCGCAATTTCAGATACCAGAACGGATGCCCGTGAACGATCCGCTTTAGAACATTTGGCGAAGCAACTTCGAATCCCGTCCGAGGTCGTTGACCGCGAAATCCAGAAACTTCAACAGAAGTTTACGCTTCCGTCTGAGCCGCCTCCACAGCCAGCGCTTTTAGAAAGCAAGACTGACCAACTTCCAGAAAACGCAACCGGCATTATCGAGTCCCTCACGCAGAACATGGTTACCGAACACCTTCGTGCCAACCTCAGTTGCCCTGAAAGCCCATCGGCGTCCCCAGCAACTGCTGAACTCATTTACACACTCACCTCCAAGGGCGAGACCGAGTTGGAACTTGAAGGTGATGGATTCCACTTGCCTGCCGGCGAGAAATTTTTAATATACATTTCTGATCATCACGTCTGTGAACTCACCAGCCCCCTCAATCAACACACACAGCCCATCAAACTCAGCCGCCAAAATTGCCCGCAGCATTTCATCATTGGTGGCACCGTCGTGATCCGGCACCGAGACACTGTTCTGCTGTCCGGGACGTTGGCACCCAACGAATAGCGATCGTCTTGCGGTAAACAAAATCTTTCAGGGGAAATCAACGTACGGTCCCAACCCAGTCCTTTGATTCAGTCACGGACTGGGTGGATCACGGGAAGCCAGTACTTTCCTCGGAAAACACTGGTCATGACGAGGTTACTGCGTAGTGGTCATGCAACACGCCGGCAGTGACCGCGATGTAATAAAAAATGCAAACAGCGGAGAAAATGCCAACGACCGAAAAAATGATGTTCGTGCGACGATTGATGAACTTGAGAAACTGACTCTCACGCGGGGCCAATTCGATGGCAAACTTGATTTGGACCGACTGGGAATGAGTGGCCATTCGTTTGGAGCAATCACAACCCAAGCGGTAAGCGGTCAAGAACACAGGCTAAAAGAGCAAACTCACAAAGACTCGAGAATCAAGGCAGCGATCACAATGAGTCCAAGCATTACACCGCTTGCCGGTGCCTCCTCAGCATTCGCCTCAGTCAAAAAGCCATGGCTGCTAATGACTGGCACGGATGACAACAGCCCGGTTAACCGGCGCGTCGATGCAAAATCGCGTCGCGAAGTTTTCAAAGCGCTACCCTCGGATGGACACTCCTTCGAACTGGTACTTAATGAGGGCACACACTTCAAATTCGGAGGACGCAGCGACAGGCTACCCGCTTCGAAAAAATCAAAGCAGCAACAGGAGACTGTCAAGGCTATCAGCACCGCGTTCTGGGATGCATACCTGACGGAAGCCCCTGCTGCACTCGCGTGGCTCAACGGTGATGAAGTAACAACAGTTCTCGACGATCGAGACACATGGTCAAAAAAGTGAGGTAGCCAACCATCGAGGTTGGCTAGCAAGAACTCGAGAAAATTGGCGGTAACGCCGCTAAACTGAGATCATGGAAACACATTTCAGGCGAACGCCAAGGCCAGGCCCGCGGCCCGCAAGGTCTTAAAGATTTGCGTTCAGTTGGCTCTTGCAAACGCTTGGTTCAGTGCGGGAGCCAATTCTGTCAGACGTTCCGCCAGTTCAAACAGACGAACTTGTTCGTCCGACTCGCCAAGAAAACCAGGTAGGCAAGCAAGCGTGGGATCAGTAAGTTCGCCCAACCCCATCGCCCAGTCAGGAAATAGACGTGTGTCTGTCAGTACGTCCTCATGGATCTCGAACTGCGAGTGTCGTCGATCACGCCTTAACCTTTGCACAAGATTATCAATTGCGTTAGCGGGTCCCTCGATGACTTGCAAAAACTGACCGCGATCATGAACTAAAAGCCCAGTGACCGCATCGATCTTACTGAATCCTCGTGCCGCATGCAGCAAGTCAAGCAGCGCACGTTGATCGAGAGCAATAGTAGCGATACTCGTGTAGATGATGCGACGCAGCATTCCAAAAAACCAGAGAGCAAATCGAAAGGAGATTCCAGTGTCGCACGGGCAATCAACACTTACAAGAACAGCGTCGCAAGATGGGACCAAAAACAACTGCTAAGGCTGCATAATCCGATCAGAAAGCATCTCGTTTCAAAGCATACCGTGCTTGGATACCAATTCGACCGCACCGCCAATTTCATCTAATTGCATGGATGTCAAATTCCTTTCAAAACGAAGGCCAATGCGTTTGCAACGACATCAAGCCTGCTATCAACCTGAGCTTTCCGCGAAGATCACGATTAGCAATTCATCCACTGACACCAGCATTGGCAGAAAGCTGGTTTTCAACGTGATTCGAAGGTAAGTTATTGGCAAGAATGTGCGTTCACCTGGATCACCAGCAAGTCGTCAAGTCAACCTCACGATCACCTATCTACCGCGACACGAGCTATCGAAATGAGATTCACTATCACTGTCATTCTGAGCCTGTTTTCTGTCTTTTGGATGGGTGCTCTGAATGTCACGCATGCAGACAACGGGGAAGCAAAGACGACAAAAAAGAAGGTGAAGGTGTTCATCCTTTCAGGTCAGTCCAACATGGTGGGTGCAGGGAAGGTGACCGGCGGAAGCAGTCGCTGGGGTTCTGAGTTCATCAGTCCCGTGGTCTCTGTTTACGAAGGTGAGTATCAACCAGACGCTAATTATGATGCGTTGAAACCGATCACCAGCCTTGCATTGGAAAATTTCGGTGGCAGCAAACCAACCTCATACCCTGGGGGCGGCACTCAGGTGACGCGAGGGTTTGTTCAAGTCGAGGACTCTGGCATCTACCAATTTCGCCCCGGTTACGGTGGCTCCATGCACAACGTCATGGAAGTTGACGGAAAGGAAGTACACCGGATGGAGCCCGGCCAAGAGCCGATTCGCACAGATATCAAATTAACAGGTGGAAAGAAAGTTCCATTCAAGATCACGTACCTCACGGGGGACGCCAACGGGTTGGGATGGATAGACCGTCAAGACATTCAAGGCACGTTGGCGACACTCGTCAAACATGAAGCCAAGTACCCGTACCTGATGAATGACAAGGGACAATGGACCGAGCGGGACGACGTCTGGTATCGTGGCGTGGTGACCGCGACCGGCAGTCATTGGCTGGGAGTCAAATCAGGAAGAATCGGCCCTGAACTGGGATTCGGCAAGGTCCTCGGAGATGCAATCGACGAGCCAGTTCTGATTCTGAAAACATCCCAGGGCAATCGTTCACTTGGGTGGGACTTTTTGCCACCCGGCAGCGAACAATACGAAGCAGGGGGAAAAGTCTTTGCGGGCTACAAAGACTCACCCGCCTCATGGGAAAAAGGAACGAAGCCGGAACCGATCAATTGGTATGCGGGCAAACAGTATGACGACTGCTTTCAAGCTGCCCATGAAGTGCTCGACAATTTTGATCAGCAGTTCCCCCAGTGGAAAGGACGCGGCTACGAGATCGTAGGCTTTGGCTGGTGGCAGGGAGACAAAGATCGGTATAACGCAGAACATGCCGCACGCTACGAACAAAACCTTGTACGGTTGATTCAAAACCTACGTAAGGAATTCAAGGCCCCGCAAGCAAAGTTTGTCTGCGCAACGCTCGGACAAACAGAAAAAGACAATGCTGAGGGCGCGGAAAAAATGATCCTCGAAGCGCAACTCGCTGTCGATGGCGACACTGGCAAGCACCCTGATTTCAAAGGAAATACCGCCACTGTATACACCCACCCATTGAGTCAGGGCGGAGCATCAAATAGTCATTACAACGGCAATGCCCAAACGTACATGGATGTTGGAACAGCCATGGGTGAGGCAATGATCAAACTGCTAGAGAGCCACTGACACGGCAACATCCCTCACGCGGTGGACCGGACAAACCCACAACACCGACGTCAAAACCAAGCGTCTACAGTCAAAAAATCGCATTCAAGCAACAGGAAATTCCTATGAGTCAGCCTTCCTTGCCGCGTCGTCACTTACTGGCAGGAATCGCCGCGACCTGCGTTGCCGGGTCCATCACAGGTCCCCAAGACGCCCAAGCAATGGATGACGGAACCACCACATGGCCGGGAACGGTACGTTACCCCGACCTGCGTGTTGTGAGTTTGGATGAACGATTCACCAAATACAAACTAGGCAACACGTCCGTTCAACGACTGTACTTTAACCCCAGAGCGTTGTGGCACGAGGGATGTGCATGGAATGCCGTTGGGCGTTATCTGGTTTTCAGTGATGTTCCTGCAGATTCACTTCACCGCTGGGTCGAAGATGATGACCGCGTCACGGTTTTCAAAAAACCAAGTGGAAATGCAAACGGAAACACCTTCGACTACGAAGGTCGATTACTGACCTGCCAACATGGCCCTCGACGAGTGATTCGCCATGAGCACGATGGATCGACCCAAATCATTGCGGACCGCTTCGAAGGCAAACGCCTGAATTCACCGAACGACATCGTTGTGCACCGTGAAGATAAATCGATCTGGTTCACAGATCCCGGTTATGGCATTCGCAAAAACTACACGGGAACTCCGACGCAAGCTGAATTGCCGGAATCTGTATACCGGGTAGATGCACAGACCGGAAACATCACCAAGGTCACCGACGACCTAGGCACTCCCAATGGCCTGTGTTTTTCACCTGACCTGAGCAAACTGTACATCGCAGACACCGGTGATGGCGCCCACTCCATTCGAGTCTGGGATATCGACGGCAGTCGCCTGAAGAACGGTCGCCAATTCACATCCATGGAAATGGATGGCTTTGAAAAACCAGGAAAAGCAGACGGCATACGTGCAGATATCCACGGCAATATCTGGTCGACGGCCGCCTGGGGAGGACAAGGCTACGATGGAGTCCATATTTTTGCTCCCAACGGTGACCGGATCGGTCAAATCATTCTGCCAGAAGTCTGCGCCAACCTGTGCTTTGGTGGCGCAAAACGCAACCGTTTGTTCATGGCGGCTAGCCAAAGCCTGTATGCTGTTTACACAGAGGCGATCGGAGCCTATTGAACTGGTTTATTACGACCTATCGAAAACAATCAGCCTGCACGCCACAAAGCTCCGTCTCCAGTTTCCACCTACCCACCACTGATGATGAATAACGATTCAACTCGTCGCAGATTCCTGCAAGTCACGGCAGGTGGACTGGTTGTTTCATCAGCCTTGACCTCACCCGACACCCAAGTCGCGGGGGCGACGGAGCAAGTAAAACGAATCACCCCAGCTACAGGAGACGTGCTACGAACAACAGGAGAACTGTCGAACGATGGCAAAGCAATCCTCGAGTCTGAACGCGCTATCCCAGTTATCGGTAAGTCTGATGTCCTGATTTGTGGAGCCGGTCCGGCTGGAATTGCCGCAGCACTGTCTGCAGCACGGGCCGGAGCTTCGGTGCAACTGATCGAAGTGGCAGGATGCCTAGGGGGAGTCTGGACGGTTGGATTGCTGACCAAGATCCTCGACGCAGGCAACAAGCAGGGGATCATGAGAGAACTGCTGAAGAAATTCACTGAACGCGGCAGCCAAGTCGCTATCGATTCGAACGGCACAGTCTATGATCCCGAGATCGCGAAATTGGTACTGGAAGAAGTTTGCATCGAGGCTGGAGTAAAAATCAGACTGCATACAAGAGTCGTTGGTGCCGTTCTGGATGACAACCAACGCTTGGTCGCAGTGTTGACCGAGTCAAAATCAGGTCGAGAAGCTTGGCAAGCGGAACGCTTCATCGACTGCAGTGGTGATGGAGACCTGGCAGCACATGCAGGCTGCCAATTCGAAGTGGGAACTGGTTCAGAATGCACGTGCCAGCCCATGTCGATGCTCGCACTGCTAACGGGTCTTGACCCGGATCAGGTGCGACCGTGGATTCGGGAAACCGGATCATCAGCAAAAAAACGCTTGCTTGAACTAATGGAGAAACACGGAATCGATCCCTCCTATCGGGCACCGACATTAAGGCATCTGCACAGCAACGTGTTTTCGTTGATGACCAATCACGAGTACGGTGTTAGCGCCTTTGATGCAGATGCAATCACAGCAGCGACACTCCGAGCGAGACGCGAAATTCATGAGATCGTTGCCGGACTAAGAAGCATTGGTGGACCTTGGAAAAACCTCGCTGTGGTCGCAACAGCCGAACAAATTGGCATCCGCGAAGGTCGTCGCGTCCTCGGTCGATACACCCTGACGGCTGCCGACCTTGCCAATGGTTTGAGCCACAAGCAGGCCGTTTGCAAAGCAACCTTCGCCATTGATGTGCATGCTCTTGACAACACCGGCAACAAAGAAATCAATCGTGATTTTAAGACAGGTGGCATGAAACCCTATGACATTCCCTATCCTGCATTGGTAGCTGCGGATGTTGACGGTCTGTTAATGGCAGGACGATGCATCAGCGGAGATTTCATCGCTCATTCCAGCTATCGAGTCACTGGAAACGCCGTCCCCATGGGTGAAGCCGCTGGCCTGGCCGCCGCCCTTTCGATCCAGCAACAGGTGATGCCCCACGAACTTGACTGGGAAGCACCCGGTGCCTAGACCGAACATCGAAGTTCGCAAACACCACGCTCGTGGAATCTCTGTTTCGAGCAAGAGAAAGTCCCAAAGTGGGTGACACACACTGACCTGCACTGCTTTGGCATTTCGTCTGTGACCACCCAAGAATCGTAATTTTCTACTTTCGTGATTCCGCAAGTCAATCAGTAACGCAATCTGCCACTGATTTCCGAGCCGACAACTGCGGCAATTCGTCACCTCCATTCAACAATGCATTGAAAAGTTCCCGGTTGAAGAAACCCGCTTTTCATCACTTGCATCATTTTTTGCTTTTTTTGTTCGAAACGAAAGCAACTTTGAACTGTGCTCTGTCCTGCTCTGATAAATCTTTGAGCACTCAACCTGCTACTCAACGCTCAATAACGTCACTAGCAAACTCACCGCTTACGCTATTACTGGTTAGAATCGAAGGACGACACTCCGACTTCCTGAGATGCTATTCCATGACAATCCGACACGAAAATCACCGATACAAACTGGTGGGTATTCTGCCGCACACCCAGGCGATTCTGCCCTGTGTGTTTCTGATTTTGGTGACCCATGCTTGCATGGCCAAGCCAGGCTTTGCCCAGAAGACGACGGTCAGTTTCAATCGAGATATCCGTCCCCTTTTGTCGGATCGCTGCTTTCATTGCCATGGGCCGGACGAACAAGACCGCAAAGCAGGATTGAGACTTGACCGACGTGACGGTGACGAGGGTGCCCTCAATGCACTCACCCCAAATGATGTTGCCGGTAGTGAACTCTACAAACGAATCACATCAACTGACCCAGATGTGGTGATGCCACCACCCGACGCTCACAAAAAGCCCATCAGTCCAGAGGAACAAAAATTATTTAAAGCATGGATCGAGGAAGGGGGCAACTATGAAACATTCTGGGCATTCACATCCTTGGAACCTCCATCTTTTCCGCCTGCGGCCGACAGTACGTGGGGAACAGGCCCCATCGACCGGTTTGTGAAGCGAAAACTTGACGAACACGGGATTTC
>JBPCVE010000230.1:0-3808 GCA_051010795.1 Rubripirellula sp.
ACGTGGATGCCGAGATTGGGAATGTTTGCTGCATGTGGACTCCCGTCGTTGCCCTCGTGTTCATCAAGCCACAGAACGAAGAACTCACCACTTGTCTCGGGTGGTGAATCAAGGCTCTCTGAGTGGTAGCGGAGATTGAATCGAACAAATAGCTCGCTGCCGTCAAAGGGTGACTGGAGTGATTTTCGGAGTGGGTTGTTGCGTCCGCCAGTTCCGTTGATAGTGAAACGTTCACTTACCAGTCCGTTTCGCTTCCACTGTCCCGAAGCGAGTTGCTGAGCCATTCCCTGCTCGGCCAAAACAAACGGGAGGGCGGAAAGCAACAACACGATGCTTGCGAGCGGGTGATGAAGGAAGCGTAAGGTCATTGAACGAGTGGCTGGCGTGGATGTTTGAGCATCACTGCTGTAATCAGTCCTAGGTGGAGCGAGACACTCCTGGTGCAGAACCGGTGTTTTTAAATTTCTCTGTTCTAAATTATAGTCGACCCGAGCGGGTGGGGCTTAGTCCTGCTGGATAGTCGCATGCGGAACGCGTTCAGCCGAGGCAGGTTATTCCTGATCAGGGGCACCTTCTTTCCGGGTGTGTGTTTGTTGTCTTGGGTGCGGGACATGTTTGCAGGGATTCCGCTGACGGGATATTTGTCATGCTGCATCAGTTTGCTGATCTGGTGTCTGCCACTCTTCGGGGCTTTCTTGCCGATCAAGTCATTTTGGTATAGTGAAACGCATACGGTGTGTTTTGTCTTCAGCTTTTTGTTATTCGGAGTTTTCTATGTTGCTGAAGCCCTTCGCTTTCTTGGTGTTTGCGATCTCGTTGGCAAGCTGTGCCCAAGTCAAAGCCAGTGACCGGCCGAATGTGTTGTTCATTGCCGTCGATGATTTGAATGACTGGGTGGGGTGTCTTGGGGGGCATCCACAGGCTGAAACCCCACACATCGATGAGCTTGCTCGCAGAGGCATGTTGTTTGCTAATGCTCATTGTGCAGCACCTGCGTGCACGCCCTCGCGTGCTTCTTTGTTTACAGGTCAAATGCCGCAGAACACTGGCGTCTGGTCGAATGATGGGCCGAAACTGACACGTCTAAGACGTGATCCATTTCTGCTGCCCGACTCCTTTCGTCGCTCTGGATATAGAACGCTGGGTACTGGCAAGTTGGGACCCAATAAAACTTGCTTCCAAGAGTTTTTCAATGTGCACCAACGCTGGAGCCCATTGTCGTCTGAGGTGGTTGAATACACCTCCACTGAGTTGCCTAGCAAGCGGAGCGATAACCCGCGTCATGTGGTACGGTTGCGAGACCAGCAGTATGTCCTTCCGCTAAATCGAATGCCTTCTGACAGAACACCAGATCATCCCAAGGGCGAATCATTTGATTGGGGACCTTTCGATGTTCCAGACGCGGATTTTGGTGACACCCAAATTACCAACTGGGCAATCAAGCAACTGCAGGATGCATCCACTGAACCACTTTTTCTTGCAGTGGGGTATTACCGACCGCATCAGCCTTTGTGGGCCCCAAAACGTTTCTTCGAGCGGTTCGTGAACAATCCCGCAGTCTTGCCCACTGTGTTGCAAGATGATTTGGATGATCTTGAGGCTACTGGACGACGATGGGCAGTCGAACCTGTCACATCTGGCAGTCATCAGACCGTGTTACGCTTTGAGCAGTGGCGTGGTGCGGTCGAGGGCTATCTGGCGTGTGTCAGTTATGTTGATCATGAGATTGGTCGCTTACTGGCTGCGCTTGATGAATCGTTGATGGCACACAATACCTGGATTGTTCTGTGGTCTGATCACGGTTGGCATCTTGGAGAAAAACAGCACTGGGGCAAATGGACTGGGTGGGAACGGTCCACTCGCGTACCGCTGATCATGGTGCCTCCTCGTAATGCGCAAGCGAATCTTGCGGCGGCGGGAACGCGTTGTGATCAACCAGTCAATCTCATTGATCTGTATCCAACCTTGATTGAATTGTGTGAGTTGAAAGTACCACCACATGATCTCGATGGCAATTCTCTTGTGCCATTACTGCGGAAGCCAGACCAGGCCACCAACCGAACTTCCGTGACGATGTTCGGGCCGGGCAATGGCTCATTGAGAACGGACCGTTGGCGATTCATTCGTTACTCGGACGGTTCGGAAGAATTGTATGACCTGTCTGCTGACCCACGTGAATGGAAAAATCTAGCTGGAAAATCGGAATTTCGAAAATTGTTGGTGAATTTGCGTGCACAAATGACTCCCTATATCGTGGATGCTGACCAATGAGAGGCGGAGAATCGATTGGATTTCCAGCATCAAGTAGATGGTCGATTCTGTTCCTGTAAATTCGGTTTCACTTGTGATATACTCAAGGCGCGAAGACGTTTCGCAGTCTCATGCTGTAGAACCTCGAGTTCGATCTGCTCAGCGGATCCTAGCAGAGTAGATTTTACGATTCTGCCGTCGAAGCGTTTCAAGTTGGGGCCGAGTGCTTGAACCCTTTGCACGTCGTAAGCAGAGGCAGCACTTGATTGGATGACTTGTGGGCACAGTAGGTGATGGAATCAACTAACGAGCTGGAAAGTGGTGCAAAGATTGGGCTGTCGGCGATCAATAACGGTTCGCAATGGTCAACTCGTTCAAGCATGATTCTTGAGTTGCAGGCGCCATCAGCGACTCGTTGGAAAAGTTTTGTGCTCGTTTATTCACCGCTGTTGCGATTCTGGATTTCTCGCAAGCAAGTGCCGGTCTCTGCAAGGGAAGATATTCTTCAGGAGTGTTTGAAGTCGATTTTCTTGGGGATTGGTGAGTTTCGACGTCATAAGTTTGAAGCTGGTAGTTTCCGTGGTTGGTTGCGGACCATCGTCAATCGACGTATCGCTGACTATTTTCGAAATTCAGCTGGTGATAAAACAGCGCCCCCTGAGCTTTTATCAGGAATCGAGGCGCGCGAGGAGCGGGATCCGGCAGAGCTCGTTGCTGAGGAGGTTGCTTTAAAAGAGCTGGAGGCAAGAGCTCTTCATTTGATCCGTGAATCCACTGCCGAACGCACGTGGCAGATGTTTTGGCTCAGTACCGTTGAGCAGGTGCCGACCGCTGAGATAGCCAAACAGTTTGATGTGAGCTCTGCAGCGGTCAGGGTCGCAAAAGCCCGTGTTATTGGGCGTCTTCGGAAAATGTTTGTCGACTCAGCCAGTCAGTCCGAATTTTAGTCAGAGGATGCAAATTGGCATTTCTGATCCGTGACATGGATGGTGTTACGTCTCTGCGATTAGTGAAAACAGAGGGAATTCACTTTTTTAAACACATTTTCGGCCATTTGGAAAAATGGAAAACTTGGCGTGCCCCAACCAAACTGATTTGACGCGGATGGCAACAGGGGTGTTGCATCGACGCTCGGAAGAGGTCCGCGCGCATGTGGACGCATGTGATCGGTGCAGTAGTCTGCTTGCAGAAATCACGCAGCAGAATGAGTCGCTGGAATGTCGGCTTGCACAACTGACGGTTGAGGATGTGGATGCAGCGGGAGTCATGCTTCAAGAAGAAATACTGCTGAAAGTAATGAACTCCGATTGTTGGCTGACACCACAATCTTACGAGCTGGCCAAACAGACTGCTTTGTTCTCGACCCCGTGCACGGTCGGGCAATATGAGCTCCAGGGCATGATTGCACCGGGTGGAATGGGTGAAGTTTATAAGGCTACCCACTCGCGATTAAAACGCGAGGTCGCTGTCAAGGTGATCCGACGAAACCAGCAAGATAGTCCTTTGTTTTACGAAAATTTCCTGAAGGAAATTGAGACAGTGGGGCAATTGGAGCATC
>JBPCVE010000231.1:0-6377 GCA_051010795.1 Rubripirellula sp.
GTCCCGACTGATTCGGTGCCCGAACCGCCGGCACCGCAGTTGCCAAAGAATAAGCCGTTGAAAGAAGTGCCTGCTGGGCCTGCTACTGCCGTCGAGCAGTTGCCGGTTTCTGACACTGGCTTGAGAGGCAAGCAGATACCAAGAGTGACTCAAGCCCCCAAAGGCGATAGGCTGCCGCGGGCAACTGAGAAAGTCGTGCAGCCAACTTCACTTTGATTTGCAAAAATTGAAGCGGTTCCTATGGGGAACAGGCTGTTTCGGCAACAAACTCCTTGGTGTAGGTCGCCGGGGCCCTTCCCTGCGTCCAGTCAACCCGCATGTCGGTTCCACCGTTCCACCACGAAAGTTGTTGTGCCACAGTAATGAAGTCTTCTGCCTACATCTCTCGGGCGGAATTACCGAACTGAGTTGTGCGTTGGGGCATATCCAATCAGGTTAGCTGATAAGTTGCCGAATCATTTTTCCTTCGTTGACGGTCGGTCGTTCGAGTCGGCCTTGGTGGTTGTAGGAAAGCTCAAGGCGATCAAGTCCGAGTAAGTGTAGAATGCTGGCATGGATGTCATGCACATGGGCGCGGTTTTCTGTAGCGTAGAGTCCAAGTTCATCAGTGGCTCCTATGACTTGACCACCGTTGACACCGCCACCCGCCATCCACATTGTAAATCCGGTCGGATTATGGTCTCGGCCTGTTCCTTTTTCACTCATGGGCGTACGTCCAAACTCACCACCCCAGACGACGAGGGTTTGATCAAGTAGTCCACGCCGTCGCAGGTCGGTTAACAGTCCGGCAATCGGCTTGTCGACGCTGCCGCAGTACTTGGTATGGTTGGATTCAATGCCTGAGTGCGCGTCCCATCCACTGCCGGTCCCGCTGAATAGTTGTATGAAACGAACGCCGCGTTCGACCATGCGTCGTGCTAGCAGGCAAATCTCCCCAAAGTTTGCTGTTGGCTTGTCGTCCAAACCGTACAGCTCACGAGTTGCGGCAGTTTCGCGTGTCAGGTCCACCGCTTCCGGGGCGGCGCTTTGCATACGGTAGGCAAGTTCATACGAGCGTATGCGTGCATCAAGAGTTGAAACATCGGGCAAGCGTGCGGCATGCATCTTATTGATTTTTCGAATCAGATCCAGCTTCTGACGTTGTCTTGGTTCATCGATCCCTGCTGGTAAAGTCAGGTTGGCGATTGCCTCGTCAGTGGGGCCATCACCCACGGGCGTCCCCTGGAAGGTTGATGGTAGAAAACCTGGCCCCCAGCTTCTGACGCCATTGGTACCAGGTTTTTTCTGGTCTTTCATCACCACAAACGCAGGCAGTTCTTCCGTTTCACTTCCGAGGCCGTAGGTCACCCATGAGCCCAACGAAGGGCGCCCTGCAATGATGCTGCCCGTGTTCATCAGGTTACATCCGCCGGAATGGTTGATCCCTTCACCGTAGCACGATCGCAAAATCGCTAATTCGTCCGCATGTTGCGCAACGTGTGGAAACCAGTCACTGATTTCCAAGCCGCTTTCACCGTACCGGTTCCACTTGCGTTTGCATTCCAGTAGCGGTGATCCCTTTTCACCCATGGCTGTGATCGGTTCGCGAAATGATGCGGGCAGCGACTGTCCCGCCAGCTCATTAAGCAAAGGTTTGCGATCGAATGTATCCAATTGACTGGGACCACCTTCCATGAAGAGGAAGATGACACTCTTTGCACTGGCAGGATGGTGGCAGCCTTGCGTTGCCAGGCCAGTCTTAAGAGTTTCTGCCTGGGTTAGCATTCCATTCAATGCCAACGCACCAAAACCGGCACCCGCCTGCGACAACATCTGTCGACGATTCACCACGGGCTGTATATGCGGCACGTTCGCTCTTTGGCATAGTTTCGAAGGTGGGTGGTGCATCTGTTAGTGCCGGTGTGTGGGGGAATCTGGCCGCGACTTATTCAATGAACAGGAATGAGTTACTG
This sequence comes from Rubripirellula sp., assembly GCA_051010795.1. Lineage (GTDB taxonomy): Bacteria > Planctomycetota > Planctomycetia > Pirellulales > Pirellulaceae > Rubripirellula. The sequence continues at coordinate 1,953 of JBPCVE010000231.1, forward strand.
TTGATCAGGATGTGGCAGACATCTGTTTCACCTTCCTGGCCGCTGGCAGCAAGAGGCGCGAGGAGGTCAATGGTTTGCTGGTCCGCGGGCATCCCGCTGATGATCTCGACCGCATGGTTTACAAAAGCGGAGCCACGTTTTGATTTTTCGAGATGAGCAACCTTGCTTCGGACATTATTTGAAAAGCTCTTTGCCGCGCCGACAACACGCGAGCTATTCATCATCATCAGTGCTTGGGGAGCTGTGGTCGTGACATCCCGTTTGGCTGTTCCCACCAAGCCGCTGGGTGCGTCGAGAGCATTTAGCATTTCATCGGACGAGTTCCGTTTGCGTTGCAGATAAATCGATCTGCGTCCCGGAGTACCTGCGACGCTTGGGCCGCCATATTGCCTTTGCAATGCTCCCATGGCGATTAGCAGTGCATCGCGATATTGTTCAGCATCAAGTCGTTGGATGGTGCGGTGCCAGTGCAATCGGTTGTCGGGATCAATTTCCATCGCCTTGGCATGCTGGGCGTGCTGCGTTGCCTGCTGATATGTCTTGCTACTAACAATTTCCCTTTGTAGTTGCTGAATGTTCCAGTTCGAATCGATGAGTGATTTTGCTAAGTAATCAAGCAGTTCCGGATGAGAGGGTGGGAGACCCAGCAGTCCGAAATCGTTTGGGCTTTCTACCAGCCCGGTTCCAAAGTGATATTGCCAAATCCTATTCGCAAATACTCGGGCTGAGATCGGGTTTTGTGGAGACGTGATCCATGCTGCTAAAGCTGTTCGCCGTCCACTTGATTTCGTAGGAGATTCTCTTTGTTCTGAGAACGACTGTCCCCCCAAAACGGTTGGGGCACCAGGTTGAAAAGAATTGCCCTTGGTGCGTCCTGGTAAGCGTGTTGGGCGAATCATGCCATCGGCGTCAGCGACAGTGATCAGCTCAGCCACTTCGTAGGGGTTGGCATTGAGTTCTGATAGTTGCTTCAGAATGCTGTTGCGTTTTTCGTTCCGTTCTTTCCCGATTGCTTTCGTGACTTTCGCAGTCGTGATTCCTTCGTCAACTACCTGCCGTTGAACAAGGTAGGCAATTTGGTGTTCGTAGGTCGTTCGCTGGCTGGATGGCTTTCGGAACATCTCCTGCACATTGAGTGGGAAGCGGTCAATGGCACCGTCAGCAAGAGACTTTATGTCATCAGCTTCCACCTCGGTAAGTTCATTCAGGAGCATTTGAACACGTTCTTGTTCACCCGTCTTTATCTTGCGTGTAGGTTTCTGATCGACAAACAGCATGGGTTCGAAGACGCTGCGGAAACGAAAGTAGTCACCGCGTGGAATGGGATCAAATTTGTGATCGTGGCATTTTGCGCAAGCCAGTCCTGTGGCCATGAAAATGTCCGCGGTCACGTCAGTGATCTCATCCACGATGTTCTGCCATTGCCCCTCGGCGTCACGTTGGTTGAACTCGTAGATGCCAAGTCGCAGCAAGCCAACCGCAGCTAACGCGGTTTTGTCATGGGGGGCTATCTCATCCCCAGCAAGTTGCAAGGCAACAAAGTCGTCGTAGGTCATGCCATCGTTGAAGGCGTCGGAAACAAATTGCCGATAACGCCATGCTTGGGGGCGAAACGCATCAGCACGCCATCCGTCAGATTCCGCGAAGCGAACGAGATCAAGCCATCGGCGTGCCATTCGCTCGCCGTAAGCCGGGTCGGCGAACATGCGATCAATGAGTCGGCCATAGGCATCGGGGTGCACGTCCTCAACGAATTCTTTGATCTGTTCAGGTGCAGGAGGTAGGCCTAGTAAGTCCAACGACAGCCGGCGGATCAGAATGCGACGGTCTGCTGCATCTGCACGCCTCAAGCCAACTTCGTTCAACGCTCTGTCCACATAGCGGTCGATAGGATTGCGGGACCTGAGTTCTTCAACCGCATTGGGTACGGTGCCAGTTGCCAGCGGCTGAGCTGCCCACCATGATTTTTCTGACTCTGCTTTTTCACTGCTCATTGGCAAGCTTTCCTCGGGCCATACCGCGCCGTCACGAATCCACTTGATCAGTATTTCCTGCTGCGGTGCCGTCAATGGAGCTTTGGGAGGCATCTCAAGATCCTCGTACCGGATTGCATTGACCAACTGGCTTTGTTCTGGGTTGCCTGGCACAACGACTGGCCCACTATCACCTCCTGCTCGGGTGGTCGTGGCAGTATCAAGTCTTAAGCCTCCTTCCGCTTTATCAGCTGAGTGGCACTCAAAACATTCGGCCGCCAGCAGTGGACGCACTTTGGTTTCAAAAAAACGCAGCTTGTCCGCATCGTTTGCTCCAAAAGCCGCTGACGCCATCTGCAGCGCAACAAAGCTTGCTAGGGAAAAAATATGAAGCCCACACCTGTGTCTTTGGTGAGTCCGCATCTTGGCGATGCAGGTACTTTCACTCACTGGCGGTGGTGCGGCGTGAATGCGGGTCATAGCAGATTGCAAATGCATGCTCAGCATCGAGAGACCTGAGATGGGATTTGAAGGCGGGCAGGAAATGATTTTCGCTAGGACGGATTGCTGTAACCGCGACGAAAACCTGAATCACTGAGTTGCTTGATTGCTCTGTGATTCACTCCCCCCCATGATACTTGATATTTCATTGGGAGATAACGAACATTTTCGTATTGTTGCAGTTACGTTGCCCCAGTTTGAGTTGTGTCCTCTCAGCAAGGACTCTGCGTTCGGCAGAGATTTCGATGTTGCGGCCCTTTTGGCATGCTATGCCGCCTCGGTCAATTCACGGCGGTCGTTACGAGCAGTGAGGATCAGTTGCACCGCGTCATAGGTTGCATGTGCGGCAATTGGGACCAAGAGATTTCCTGTGTAGAGCACCAAGCCTCCAAAGTAGAGGCCCATCAAGGCAGCCAGAAAGATGTAAAGTTTGGTGATGGGATGGAAAAGGCCGAACACCAAAGATGATGCGACCAATGCGATTCCAACCGTTAGCGAAGAAGTGGCACCGCCCGAAAAATCTGCAAGTCCAATCAGATCTGCGAGCCAGTACATTAGCCAGCCTCGAAAGAGAAGTTCCTCGCCAATTCCAGCGCACAAACTAATCATGATCAGCTCGGGTGGGCGTAATTGCAGCAAGCTTCGAAGCATCCCGTCATCCGTCAGACGCTCAAGTGCTCGAATCGGTTCCCACGGAATGCGACGGATGATTTCGACCAACAGAAGGATCGGGCCAGCGGCAACGCAGCCCAGTAAGACGCTGCGCAGGATGGGCCAAAGCTCGTCAACGGCAAACTCAGGGATCGTTTCTCGTGCGGATGGACCAATTGCCCAGCCCAAGAAAAGTGCCAGAGCGGCGAGGGCGAGCTCAAATAAAGCAGCGGATAGAAATACCTGATCCGGAGTCTGTTCAGCGTTTTCTTGATCTTCTGAGGGCATAGGTGTGCTGTTCTGGCAGGCAACGAAGTTGTCGACTCTTTGAGAAAGTTCAAGACGGGCACGCAGTACTCGATTCTTGCACAAAACACAGTGAACGCACACCTCTGCGGGCAATAGTACCGATAAGGCAACGCAATGGGCCTGTGTTTAATCTCTGGTCGGCGATCAATCACCTGCGTAAATTAATGGGGATGATATGACTGAGTGCGGACGATCTGCGGCAGGCAGTACATGGTACGGGTGATGAAGTAATTACCTGTCTTCCGCCATGGGAACTAGCATCGCTGCAAGGTTTTCCGGCCGCATCGTCTATGCTTTGACGTTCTTGAGCCCAGTCATGGACGGCCACGGTTTCGTAAACGCAGGTGAATAGGCATCGTGAAGTCCCAATGTTTGATCAGTTTCGGTAGCAATCTGGGCGACCGGCACGCTTTGATTGCTGATGCTGCAAAGGCCGTGGCTCGCCTTCCGATTGTCAATGGATTACAGGCAAGTCGTCTGTTTGAAACTCCACCCATTGGCGGACCTACCGGGCAAGAGCCATTTTTAAATGCGGTTGCGGCGTTCGACACGGAAGCTTCGGCAAGAGAAATCTTGGGCTGCTTGCAAGCGATCGAGACGGATTTGGGGCGGAAGCGGCGGCAGCGGTGGGGGGCACGAGCGATCGACTTGGACGTGGTGCTGCATGGCGAATTGGTCGGTGGTGGCACCGGTTTGATCGTTCCCCACCCACGCTACACAGCACGTCAATTTGTTTTGCAGCCTGCCTGCGATGTTGCTGCTCATTACAGGGATCCACGCTTCGGTTGGACATTGGAGCGTCTCGCGAAGCATATCGACCAAGGAACGCCCTCGTTGGCATTGGTTGGGGGTGATCGTGCTATTCGAGAAGAGCTTTGCACCCGCTTAGCGGCTCAGTTTGGGGTCACTACCTTTGCTGCTAGAGCATTTTCGCAACGCATGAAGGTTGTCGGGAACGCCCCTGCACGCGTGAGCGATGATCGTCCAACAC
>JBPCVE010000232.1:0-3354 GCA_051010795.1 Rubripirellula sp.
CGTGATCAGAGTCCAGAAGCATTTGTTCGTGCATGGGTGAACGATGGGCATATGCGGGTAGAGAAGTCCGGCGAAAGTTCACTAGGTGGTGTTTATCGAATCGCATTCCGTTCACGGTTGCCAAGCACCAGCGAGAAAGTTGTGCAGGCTGTTGCGGCATCAGCTGTCGAGAAGTTTGACAACGGTACTCTGGAAGAAAAGCAAGTCAGCTTGTTGGCTCTTATGACTTCGGGCCGGGTAGAGATCGATGCAAAAATCCAAGACTTGGATAACAGGTTGGGGGAGCTCCCGGACGTTGCGGGCGCGATGCTTCGCGATGGAGAAGTCGTGTCTCCGGCTGCGGTTCGCCTCAATGCAATCGTCGACCAGTTCGAACGACTGCAACTAAAGCGGGATGGCTTGAAGCAGAATATTGTTCGAGCTGAGGCATTGTTGGCTGAGGGAGCTGACAAGCGATTGGTACTGCAAACTCTTGGGGCCCCACCCCCACAGCCCAAGCTCGCGAGTCGATCGCAAGCTCAGGATTCTGGTGTCACGCAAACCGAGGCTGTTGAGTCGTCAAAGGCAGCTGAGGAGTATCGCCTTTGGCTTGAAATGCGGAATAATCTGATCGAAAAGGTGGAGCGTGAAGTGGCTCCAATGCAGGAAAAACTTGATGCATTGATTGAGAAGAAATACGGTCCCAATCACCCAGCCGTTTCGCACCTCCGCGGACAGATTGGGCGGGTTCGAGCACAACTGGCTAATCTGCCTCCCGAGCCAGGCGGTGTTGGGATTGTCCTCCCCGAAACAAATGCTGAGACGGAGGGGGCACCTGCAGCAAACGGCGAAGGCTCAGGCGGCGAATCGCGGACCGAGGGGATGTCGTTAGTCGCTTTACTGAAGGCGGTGCGATCTGAAATCCGGGCGGTTTCCGAAGAGATTGAGCGGCTTGACCCTGAGTTGGAAGAGCTGTCGACAACTGTTGCGTCTCAAGACAAAGCACTTCGGCAACGCGAGAGTGGCGAGTTGGAGATACTGCAGCAGCAAAAAATGCGAAGTGCAATGATTAAGCAAATCGAGAGCATTAAGCTGCTGGGAGGCGGTTCAGGGATCAGCTGTGAATTGTTAGTGCCGGCGAGTGCTGCTGTGCAAGTTGAGCCGGACTTGCGATCTCATTTGCTGGCGGGCGGAATGTTGGGTGGGGCATCTGGGGCTGTCTTGTTTCTCCTGATCCTACTGTCTGTGACCGCTGTTGCGGCGGATGGTGAGGCTGGTGGGTAGCTGACTTCCGAGATTCTCTCGCACTCCTGCATGCGAGTCGGGCCCCCGAAGGTGGCGTTTATTGCTGAGGTGATACTGGGCGTGTACGAATGGTCATCGTTTGGTGCTCCTGCCTGGTAGGTCAGCTCATACCGTGCCGGCCTAGCCTGATCAGTTGTAGAACTGTCGTTTACACCTCTTTTGGGTGGTTAGTCTTGGGCAGCCCTTCTTGGTAGGGAAACAACGGATATTCCGGCTGAAAGCATTGATTCAATGATGCAGTCTGGGTAATCTAGGGTGAAGTTAGACATTTTCCATTGCCCCGCACGTTTTGTGTTCGAGGGTGGCTCCAAGCTCGGTTGGCATCATGAACAGACGGATTTCTTGCTCACTGGTCCTGTTAGTGCTGCTTTGCACTGGTCTTCAAACGCAAACACACGCTCAGGAAGTATTGCCCCAAAAAGTAGCCGGTGACGATGCGGCGTTGTCAGTAGTGCAGTGGGTCAAGCCTAGAACGGCCGGTGTGCTGAAGGGTGACATTCTTGCTCCCGTACTCGGTGGTGCTGCTGTCGTTGTCGACGACGCGGTAGTAGTTCTGCGGGGCAAAGATGGCTGGGTTGGAGAGGGCGAGACGAACCGTTTGGGACGCTTCACCGTCACTGACGTCAAGCCAGGTGCTTATTCACTTATGGTGAAGGCTCCAGGACTCTTTGCTTTCTATGCCTTACAAGTGGCCGCCGAAAACGATGTTGACGCGCACACCTACCCCGAGCGTGCGACCGTGTCCTGCGCGTTCATCGAAGAAACGGCCGTCAATCGCATGGCAAAGCATGTCAAGGGCGAGCTCACACTTGACGACGTCAAGGTCGCTCCGGAGGGTTTGGGCGTCGTACAGAGCGGCATCGTTCCTTCGTCTTCCGTTGTCACACTGACCGACGGGAAGTTGTCTGGTGTGTTGCATCAGGCTGGTAGCGATTTTGTGCCCGCCGTCGGGGAAGAGATTACGTTGCTGCAGGATGGCGTTCGCGTCGCAACCGGTGTGACTGGGAAGAACGGTCAATTCGAAATTTCAGGGTTGGATGCTGGGATTTACGCATTCGTTGCTCGAGGAAAGTCGGGCGTCGCGGTAGTCGGAATTGAGGCTCGGGCTGCAGATGACGGACAAGCAAATGCTGTTGCAAGTGGCGACACTCGGTTTGTGTCTCGGCTGCCTCTGCAGAACGGGGGAACTGGAGGCCTGAGTTTGCAGGTCGCACCGAACACCTTGGGTGAGTCAGACGAGCCCCCAGCTGAGCCCACCCGAAGCCCAATCGCTGCTGGCGTTGGCGGCGGCGGTGGCGGCGGTGGCGGCGGTGGTGCTGCGGCAGCCATTCTGGCCGCGGCGGCTGCAGGAGCAGCGATCAATGATGGCGGAGGCAGTAACATTGCGTCCCCCGCACTGGTAGCGGAGTAGAGACAAGGCAGCCCGCCCCAGGCGAGGTTGTTCATAGACGCTTGCAACTCATGCTGCAACGCAACTCATAGAAAAGTCCGGCGAGTACTACTCGTCGGACTTTTTTTGTTGCTCAGGTAGATGGTTTGACGCTGTATTTCTCAGTTCAGTTTTCACAGCAACACTTCGTGTTGCGGTCAGCCAAACTGCGAATCTCTAGCCGATCTCGTAACGCTCTTCTTCGGGCTGGACGATTTGAACTCGCTCAGTGTCTACCAAGTCGTAGACCGCCCCCGATTTTTCCTGTGAAATTTCATCCATCTCATCATCGGTCAGATCAACACGCACGGTAAGCACGCCGATCCGAACCTCTGCTCCCATCGAAAGTGTGGCCTTGTCGACCTTTCGGCCGTCGACGTACACACCATTGGTTGAGCCAAGGTCGCGAACGAGCAGCGCTCCGTAGGGATCAATCAAGAATTGGCAATGCCGGCGACTGATTGATGCATCGTCCAGGGTGATATCGGCTGTCGGGCAACGACCCACGACGATCGGGGTGGGTAGGACCCAACTTTGTTCGGGAATTCCGCTGTCGGAGTTGACCAGGACAAATTTGTAGCTCATCGAAATCCTCATGTTTGAAAAGGCTGGAGGATAGATTGGAGAGAAGATGTAACAGA
>JBPCVE010000233.1:0-7525 GCA_051010795.1 Rubripirellula sp.
ATCGGTCGGCTCGCACTTCGGACCTGATGCCCATTTGTTGTGGTTTTGGTGTCTTGGGCAGCGAAGCATGCCTTTACGATAAACAGTGGTCGCAGGCTGGTTGGTCTGGTTGGTCGATTTCAAGATCTGGGTATTACAGCACTGTCGAGATTGGCTACGCGCTGGCATTATTTGCTCGTTGCCGCAATGAAGTGAAACCTGCATGGTTAAGCACACTCCGACTGGATTCACGAGAGACTGCCCAGCTAGCTTGGGAGTTTTTTGAACGCCATGAGAAGGCAGGCCATTGTTTGCTGTTTGATTCGGATACCATTCCTTCGACTCAGGCAGATATGAGCCAGCTCGCAACGTGGTTCATGGGTGCGGACCCTGCTTACGCGCTTGCCTCAGGTTATGCACTTGCAAAACTCAATGGGCTTTCGCCTCGTGCGGTTGAGGCTGCCATCCATGCCTCACGCGTTGGCGACCCAGATGTGGTCCCCGTGGCTGTGCGGGTTTTGGGCAAGGCGCGAACGCTTTCACCTGAACTTGAAAACCGTGTTTTAGATTTGTGCAGAAAAAGCAAGCCGCGGATTACTGTGGCTGCCATGCAAGCTGCGGCAGAATTGAAGCTGCCCTTGGATGGTTATCGTCGCAAATTGGCGAAGTTGCTGGACTACTTTGCAGGTGATCCCTCGCCCATTCTTGAACTGATTGGTAGCCAAGGGGAAAAGCTGGCTGTCCTTGCTCCACGCATCATGCCAAGGCTTGCCTTGGCGCTGCGGGATGATGATCACGATCTCGTCGATGCGTGCCTTATTTGCCTGCTTCGTATTCGAGCAGATACAGAGCACCTTATTCCCAAATTTGTCAAAGCTGACAACTTGCTTGAACAGGTTCGTGCACGGATAGTCGAGTTGGAAGGGTCTCAAGCTCTTTGAGCGTTTTGATGTTCTTTTGTCGTCCCTATGTCGTCTGTGGAAAATCCCTGACAGATGGAAAGCATTTTCTTGCAAATGGCACAGAGATGCGGGCGGCGTCGGACTAGCACCAAGTGGGGATGGTCCACGTGCCCCAACAGGTGGGTTTTGTTGGTAATTCAGCAGTGATGCAGGAAGGCTGGGCGGCATGGGGCAAGGCGCTTAGGCGGCCGCCACACTGTTCCGCGTTAGAGTTGTCCAACACCCGCGTCAAAGCATCACGCGTCGGGCTTAGTGATTGCTTGCATTTGTCTGACTGGAATCCCCGGTATCTGTTTTTGATTCGGCATTTTTAACTTGCTGCGAACGCAGAGATTGCGAAGATATGTCGATGGATGTCAGCCGTTCATGAAAAGGATGAGGTGAATGCGATGTTGAAGGAATCAGAAATCAAACGCGCCGCTGCTGGCGAGTCTTGTGATGCACAAGCAGAGCAGGCTGTTCGTCAGCACTTGGCGAGCAGTGGGCATTGTGGTCTGCGTAACCTGCAGGTGCGCGTCGATCGCGAGATCGTGCTTTTGGCAGGTCAAGTGTCGACTTATTTTCTCAAACAGACCGCGCAGGAAGTTGCACGTGTTGTCTGTCCAGATCATCAGATCAAAAACTTGATCGTCGTCCGCGAGCCTGAGGCGGGTACATTCCCGTGCACGTAACGCGAGAAGTTTTTAGCGTCGGGAACATTTTCAATAGCCAGCACGCAATCTGAAAGCCAGCACGCAATCTGAAAGCCAGTCATGAGGCTGAGCACTCCGCCTCTTGTACCAACCGGTTTCTTTCATCGGTTTTGGTGAAATCACTGTGTTCTGAAAATAATCTATCCAGAAAATACTGTGCCTGACAGCAACTGTGTCCACCGTCTTTTGCCCATATTTCCGGCTAGGGGTATCAGTCTGAATGCAACAGGGTAGGCGAGCGTTTCGACCTCCCAGCCCTGTCGTGAGGCTTTCATTTTGAAGCACCTCGACAAGTTGTCGTTGGGAGCGTAGAAGATAGCATCGGGCAGCAGATGATTTCGCGGAATTCATTTGCCGCAAATTGGCCCAACCATCATCCTCTTGAATTCGGTGTCTTCGGTGAAGCGTTATCTTCGAGCTTTTGCGGGTTTGTTCTGCACGACCCTTTTGGTTTCACCTTTGTCGGCTCATCCTGGGCATGGTGAGGAGGGAGCAACTCATTATCTGGCGACCCCCGAGCATGTGTTGCCAGTTTTGGTTGTCTTCGCCCTTCTGCTGTGTGCGTTTGGCGTGGTGCGTCGTGGGCGCGTTAATCAGTCAACAGCGAAACGTTAGATAGAGTTCAATTGCGTTTTGCGATGAGAGCGAGGCTACTATCCATACACCCTCGATCAACCGCGTTTGAAGAGTTGTTGCAATTCAGTCCACGGTCGCGCGTTACCCACATCTTGGCAACTCAAGCCACCGCGGCGTGCCTGTTTGATGCCATATCGCATCACATCGAGTCCTTCGATTGAGTGGGCGTCCGTGCTAATCACGACAGGAATTTTCAGGCGTTTTGCTGCAGCCAAGTGAATATCGTTCAGGTCGAGTCTTGCCGGGTTCGCGTTGAGTTCCAGTAGCTTTCCGCAGCGATTGGCAGCTTGCATGACGGTTTCCATGTCCACCTCATAAGGCGGGCGCCGGTTGATCAGTCGGCCGGTGGGGTGCGCGATGCACGTGACCCAAGGGTTTTCAATCGCGCCGAGTAAACGCTCTGTGATCTGATCACGCGGTTGTTTTTGACCGTAGTGAATACTTGCAAGAACCCAATCCGCTTCTGCCAGGCAATCGTCCGGCAGATCCATTCCTCCAGCTTCGAGGATGTCGCACTCAATGCCTTTCAGAATCGTTAGTCGCCCCTCGTATTCGGGACGCACTTCGTCAATCATTTTCCATTGCTCACGCAGGCGCTCGGCGTCGAGGCCTCTCGCCATCGAGACTCGTTTGCTGTGGTCTGTGATCGCGATATAGGAAAGGTTGCGTTCGATGGCAGCGTCTGCCATTTCACGCAGAGTTGCGGCACCATCGGTGGCATTGGTGTGCATGTGCAGGTCGCCGCATACGTCGGTCAGTTCAATCAGGTCGGGAAGGCTATTGTTGGCAGACCACTTGAACTCATTGCGATCTTCTCTCAATTCAGGATCAATCCATGAGAGACCGATGGAGGCGTAGACATCTTCTTCCGTAGCCCCGGCGACCTGACGGTCATCTTCTTGTGAGAAAACACCATACTCATTGATCTTGAGGCCTCTTTCCTTTGCAAGTCGGCGTGTGTGGATGTTGTGTGCTTGAGAGCCGGTGAAATATTGGAGTGCTGCACCAAATTGATTCTCGTCAACGACTCGCATGTCTACTTGAAATGCTTTTCCAACTCTGATCGAGATTTTTGTGTCGCCGCGCAGGATGGTGCTGGAACGCTCCGCATAGGCTTCAAAATGATCCATTGCCAAGTCACGATCCTCGGCGACGATCAGCAGGTCCAAGTCACCAACCGTTTCTCGGCCACGTCGATAGCTGCCTGCCCACTCCATTCGGCTGATGGTCTCACACGCCTTCATGTGCTTACCAATTGATTGGGCAAGTTGATCGCCGTTGGACCAATAAATGCGTTCAGCTGCTGCTTCGGCAATCGCCAAGCCATCAAGAATTGCTTGTTGTGTTTTGCCGCCGAAACCTTTCAGCTTGGAGATGCGATCCTCGTGACAAGCCTTGCGCAGATCGCCCAGTGATTCGATGCCGAGTTCCTGTTGCAGTTTGGCAGCTTTTTTCGCACCGAGTCCGGGGATTCTTGCCATTTGGATGACGATCTCTGGGATTTCCTGTCTCAGCTTTTCAAGCTGTGGCAATTGGCCTGTTGCGACAAGCGTTTCTGTTTTGTCCAGCAGAGTCTTGCCAATGCCGGGAATGCTAGCCAGATTTCGACTCGGGTCCGCGAGGATGGAGGCAACTGATTCGTCGAGATCACGGATGGCTTTCGCACCATTTCGGTACGCTCGAATGCGAAATGGGTTTTCACCGCGGAACTCGAGCAACTCCGCCATTTCCTCGAAGACTGCCGCGATGGCTGCGTTTTCCATGAGATTTCCTGAAGCAAATGACGAAGCGGATGACAATGATGAGCAAGCCTGATGCTATCCCTTGGTGCGCGAGTTTCCCAGATGCAGCATCACTTGCGAAGGGTGTATCCTTTCCGGCTCATCGCGGTGTCTCCTTCTTTGTGACTGAAATCGCGGTGGAGCAAGCCGAATGGTAATCCCAAGACAACGGACAGGGTGACCCGACACAGTGCCATTTGGAACGCCTGCGGCAGTGAAGCATTGCCGCCGGGCCAACACCAGCGGACATCCATGAAATCATTAAGCGAGCGCTTGCCCCAGTTCGCTTCGCTACGGCATGATTCGCTGCACCACTGCACGAGATGATGAACCTCTCTGGAATGATGGTGCCAAGGGCAGCGTTGACCGTTCACGCGGGGTGCCATCATGAATGACGGCAGCTCAGTACCAGCAAATCTTGCGACGCAGCAAGCAGGTCGTCGGGAACGATCCTGCATTCAGCTGCAGTTTGCGGGGAAGGCGGTGACCTTCAACAAAGAGGTTGTAGAATCAATAGCCTCGTTCTGCTTTGATTTACGAACGCTGCCACATGAAGCAGGTGAACTGCGGGCTGGATTGCTCTGCGCTCGCATGCCAATGCCGAGCTTTTCTTTGAGTATCAGCTTCGTTTGTGTCGGTTCCCAAAGTGCCCGCACCTATTCCGCGATGCTTGTCCAAACCGTGTGTCGGGAGCGTTTGGCTTTGGAAGGCTTGGCGATGTTGTTGCTGGGCTTGTCGTACGACACGCTGCGGATCGGACGTGCAGGACTACTTGTCGATTCTGTCCAGTCAGACAGGTCGGCTTCGCCACTAGGCAGTGGTGGTGTTGTTGCAGGGAATGGGTTGCGTGCGGGCGGGGGTGAAAACGGATCAGAAACAGCAGGCACGGCGGGACGGCTTTGCTGTCCGTGCTGGATCACGCTTTCATTTGGCCCGTAGGGCGGAGCGTAGTCAGCGGGAGCCTGGATCGGCTCGGCGACCCCATAGCTTTTCTTGAGCGATACCGGATCAGGCTGACTCCGGCGAGAGGTTTGGCTTGGGATCATGGCGGTGGAATCAGCAGGTCGCTGAAGCATCCATTTAGCCGCATCGTTTCCGTCAGCCGACTTGGGCTCTCCGCTCGGTGCGGGGCTGTCGGTCTTGGGGGCTTCGGGTGTTGCAGGCTTGTTCAGCATTGGACGTTGCACGGGAGCAAGGTCATTGGCGGCCGACCCTGATGTTGACGTTGGGGGAGCCAATGTTGGTGGTGGTCCCGTGAGCGGACTCAGGTTCGGTGTGGTCGGTTGAGTGTTCATGGTGCCCGCTGGAGGGATCGCGGGGATTGGCATTGCCTGGTAATCACCCGTTGCGGTGGCACCCACCTGTCCGATGCCGGTATATGGCGTTTGGCTGATGGGAGCGGGTTGACCGAAAGTCGTGCTCTGGTTGTAGCCTGGGACTGTGTTGCATGCGTTGACGCCAGGAGGGCAGGGACAGCTCGGCTGGCAATTATTGATAGGCGTGTTGTTGTTCCCCGGTAGCACCGTGGTAAACGGATTCCGCTGGACTTGCTGTTCGTAAGAAGTGCAAGGTTGTTGAACAGTCACCATCGTTCCGGTCGCAGGATTCATGGTGGTCACGGGGCGGTAGTAAGTGACTGGTGCACGGTAGTACGAAGTTGTGTATCCGGTTCCAAACAACTTGTTGCAAAAACGGCTCAGGCAACCCTCTCGTTTGGGAGCCGGTGGCGATGCTGCATAAGGCATCGGTGCAGGCGTCAGGACTGGCGGTGCCGTGATCGGGGGCGCGGTAATTGGTGGTCCTGCATAAGAGGTGACCACGTTGGTTGTGACAGGCTGCAATCCTTGCGATGGTGAATAAGACTGCACCTGCGCTGGTGCCATGTAGCTAGCCTGCACCGAACCGCGGGTAGGTTGGCCTGTGTAGACCGAGGGATTGTCAAAGTACGCGGGACGTTGTGCTTGGTAAGCACCGTTTGAAATGGATTGCGTGCTGGCTGTTACCGGGGCAACACCGTAGTAGGGAGTCGCAGCGGGTTGGTAGCTGCGAACTGGTGTCGTGTAGGTGACCGCTGGGGCAACTGAACCTGCTGGGACAACTGAACCTGCCGTTCCCGCAACATAGGCTGGCACGCTTGTTGTGTAGGCTGGGGATGCGACAGAGACCGGAGCGGCACCGTAGATCGCAGTTGCACCGTTAGCAGGTGCTGCGACCGTCGTGGGCCATTGTCCGTTGGCGGCATTCGAGAATCCCGTTAGCAGGAGCAGAGCTGTCGAAATTAAAAGGTTCAGTAATCGCATCCAAGTGTCCCGTGCTTTGGTGACTGAGCATTTCGTTCGGTCATGGCGCCGCATGTTGCGCGGCATACGGTGGAAGTGGACGCCTCAACAAGGCTTGGGTCAATCTTTCGTGAGTGAACTTCTGGGGTTTGGAAATCTTTTCGGATGCAGTATCGCTGGATGTATGGGTTGCAACGGATTTCTGTTGCTGCAAGGTGACACGTGGTCAATCAGTGAGTGTTTTGCTTTGCCAGCAAGTCGCGGTGGACGATGCCCTCAAGGATCGCGTCATCGTCAAAATCAGACCTTGGTCCTCGCGGTGGATAGGTCGCCTAGTAGATGTGCGTGGTGTGTTCTGTCTCATTTCATGGGGCCACTCTTAGTGTCTCTGGTGGCAGTCTTGCGTGGCAGTCTCGGGCTGGAAATCACAACCATGGCTTCCCTGGTCTGCCCCTGCCGCGAAGAATCTTTCGCCGCGACTCTTCGGTTTACTGAGGTCTACCTGATTACTGAGGTCTACCTGATTACTGAGGGCTACCTGACTTGGGGCAGTCATTTCTGCCAGAACCAAGTATTTCTGCCAGTTTGCAGTCGATCGAAATTGTCGGCCCGTTCGGATGATGGGTACCTTGCGGTGACTTTCTGCCCCATCTGGCGACGTTTTTCGGAGCAGTGGCGATCTCGCTCGAGCTTCGGGACGCCGGGGTTGCTGAAAGCGGTGTTCCCTCAGGTTCCAGGCCCAGGTTCTAGGCCGCTGCCGGCAGTTTGGGCCACTGCGTCCGCAAGCCAATGCTGAGGCAGGGGCGCTGTCAGGCTGACACTCGGAAGCTCGTCCGCGGTTGGTTGGGGGATGGGGGAGTTTGCTTAACTTCAATGATTGCAATGGTTTGTGACTAAATTTTTCCGATCGGCACACGCATTGCTACACAGGGCGGGGAATCGATGGTGACTGCCACCGATGTACACACAACGTCCAGTTGGGCGGATGCGTTGAAACGCTTCGTCTGCTGATCCCTATACAGAAATTTCCTCTCCTTGGTTCGTTTGACGTCAGTCACAGCGAGTCAAGGAAGAACACTGACGAACCACAGGAGAATCACGTCGTGGCAAAGCAAATCGTGTTCGACGACGACGCACGGGGCCCACTTTTGGCCGGCGTCAGCAAATTGGCTCGCGCTGTCCGTAGTACGCTTGGC
>JBPCVE010000234.1:0-6068 GCA_051010795.1 Rubripirellula sp.
TGCGTACCTCCTACAAGCAGCTCAACAGCATTCAGCATCCGGCGATGGGAGCTTGGATGGTTTCAGAAGCTGGGCGGCTCAATAAAGAATTACCAGGAAACTACGTGATCGGTGGCAGTAATCGACACCCGGGCGCGGGATTCCTGCCACCGTCACTGTCACCTGTGCCGATCGCTAATGCTTCGGCTGGTTTGCAGAACACCACATTGCCAAAATACTTGACCCCTGAGTTTTTCAATCGGCGTTTGAGTTTGGCGAGTAAATTTGATCAGAATTTCCAGGGCAGCCGGAGCAATTCCCGTATCGAAGCGTACAACCAATTGTATGGTGAGGCACGGAGATTGATCGGTAGTGATCATCTGAAGGTGTTCAACATCAAGGACGAGCCAAAGCCGATTCAAGAGGCGTATGGAAGTAACCAGCTTGGGCAGGCTTGTCTGTTGGCGCGGCGTCTGGTGGAAAGTGGTGCGCGTTTCATTGAGGTCAATTATGGCGGATGGGACATGCATCAGGATCTCTATACCAAGCTTGATGAGCGAGCGGCCAATGTCGATAATGCAGTCGGAAACCTTTTGCGAGATCTACACAGCAAGGGTTTGTTGGATGAGACCTTGGTTGTTTTGACCACTGAGTTTGGTCGTAAGCCGAAGATGAATGTCAACGGTGGTCGTGACCATCATCCCGGGGCTTTCAGTAGTCTGCTGATGGGGGCTGGTATCAAGGGGGGACAGGTCTACGGGGAATCGGACAAACAGGGCTTCTCAGTCGCAAAAGACCACGTCTCTGTTTCAGAATTTAACAAGACCATCGCGGCGGCAGCAGGACTGCCACTCGAAGAAGAACGGTATGCTCCCAACGGCCGCCCTTTCAAAATTGGTGGTGACGGTGACCCAATCAAGGCACTGCTAGCTTAGATCCCGTCCGTCAGGACTCAACTTGGTTAGCCTAAACCACCGTTGAACGGTGACGACGTGATTTCACGTCGTCAGTTCGTGATGGAAAATAAGCTGTTTGCGAATGGAAGAGATCCGAATTGTCATTGGAAAGATGACGCGAGGATCACACACTCGCGGTACAGCATTTTCGTTCATTGTTCTATGACGGCACAACGCACTCTCGTTGCTGCCGCGTTCCAGACTGCGGTATTTCATGCAAGCGTACGCAGATGTCACGTAGGCAGGTATTTTGTTTTCCTGACTGCTATTGGTTGGGTTAGGAGGTGCTGCGCAGACCAGTCGGCCGTCGTTGCCCAAACAAAGGCGAATCCTGGTGATGATTGCGGCTAGGGATTTTCAGCAGATTTGAATTTCAACTGCAAAATGCGAGTTTGGAATAGCTAGAATGGAGAAACACGGTTTTTTCCATGCCTTCCTGATGCCACGTTGTTTCCACTGTTCGTGGTCCCACCATTGCCCGGTACAGGGTTGTATCGTCCACTAGATTCGTCAAGCCATTTGGGCTGCGATGGAATCACATTGAGTAAGAGAGCAAATGAGTTTGAGTAGCAGATGTTTTCGAGTGCTGACTGCATTTTCCATGTTACTCGCCGGGTTTGGATCACTGTTGATTCACGCCATCGCTGAGGATGGCGTGAGTGACAAGAGCGGGTTGGTGTTGCCCGTGCCGGCTGCGGTTGCCAATACCGCAGCCGAAATGAAACCCTACTCAGACCCTCTGGAGCATACGGACCTGTCGCTGGCCATGGTGCCGATTCCGGGTGGGAAATTCATCATGGGCAGTGATGAATCGGAGCCGAATCGAAATCAGGATGAGGGGACACCACGCGAGGTTGAGATCAGTCCGTTCTGGATGGGAAAGTTTGAAGTCACTTGGGATCAGTACGATGCATGGCGTGAAGATATTGATCAACTGCGACGCAAATTGATGTCGATCAAAGCAGGGCCTCGGGACTTGGCGGTGGATGGAGTGACAAAGCCAACCGAGGAGTACACGGACATGAGCTTTGGGATGGGAAAAGGTGATTTTCCTGCTATCTGCATGACACAACATGCTGCCAGAGTTTTTTGCGAGTGGCTTTCCGCCAAGACCGGAAGGTACTATCGACTGCCCACCGAGGCTGAGTGGGAATACGCTTGCAGAGCGGGTACGAAGACGGCCTATTCGTTTGGTGACGATCCAGCAGAGTTGGGCCAGTATGCCTGGTTCTTCGACAACACAGATGAGGCTTATCAGCCAGTTGGAAAGAAGAAACCCAATCCTTGGGGACTGTACGACATGCACGGTAATGTTGCCGAATGGGTATTGGATCAGTACGCCGCCGACTACTACAGTCAAGACGGTAATACAGTTGATCCATTGAACATACCGTCCAAACTTTATCCACGAGTTGTGCGAGGTGGTGGTTGGGATGATGATCCTGAAATATTGCGTTCAGCTGCCAGAAAAGCCTCCAGTGTTGAATGGAAGGATCAGGACCCACAGATTCCGCGCAGCATTTGGTACCATACGGATGCACTGAGTGTCGGTTTCCGGGTGGTGCGTCCTTTCAAGGAGCCATCTGCGAAAGAGCAACAGGCCAAGTGGAACAAAACAGCTCCTGAGCAAAAAGATCCCGAGGATTGACCCGAGTCGTGGCGCGTGATGATCACTCACATCCTGTGTCACAATTTTTTTGCGCATCTGATTTTTTCATTCCCACCTTTCGGGTCATTCCGAATATTGTCTCCCACCTTCATGTGAAAAAAATGAAACAAGATCAAACTCCATCAAGACGTCAATTCCTGAAGCAAACGGGTAGCGTCGCTGCGGCGACTACTTTGGTGACATCAGCACCGAAAGTGCACGCGGCTGAGGACAACAAGATACGCGTGGTCTTGATTGGATGTGGGGG
This sequence comes from Rubripirellula sp., assembly GCA_051010795.1. GTDB lineage: Bacteria > Planctomycetota > Planctomycetia > Pirellulales > Pirellulaceae > Rubripirellula. Next base: position 2,852 of record JBPCVE010000234.1, read on the forward strand.
CAGGGGCACGGGAGCAGCCTTGAACGCCTTGACGGTTGAGAATGGCCCAAACCTGGTGGGCTTGGCTGACGTCTTTGAAAAGAACTTGAACAGCACCTACGCCGCTTTGGCTGGCCATGATCAAGTTGGCTCGCGTGTGGATGTTCCTGAAGAGAACAAGTTCATCGGCTTTGATGGTTACAAGCAGGCGATGGATTTGTTGAAACCAGGTGATCTGGTGATCCTCGCAACACCGCCAGCGTTTCGTTGGGTGCATTACACCTACGCCATTGAGAAAGGCTTGAATGTATTCATGGAAAAGCCCGTGACGGTCGACGGTCCTACTTCCGCAAGAATGTTGGAGCTGAATCGAGCCGCTGAGGCGAAAAACCTGAAAGTGGGGGTTGGTTTGATGTGCCGCCACTGCAAGGCGAGGCAGGAGTTATTTGACAGAATTCAAAATGGTGAGATTGGTGACCTGACGATGTTACGGGCTTATCGTATGGCGGGCCCGACTGGCTCGGCAGCGGCACCACCTAACGATGGAAAGTACAGCGAGTTGCAGTATCAGATTCGTAACTTTCACGGATTTTTGTGGCTCAGCGGCGGTGCGGTCAGTGATTTTCTGATTCATAACATCGATGAATCATGTTGGATGAAAAACGAATGGCCGGTCAAAGTCATCGCGAGCGGAGGGCGACACTATCGAGGTGATAGTGTTGACCAGAACTTCGATAACTACTCGATGGAATACACCTTTGGTGATGGGACAAAGCTGTTTGTCGAAGGTCGCACCATGCCAGGATGTAAGAGGGAATTTGCCAGCTATGCCCATGGAACGAAAGGACTCGGTGTTGTTTCCAGTGCCTCGCATACCCCCGCAAAGTGCAGAATTTATGATGGACACAACATGGACAAAACGAGGTTGCAGTGGTCTTATCCCCAGCCAGAGTTGAATCCTTATCAGTTGGAATGGAACGACTTGATTGCCGCAATCCGTGAGGACACTCCGTATAACGAGGTGGAGCGAGGTGTGATGGCCAGTGCAGTGACGTCGATGGGACGAATGGCAGCACATACGGGCCAGGAAATTACGTTGGAGCAGTTCCTGAAGCACGACCACGAGTTCGCGCCCGGGTTGGAACAACTGACACTTGATTCGCCTGCACCATTGCTAGCCAATGAGGACGGACGCTACAGCGTGCCGATGCCAGGTTTGGTCAAGAAGCGTGAGTATCTGTAATCCGCCGATGAAGTGGCGGTGTATCAGGCTACTCGAGTTACAAGCTGCATGATCACTGCTCGCGATTGGTTACATTTGGTCAATCGCGCTAATTCGGGACCTTGCTTCCTCAGCCCATGGGCTGTCAGGTGATAATTGCAGAAACCGTTGCCAGTGATGTTTGGATTCAACTTCGCGTCCAGTGTCATCCAAAACACGCGCCAAGTTGTAGTGGACGTCGGCGTAGTCTTCATAGAGTGACAATGCTCCACGGAATGCAGCGATGGCCAGGTCGATTTGTCCTGTTTCCACAAGCACACATCCCAAACTGGCACGGGCCTCAACATAGTCGGGGTCCAGTTCAATGGCAGAATAGTAACGCTCACGCGCTGCAATCACTTCATTGATTCGATACAACAATTCGCCAAGCTGAAAGTGGATGTCTGCACGAGGTCCGTCTCGTGCCAGGATTGCATGGTAACAATCAATGGCGGTTTCCAAATCTCCGTCATCTTCTGATTCATAGGCTGCTGTCAGGAGTTCATCAGGCTCACTTGCAAGCACCTGGAACTTTGGATCGCTCTCTGCTGATTCATCCCAGATTGAAAGGACAGCAGGAGTTTCCGTACTGGAATTCTGTGGCATGTCGCTGGGAGCATCCGAGACACTTTCCAGCGCATCGAAGTCAAAACGTAGTTGACCGCCGGGTTCCAGCAGACCTTCCCCCTGTCGCAGCAAAATCTGCTTTCCCTCAACAAGAATCGAAAGTTGGTCCAGTGGCCGTTGAATGTCAGGCAGTACTTCCAGCAGTTCCACCAAACGCTGTTCGATGGCCTGGGGACTCGCGCCTGATGCGATCCACTGAGCTAGTCGACGAGCGGTCGCCACTTCCTGAAAATCAAAGTAAGGCAGGTTATGCAGGGTGCGGACGGGAGTGATCAGTCCGCGTCGGTGCCAACGCCGGATCACTCGAACAGAGACACCGAGCAGGTGCGCCAACATGGCCGGAGTGTGGTAACGTCGGATCGACTGTTCCACGTCAACCAATCCGAGGCGTTGCCATAATTCGGTTTCGTGGAGGATTTCGACATCACCTGCTGCAGCGGCGGTTCTTAATCGTTCACCGAGAATTTGGTCTTGTGGGATGGGAGGTTCTTCTGCACCGATCACCACCCAGTCAATGGGCTCTGTTACAGCATCGACAACGATTGCCTCGTAGGAACGCAATACGTTGGCAGCCTCTCGTTGATTCATACCACCAAATCGGCCCACGAGGGCAACTCGTTTCTGGTACGCCTCGCAATGGGCGGTTGAGTCAAGTTCTCCGATACCACTTTCATCGGTTTCGAGATCGTCGATGGCGTTTGTGGGAGTGTTCAACAAAAAGATCCTGCTTCACGGATGGAACTACCCTATTATCCAGATTGTCGCGTCGGTATCGAGTGACCGTAGAGCAGTAATTGAATAAGTTTCAAGACATCCTGCATAAGAAACACATGAACGAAGTGAATGTTACGCCGGAACGCGGCCATTGAACCTTGTTTTGAAGCGGCTTGTCGATCATTCTGACGGCTGCCATGAGTGGGCGGGACGGTCGCTGGCCATCTTTTGATGACTGGAGGAAAGTCCGGGCTCCGCAGGACAGGGTGGTCGATAACGTCGACCAGCCGCGAGGTTAGGGAAAGTGCAGCAGAGAATAGACCGCCGAACGGTCAGATGGGATGCCTCGGCACTCGTCGGATGCGTGGTAAGGCTGAAACGGTGCGGTAAGAGCGCACCAGCGGTCGGGGTGACTCGACCGGCTTGGTAAACCCCACCCGGAGCTAGATCAAACAGAATGGAGGCGGCAGATTCATTTCTGGCGTCACGAGGTTGTCCGTCTCGTTGGACATTCGGGTAGATCGCAGTGGAGGCGGCGAGCAATCGTCGTGCAAAGATAAATGACCGTCGACGGGATTGCGTTGCAATTCCCGACACAGAACCCGGCTTACAAACCCACTCATGGCTTTTCCACCT
>JBPCVE010000235.1:0-7576 GCA_051010795.1 Rubripirellula sp.
GCACCTTCTTGCCCTTACCGAGTTCAACATCGGCTTTACGTAGCTGGGCAACGATCTGTCGATTGTGTGACGTTTCTGAGGCATTCTGAAAGTCCTTTCCGAGCCGTACGCCCGAGCACGAATCTCTCTCTCACAACGTTGTCCAATTGATGGGGCGAGGTCAGTATTCAGTCAGTTCACGGCTGTTGAATCAACGGCTCTGCATCGCTAACGAACACGATTTCAAGTTCCATAACTTTGCGGGCGTCCGCAGCCCAACGTTTTGTGTCTGCAAGCAAAACCTGCACCTCACCTTTCGCCGATCACAACCTAAGAAGACTGGGGCAGATAGGCAGCTTCAGGTTTCTGTTCCAAGCCCCCAAGTGTCAATCATTTTGGCAGGCAGCTGAAACGGTTGAAAACACTGGCACTTACCCGTTTCCCTATGAAAACGCGGTTCAATCTGCATAACCGTCACGCTAAACAAGGACCGCTGATAAGTTGTCAATTGTGGCTGGCGTGCGGTATCATCGTTAGTAGACTTGCGTCTAACAGGTACGCGAAAGATGCGATCGGGGAGTGCGCATCAGTAACATCAAACTTCTTGGTAGATCTATTTTGTTTCTTGGCTTCACTCGAATTGTGATCACTCTTGTACTCGCTGGATGGTTTTCCATCCTGCCGGTATTTGCGCAGGCGTGTTCATGCTCAAGTGAAACCACTGTCGCAAGATTTGTTTCTGAAACTGGGCCTTCAGGTGCAAAAGCTCAAGTCATTGAGAAAAGCTGTTGTGGACACTGTTTTGCCAGGCCAGCTTCACTTCCAAACAAGAGTGTCCGGGACCAGAACAATGGTCACTCATGGCCTTGTCGTTGCGACCAGATCACGTCGCCTCAACTATATCTTGCCCAAGCTTCCAAGCCAGACTTCTCTCGGTTGGATGCCGGTCAACCACTCGAAATTCCGACACCCTGCTTCGCGTTGGGTCCACGAGTGTGGATCAAGATAAAAACAGCTCGACCATTTGTGCTCGAGCACCAAAGGAAACTTTCGCAGTTCGGAGTCTGGCGACTGTAAATCCTCCTTTAGATTGCGACTTAATCCAGTTTCATATCCTATGGGAGAATTCCATGTCTAAAATACTGTACCTGACGTTTTTTGTTCTGACTTCACTATCACTCACCGTGGTGAATCCCGCCGCGGCTCAGACGAGTGACAGTGATACACCGGTTGTTGCCGTAGCGGGTGACCAGGCTGCAAAATGCTGCACGCAATCGGAAGATTGCCCGAACGGTGTTTGTCCGATGCCGCCAACAGCACTTGTTGTCACATGTGTCAAACCGTGCTGTACTGAGACAGTTGCCTGCACCAAACCATGTTGTGCAACGACCACTGCCTGCACCAAGCCGTGCTGTGCAACGACCGCATCCTGCACCAAGCCGTGCTGTGCGGAAACAGCCGTCTGCACCAAACCGTGTTGTGCAACGACCGCTTCTTGCACCAAGCCTTGTTGTGCAACATCGGTTGCATGTGACAAGCCATGCTGTGCGGAAACAGCTGCTTGCACCAAACCTTGCTGTGCAACGACCGCATCCTGCACCAAGCCTTGTTGTGCAACATCGGTTGCATGTGACAAGCCATGCTGTGCGGAAACAGCTGCTTGCACCAAGCCTTGCTGTGCAGAAACAGCTGCCTGCACCAAACCGTGTTGTGCAACTACCGCTTCTTGCACCAAGCCTTGTTGTGCAACATCGGTTGCATGTGACAAGCCGTGCTGTGCGGAAACAGCTGCCTGCACGAAACCATGCTGCGCCACGACCGCTGCCTGCACCAAGCCTTGCTGTGCAACATCGGTTGCATGTGACAAGCCGTGCTGTGCGGAAACAGCTGCCTGCACCAAACCATGCTGCGCCACGACCGCTGCCTGCACCAAGCCTTGCTGTGCAACATCGGTCGCATGCGACAAGCCGTGCTGTGCGGAAACAGCTGCCTGTACTAAGCCGTGCTGTGCAACGACCGCTTCTTGCACCAAGCCTTGTTGTGCAACATCGGTCGCCTGTGACAAGCCGTGCTGTGCGGAAACAGCTGCCTGCACCAAACCGTGCTGTGCAACGACCACTTCCTGCACCAAGCCGTGCTGTGCAACATCGCTCGCATGTGACAAGCCGTGCTGTGCGGAAACTGCCCCCTGCACCAAGCCTTGTTGCGAAAAATCGGTCGCATGTGACAAGCCGTGCTGCAAAGCTCAGGCAGTTTGCGAGAAAGAGTGCTGCAAGGTTTCGGCCTAGCAACGCCACTTGATTGTCGCGACCGCGGCGACCGACACGAATACCTGGCTCAACCCGGACCTCAAAAGGTCCGGGTTTTTTCGTGACCAACCGCGTTTGTCCATCACAAGCTCCCCGTAGAGTGCTCGCCAGCCAATCATCAGAGTTCACCGTTGGCAATCGCTAGGATGTTGCCGGCCGCATTATAGTCACCGGCTTGTTGAATTCGATCTTTGGCTGATGGTCGTTTTAGAACGAATGGAACGTGTGAATGTTGTGCGGCCTCTCACCCAGCGTCACCAAAAACGCTCCACCGCCGGAACCATGCATAAGCAAGCAACCGACTTACTGTGCATGTTCTCAGGAAATTTTGTGTCTCGATTACGAGAAGTCTAAAGCAGAAGTCTTCGACATGCGCGTCCGAAATCTGGGGCGAGACGGTGACCCCCACCGGTCTTTTCACAAGTTAAAGTGGAGAAGAACGACGTGGGAAATACGATTAGGCCCTGGAGGCTGTGGCGTAGCCTTAGCCGGAAGCACACAGGCTGCCGACTACGCGGCCAGGTTTTGATAATCCAACGAACTGTGAATGCGGGGACACTTGTAGTCGAATCACCAGCCATCAATCATGCAGCAATCTTCCTAGAAGCACAGGAAAATTTCACGGTTGAGTAGCTCATCGCGAAGCGTTCCATTGAACGGTGCGACGTAGCCGTTCTTCCAAGGGCTGCCCTTGGCGATGAACGACGTTCTTCTAGCAGCTTCTTTCAGCAAATAGACAATCATGTTGGAACCGAATTCAGGGACGGTGTTCTTGCCAAAATTGTCGCTGCGAAGGTGCTTGGCGCGCCACGTACTGCGAACAGGTACTGCAAGACTTCCATCACGTCGTGCACGCTGAACGAACGCTCAACCTCTATCGCCAGACATTCCAGCGTGTGGTCGTCAACGACCACCAACACCTAATTTCCCAGCCCACAATCGCAAGATGGTCCTCATCACTTCATTTTAACGAAGCAAACTGCAAAGTGGTATTAACGCAAAATAGAAATCCAGCCCTCTCTTCGACCCACACGCCAAGTCACTCCGGAACTTCAAACAACGTCCACAGTCTTTGGGGCACGGCATCGCATAGATTCCAGAGCACAGAAATCGGTTTTTCACCCTCCCAGCTTTCAAACTCAACTGGGCCGCAATAAACGAAAGGTGCTGCTTTCCCGTGCATCAGCTTGGCTTTGCGAACACATAAATGAATGGTGTATCCCTGTGCGCGCGGGTCTCGAATGATCTGACCTGCGTTACTTTTCTGCGAGGTACTATTCTGACTCTGCCACCTAAATTGCCGATCATTCACAAAACCATCATCATACTGATGCTCTTTCGTCAGACCCTGCTTATTCAACGTGACCAACAGAAACACATGATTCTCGACCTTGACAAAACCTTGATTCCAATGCCCAGTCTTAAATTCAAAGCCAAACAGAGGTGGAATCGCACTCCGTTTGTAATGTTCCCATAGCTGTGCCTGGCCTTTTCCCATGCCATCTGCAGCCGGTTCCATCGACAGACCACCAGGTGTCTTCTTAAATCGCACTTGGTAACGCGTGCCAGGCTTACCGGCATCTGGGCCGAACATGCCACGCATCAACTCACCAATCACGTTTTTCTCATCTCCTGATGTGTCGCGAATCACATTCACTGCTTGCTTCACAAAATTAGCAGTGTAGGACTCCCCCGCTACCAAAATACTGTTCCATCCCTCTGGTATCCCTGACACCTTCTTGCGATCTGGCAACTTGAGGATCGGATTGCCGCTGGAATGTATGACCCGACATTGAAAACTATTTGGTACATCACTGCTAGCGTCACGGGCAAGGTACTCCGAAAGTCGCCAATCAACCAATTCACGAACCAAATCCTGGAATGACTCCCTAGAGGCTGCATCGACAGCAAGATTCGTCTCGAACAGTGAATTCGCATAACTAAAATAGGCAACGCCTCCGGTTCCTTTGCCACCACACCAAGCCTTGACAGGATTGCTTTCGATTAACACTTTTAGTTTTGATCTGTCATCAAGCACGCCGCCAACGTCCGCTCGAAGTTTTTGGCTACGCCGAACGAGCACCTGAAACTCAGACGTCAAATCATCGATAGGGACGCTACCTGGCAAACCATCTCGATTCAGAACGGCAAGCAACAATACCATTTTGTAGCTTTTACTCATCGGGGTGGATTCCAACGTGTCAAGGAATTCACCGCATGAAGTCAACGCATCAGATTCCATCTCATTCAGATCACCCATAGCACGTACAAACCGCAACCATGAACCATGCGATTTCTTTAAAGCTCGGGGGTTGTAGCCAGCAGAGAACATCTCAACGGCAGTGGGCCGCCTGTCGTGCCGCTGATGGAAATCCTTGTAATAGAGTTTCAATACGTCATCTGAACCTCGCACACGAAGCAAGGATTTGATGAGATCGATCGCCTCCAACTCATACGTAATTTCGCATCCAGCCGGCAGTGCTAAACCCGACTTTTGAATTCGTTCAATCGCATTTGCAATGCTAAAATCAGAATCAAGATCATTGAGCAAAGGCTGCAAAAGAGAACGCACTTTTAAAAGGAACACGCGATGGTTCCCGATATAGTCGATCACACGCAGTTCGCTCTTGCCCGCTGCGACCCGTAGGCCGCGACCAAACTGTTGTAGCCAGATGATGCTCGACTCGGTGGGACGAAGCATCATCACCGTATCGATCGTCGGCAGATCCAGGCCTTCGTTGAACATGTCGACGGCAAAGATGACGTCGATCTCGCCATTCTCCAACGATTCTAAAGCTGTCGCCCGTGGTGCTGATCTCCTACCAGAATGGACAGCAACCGCACGCACTCCAGCTTCCACGAAAAAGTCCGCCATGAAGTCGGCGTGCGTCTGAGAGCAACAAAACGCAAGCGTCCGATCACCAGCATTCTTGCGATACTGTTCCAAGGCATTCTCCGCACGCCGTTGGGTTGCAACTGCATTCGTGAGTGCCTCTGTATCAAACTTCGAACTTCGCCATGGAATATTCTGATAGTCCACAACGTCCGGCACACCAAAATATTTGAAAGCACAAAGCAGACCTGCCTCGATCCCGGCAACCAAATCCTTTCGGTAAACAAGGTTCTGCTGACAGAGTGCCAACAGGTCCCCCCCATCCATTCGCTCCGGGGTCGCAGTAAGGCCAAGAAGAAAGCGTGGTGTAAAATACGAAATCAAGCGTTGATAGGTCTTCGCAGACGCATGGTGGAATTCGTCAACGATGACATAATCGAAATGGTCACGCGAAAACTTCTGGAGATGCCCAGAGCGGCTTAATGTTTGCACTGACGCAAACAAAATATCGGCTTCTTTCGTTTTCTCCTTTCCGTTGTACAAACCCAACCGAGCGTGAGGGCGGATCCGTCGAAACGTTCGCATCGCTTGCGAAAGAATCTCTTCTCGGTGCGCAACAAACAAAACACGTTCAAATTCAGGTCGTGATGAATCAAACGCTGAAAGCCAGGTTTTTCCCAATCCAGTGGCCAAAACGACCAGTCCAGCTTCGTTGTCCGACATTCGTGTAGCCTGAAGTGCTGCAAGCGCCTCTTGCTGGACAACGTGGGGCTGCGGCGGAGCTTCTGGAACCTCGAGCTGCACTCCCTGATGGGACACTGAATCAACGGTTCGTCGACGCTTCCGGTACTCATCAATCCATGCCGCATCAACGGTCCTCACTTTCTGGTCGTTAAACAGCTGGTCAAAAGCATCGGCAACATCAACAAACCCTCTGTCAGCGTGATCTTGCAACACACGGTAATTCCACTCAATACCTCCGCGCAGTGCGTTCTGCGTTAAATTCGAACTCCCGACAAAAGCAGTGCCTTGATGTTGGCTGTCATAAAAGATGTAGGACTTCGGGTGGTATGAGGTGTCTGCCGCCTCAAAGACGCGGAGCTGCAGATTCTCACCGAGATCATTCAGCTCGACCAATGCATCTGGGTCAGTCACGTCGAAATAGTCACCCGTCACAATCCGTACCAGACCGCCGCGTCTGATGAGATCTGCGAGGTGTTCGCGAATCAACGCGACGCCGCTTTTTAAAATGAAAGCGACAGCAATGTCGACCTGCATGGCTCGATCAATGTTTCCGCGCAGATGGGGTAAAAACGGGTCATCGGATCCTCGCACCAACTGAGCTTCACCCGAATTCTCTCGAAGCAAGCTGATACCGGCAGGAGGGGAGTTTAAGTAGTTTCCCTTGCCGGGTATCACGTGGCGCACGCCGCCGCGTGGATCGCTAACATCACCTTGCTTTCGCGGAATCAAGTGAACATGAAGATGGGGAATCGTTTGTCCAGCGTCCTGCCCTACATTGACACCAATGTTGTATTCATCAACCGAAAATTCTTCGTTGATAATTTTTCTACCATGGGCAAGGGCACGAATGATCGCGAGATGTTCGTCCTCTGTCGCCTCAAACCAGCTTTCGATGTGACGATTCGTAATGATGAGCAAATGACCGTCTGCCACCGGGTAGCGATCCCAAATGGCAAACACCTGCTCATTACGAAATAAAACCTCGGAATCCGAGACCTGGCAAAAGGGGCACTGCATCGAATCTGTTTGACTTGGATTTGGACTTGGATTTTGCAATTGTGAATTGCTGGAAATGAACAATTCTAGCTATCGAGATGGTGCATACTTTACCGCACGTGAAGTGGACAAAGAGCAACAACACATGGACTGTTCACAATAAGTGCACCAAAACTTACTCGAAGAGAGCGCGCACTTTACCTTTTTGATACTGGGAAAGCTGAATTTGCCATGTATCCCGTTTGGGTCCACTCCCTCGCAATGCGGCTGAAATAGATGTTTTCTCTTCATTGCCGACAAACGACAAGACCGGACCAGACGGGTAGAGAACCGGTCGTCAATACACCACCTCAATCAAAGCTGCGTTGGTCAAAATGCCCAACCCCCGAGCAAACAGCTCACCAACGGTCACGTCCTGTTAACAAGTATTCAAATCTATCCGACTCGATTGCGAGAGTCTCTACATACGTCTCGAATTCTTCATAGTCGAGGAAGCGGCTGGGGTGAGTAATTCGAGCCACTAGACGATTTCGCCGGTCAAACTGGAAACTTACCAAATCACATTCGGTATTCCGCTTCCAGGCAAGTAATGACAACTCTCGCCAACGTTTGGCCGATTTAGTCACATCCTTGGCACCTAAAATCGTAGTCGTCAACAATACGTCAGCCTCACTGCATCGCATACGCACGCGTTGCGATCGGCCGTAACTGCCGA
>JBPCVE010000236.1:0-49874 GCA_051010795.1 Rubripirellula sp.
GGCAAACGGCGGCCCCCCTTTGACGGAATGGTCTACATCAAAAAAAACGACTGGGATTTTTATCTCGGTGACACCATCTGGGAACCCATCAACGACAAACTGGGCAACTGGCGAATGACTTTGGAATTGGATGGCAAAGTCGTCGCAGACAAAACGTTCGAACTCGTGGCTGCCCAAGCCTGACCCAAAACGCAAATGTTAAAATGGAAGAACACGGCTGACATTTTCACAGCAATGCTTCAGAATCGCCAACACTCACAACAAGTCCCAGCGTTCCAGAACACGTTGAACCGCATTGCGACGCTCAAGACTTGCCTCACTGATCTGTTTGAACTGTTGCCAATAACGCTGCTCCTCACGCAACAAGTCGACGAATTCAGCTTCCCGACGCTTTAACAGCCACGGTCCCAGCAGCAAATCTGCCTGATGATCAATGTGCTGGTAAACGGGATCCACATCCTGAGCTGATTTTCGATAGGTCAAAATCACATACGGCCAATGCCCAAAGGCAATCTGTTCGTCAACAAGCTGATACCCACTGCGAATTCCCCATTTCCGAATCAGGTCGGCACGGCGATTGGGTTGCAAGACAACCAGCTCCGGAATTCGCTCAGGGCCACTGTCAAGAATCGACACGATGCTTTCCGCACCCATCCCGCAAATACTCAGGCTATCCACTTCCCCCACCGCGAGACCGTCAAGCCCATCGGCAAGACGCGATTCCGCGTTCAGATCACACAATGCACTCTGGGAATGAAGCAGCGGTTGTTGTTTGTTTTCAATCGCGATCCCCTTGGTGATCCGGCCACTACGCAGCAGAGCCACAAGCAAGTGGGCATGATCAGAACCGATATCCGCATGAGTTTTCACACGGATTTGCTGAGCAACCTTTTTCAATCGTTCATCGAGACGCGGCACAGATCATTACTTTCAGAGCGACATGACAGGTAAACAGCTGACGGCAACACAAAACGCCAAGATTAACCATCCACCTTCAGGCAATTTTTCCATCGCCGCGTGATTGTCAAGCACAAGTCAATGAATCCGTTCGACGCGAGAAACGCCTACCGCCCCAAGGCGAGCGACCAGACCCGAAGCTATTACACACGCGATTCCCTCGCAACTGCTGCACACGGAGGCAAAACGATCAAACTACCTTTTTTCACGATTAAACCCGCTACGCAGGGCACCAAGAGAAGTTAGGTTTGAAAGGGAGGGCGCTGCCCCCCACGACGAATCGATGCCTTTTGGACACGCAATCCATCAGCCAAGGTGGGCCTTTCATTCTGGCAACATTGCGAAATGAGCATGCACAAAACTCAATCTGTACCGAAGATTTTCGCTCACATCAGTTCGATGCTGTTGGCGCTGAGTGCAGGCTCGAAAACATTTTCTCAAAACCCAAGTTTCGAACGTCCTCCGATCGACTATCACAATGCGGAGACACTGGATCCCATCTCGCAACTCGTAGTCAAAGTTCAAGCGGGTGACGTCGAATTACAACACGAAAAAGACTTTGGCTATTTGAGATCGCTGTTGAAGGCTCTCGATGTTCCGCTCAGTTCACAGACTCTTGTTTTTTCGAAAACCAGTCTGCAACTGCAACGAATCGCACCAAGCACTCCCCGTGCACTCTATTTCAGCGACGATGTCTACATTGGATTTTGCCTGGATGGCGACGTCCTGGAACTGGCAGCGACGGGTCCCCGGCAGGGAGCCACCTTCTACACGATGTCCCAACAGAAACAGGAACAGCCAGCGTTCATCAGGGATCGAGGAAACTGCTTGGCCTGCCACGCAACCGGCCGCACACAAAACGTCCCCGGTTACCTGATGCGCAGTGTTTTTCCAGACAAACGGGGGCAACCAAGATATGGCCGTGGCACGCATCTGACTGACTCGACGAGCCCTTTCCAGGAACGCTGGGGAGGCTGGTACGTCACGGGCACGCATGGCAACATGCGTCACATGGGCAACAGTACATGCAACGATGACACGACCGCCTTTGACCGGGAAACCGGGGCCAACTGCAATGCCCTGGATCGATTCATCGAAACGGACCAGTTCCTGAGCCCACACAGCGACATTGTTGCCCTGATGGTTTTGCAACATCAGAGCCAGATGCACAATGCGATCGCCGCGGCGAACTACGAAACACGGCAGGCAGTTTATCAGGCAAAGCAGATGAATGAACTGCTTGAACGTGCCCCTGATCACCTGAGCGAAACAGCGCAGCGCCGGATCAACACGGCGGCTGAACGAGTGCTGCAGCATCTTTTGATGTGTGACGAATTCAAACTCACCGACCGGATCATTGGCTCATCACAATTCACCGCGTACTTTGAAAAAATTGGCAAGCGGGATCAGCGTGGACGATCACTGCGTGACTTTGACCTGCAGACCCGCTTGTTCCGTTACCCATGCAGTTATCTGATTCACTCCGATGCATTTGATGGACTGCCAACGCTGGTCCGCACCAAGATACTTCAAAAACTCGTCGCCGTGCTGACCGGCAAGGATACCCGTGAAACGCATCAACACTTGTCATCAGAGACACGAAAAGCCATGCTTGAAATCCTGCGTGACACAAAACCGGAATTTCGCAAAGTCGAAAGATCTACAAACACGAACTAAGATCGCTTCCAGGGTTTGCACTTAAAATCCATGGCACTTGACCTGCCTTCGTCGCCGAGATTTCCGCCACCAAAAGCATCATCACGCGAAAACGACTAAACTAGTGCAACGCTTCTTGTCGCGCACTGAGCTGTCTGCCCAACGTCGGTGAACACTCAATGACGATTGGGCAAAGCTGATGCCTCCTAATTCCTGTACGCAAATTTTTGAGTGTAGATTTCTCTCCATGCCACGTTCCGTCCTGATTGCCCCCCTGCTTGCCTACTGCCTTCTGTCGAGCCAAATCCGCGTTGAAAACAACGTCCATGCTGAAGATTCCGTGACGGCTGCTCGCGAGTCTGACACGGCATCAAGACCCAACATCCTGCTGATCATGGCAGACGACCTTGGATTTTCAGATCTTGGTTGCTATGGCAGCGAAATTGCGACTCCAAATTTGGACGCATTGTCTGAAAAAGGGATTCGCTTCAGCCAATTTTACAACACTGCAAGATGCTGGCCGACTCGGGCGTCCCTGCTGACGGGATATTATGCACAGCAGGTTCGCCGCGATACCTTGCCCGACGTTCCCTCGGGTGGAGGCAACCGGGGAAAACGCCAGTCGTGGGCGGTGCTGTTACCGAAGATGCTGCATACCGTGGGATACCGGTCTTATCACACGGGAAAATGGCACATCGACGGCATGCCCATCGAGAACGGTTTTGATCGCTCCTATCTGCTCAAAGATCAGGGAAGATTTTTTAACCCAGTTCGCCACTGGAAAGACGACGTACAACTTTCCCCAGTAAAAAAAGGGACCGACTTTTACGCCACGACAGCGTTGGCAGACCATGCCATCGAAGTGCTGCAGGAACATGCCACAAATCACGCAGACCAGCCATTCTTTCATTACCTCGCATTTGCGGCGCCTCACTTTCCGTTACATGCTTTGCCACAGGACATTGCCGTCTATCAGGAACGATACGTTCAAGGTTGGGATGTGATTCGGGCCCAGCGTTGGAAGCGTCTGAAACAACTACAGATTCTCGACAACTACTGCGTCCCTGAACTCTCACGAGTCGAGCGTGATCTCGGGCCACCCTATCACTTCCCTGATGCCCTTGCGACACTCGGCAAGAATGAAATCAATCGCCCGTTACCGTGGAAAAGTCTGTCACAGGAACAGCAGCGCTTTCAAGCAACAAAAATGGCAATTCACGCTGCCATGATCCATCGAATGGACATTGAAATTGGCAGGGTGTTCGACCAGATCCGCAACATGGGTCAATGGAAAAACACGATGGTCATTTTTCTGTCGGACAACGGCGCCAGCGCTGAGATCATGGTACGTGACGATGGTCACGATCCCAAGCTACCCGCCGGATCTGCCGGAACCTATCTTTGCCTTGGCCCCGGATGGTCCAACACCTGCAACACCCCTTTTCGCAGACACAAAACTTGGACCCATGAAGGAGGGACATCGACCCCATTGATCGTGTCGTGGCCTGATGGCATCGCCGCGAAAGGTGACGTCCGCAGTGATGTGGGGCATGTCATTGACATCGTCCCAACGCTGCTCGAAGTCAGTGGCGCCTCAACACCACAGTCGGCACCTCAACCACCTGGAACAAGTCTGGTTGCCACCTTTAAAAAAGAAGGTCAACTGAAACATGATTCACTTTGGTGGTTCCATGATGGTCATAAGGCAATTCGTGTTGGCGACTGGAAAGCGGTCGCTCCGATTGGCGAACCGTGGGAACTCTACAACCTCGCTAACGATCGTGATGAATCGACCGACCTGGCGGTTCCGGCAGCAGGCACCCTGGATTCATTGATCAGCCAATGGCATCAACAACTTGATTCTTTTGTAAAACTGGCAACCACAGACATCCCGCAAAATCCGGCCAACAAGTCGAATCCCGGACAAGGCAAACCGAGGGTCAACGCTGCCCAGCAGAAGGCCATGCCCAAACGCAGCCAGGTACTGCTCAATGGAAACACGTTTCGCCTGAAGGATCGTCACGCCTTCATCATGGAACCTGAAACACTGTCAAACCATGAATCTGCTGACAACAAAGTTGACAAACCATGGATATTCTATGCCCCCACACTCTCTGCCTATCCCGACAAAGCGGAAAGCTGGATGCACCAGAAGTTTCTTGACGCCGGGATTGCAGTCGCAGGAATCGATGTTGGTGAAGCCTACGGCAGCCCCAAAGCGTTTTCCTTCTTCGAAGCGTTGTACAAAGAAATGGCCAACCGCGGTTACTCGAAAAAACCAGCCCTGCTGGGACGCAGTCGCGGTGGACTTTGGGTCAGCAGTTGGGCGGTCGATCACCCCGATCGCGTTGCGGCCATCGGGGGGATCTACCCGGTCTACGACTACACCACTTACCCGGGAATCAAACGTGCCGCATCGGCCTACGGCATTTCAGCGGAGCAACTTCAGGCACAGCAGGCACAATTCAATCCGATCAAGCGAGCAGACAAACTTGCTAAGGCACGCGTACCCGTGCTGATCATCCATGGCAAGGACGACCAAGTCGTGCCGCTGGCTGAGAATTCAGCCGCACTCGAAAAAATCTACCAATCCAATGGCGCAGGTGACTTGATCAAAGTGATCAAGATCGACGGACAGGGGCACAACTTCTGGCCCGGTTTTTTCCAGTGCGAGGAACTGGTGGATTTTCTGATTGAAAAAGCAAAGTGACTCCCTACCCCATTGGTAACACATGAGTTTTGACTGGATTGAAAAAAAGAGGTTAGAAACACCACTGCGCGGGACGTTCCTCAGTCTTGGGTCGCCTTTACTGGCTCGAATGGCCGCACACCTCGGCTTTGACTGGGTCCTGATTGACTTGGAACATGGTGCCTGCAGTGCGGCGGGACTCCAATCCATGCTGTTGGCTGTCGAAGGCACACCCTGTGTCCCGATTGTGCGAGTGGTCTCGAATGATCAAGACTGCATCAAACGAGCGTTGGATTTGGGTGCAGCAGGCGTCATGGTGCCGTACGTCAGTACGGCGCAGGAAGCCACCCAAGCCGTGGCCTACACCCGTTATCCTCCCCACGGTTGTCGGGGAGTGGCCAGTTCCACCATCGCCACCGATTTTGGACTCTCGGTGGACGAGTACCACGCCAAGGTACAGGAACGCACCACGGTCATCGTCCAGATTGAAACCGCCGAAGGTGTCAGCAACGTTGACCAGATCGCGGCTGTTGACGGCGTCGATGTCGTGTTTGTGGGACCCCTGGACCTGAGTTACAACCTCGGTTGCCCCAAACAATTTGAGCACCCTGATTTACTGGCTGCTCTTGAGAAGATCGTGAGCGCCTGCCAACAACGGGGAACAGCAGTCGGAATCCTGAGCAACGAGGCCAAGGCCCAACAGCATCTGGAGCAGGGCTTCAGCTTTCTGGCAGTCGGTTCTGACGCGGGAGCAGCCAGAACCGGATTGGAACGCTTGCGTGATGCCTGAGCGGATCAAGCATCATTCAGAACCAGCGTTGATGGGATCAGCCACAAGTCAAGCAGCATCTGATGGCCCAGCAAGATAACGAGTCCAAGCTAGATGGCAATTTCACGGATTGATGACTTCGAGATCCGCCATGTAAATGGCGGTAATGGATTTGCCCTTGGCACCTTTCTCGTGAGTTGAATACCACGACATGACCGCCTGAGTGGAAGAAAGTGGCAACAGAGCAGGGTAGGAATTATCTCCACCACTCGGCAACTCTGCAAATTCGTACAACTCATCTCCCACAAGCCAACACAGTGAGGTCTTGGGGCCTCGATCGGTATTTCGTCGCCCCCCCACAACCCAACGATTTCCCCAGCGCACTAACATTGGCCCACCGATGTAGCGATCTAGTTCCTTGCGTTGCCATTGTTGGTACGGTGGTTTTGAGCGTAATATCTGGGCTTTATCGCTACCCCGTCGCCCAATCGCCAAGACACTGCCATCAGCTTGAAACTGGAACACCGTTTCATCGCCGCGCTGTTCCTGAAACAAAGCTGCTGTTTTCCAAACGAGGCCGTCCTCGCTTACCAACATGGCGGACTCGACCTCGGGTCCCTCGCCGCGCGGTCGAACATCAAATTGGTGTTTGCGTCGACCACAAAGGTAGGCTTTGCCGTCGTACTCGGCTGCTTTCCAGATGTAATGCCCAAATGTCCCCTCCAACATGACGGGGCTGTGCCATTGCTTGCCGTCCCCGGACCAGGCGGCGTAGCCAAGATGCTTGTTCAGGTCATACTCGCTGGGTGGCAGGGTTGTTTCTCCGCTGTACCAGGTACCTGTGTAAACAAACAATTGACCTTTGAAATCCAGAAAGTGTGGATCTCGCGTATCTCGCATCGGCACCGAAAACTGATGCACCTGTTCCCACCTTTTCAAATCCTTGCTGGAAAGAATGATGATTGATGCAGTGGGGTGCACCATGTGCCCATCAGGACAACTGCGAAAAGTCAAAAAATAGCGACCTTGAAAGCGAATCAAATCGGTAAAGGCATTGTGCTCTCCATTGTGAAATACGCGGCGCACATTCGTCACACGAACTTCAGGCAACCTCGCCCCCTTGTCATCGGGATCCTGAGCCTCGCATCTGGATTTCATCAGACCGATCAGGGAAATCATAAGCAGGAGGTTGACGAATCCACGCTTGAACGGGTGCTTGAAGGGGCGTTTGAAGGGGTGCTTGCGCTGCACAAGAGTCATCAATTCGATTCCTGCAGATGATGCGATGGGGAACGGAAAATGCCAAAACGGGCTTCCGAAAAAACACTTTGAATCACGCAGAATAACGAATCTCTGTGGGCAAGTGGGGATACAAACCCATGCCGATCATCGGTTACCGGAGGTAGATCACGAATCTACCGTGCTACGCTACAATGCCGCTTTGCAGTACCGGTCTGCCGTATTGTTCTCTGGCAATGCCCTGCAGACCCTGCGATTGCAACTTTGCCCTGGCATGGCATTTCTCCGAACAAAATCAGAAGAGAACAGCAAGAAGATGATTTCAAAGATTCACCTCTCAGCGACCACCATGATCGGGCTCATGTCGCTTTGCATGTGCCTGAACATCGCATCGGCGCAAACGAGTGCGACGAAGCAAAAGCGTTACGAACTGAGTGCAAGGGCGAGCGAAATCGACCCGCGGGTCAAGTCGCATCCGAAAATCAACTTTTTGCTCGAAACAGCAAGTGGCAGGCCTGCTGACATTCAAAACGCGATTGTGGACACCTCGGTACCTCAACGTGGCAAGCTTGTGATCTGGTTGATGAGCCACAATCGGAATCTGTTTGATCGATTGGCGGACTATGGCCTGCACGCGATCCAAGTGCAGTATGCCCGATCATGGTTCTCAATTTGTTGCCAGAACAAACCCGTTGGCCCGCACTGCCGTGGCAACATTCGCTTGGAGGCGGCCACTGGACAGGATTTCAGCGACGAGGTCAGTATCCCAAAGCCCGACGGAATGATGGAACGCGCCTACCAATTTGTGAAGTGGTTGGAACGCAGCAATCCCGAAGGAAACTGGGGACAATTTTTGAACGCTGACCGCAGCGGTCTGAACTGGGAAAAAGTCATCGTATCAGGCAGTTCCCATGGTTCAACCACCGCTGCCCGCTTTGCAAAATATGTCAAAGTCAGTCGTGTCGTCGCATTGTGTGGTCCGCGTGATCAGTATCAGGCATGGCAGGCTCTGCCGTCGGCAACACCCGCAAATCGCTATTTCGGATTTTCTCACGTTCTCGATGGTGGTTGGAAAGCAGACCACTATTGCCGCAGCTGGGAACTGCTGGGAATGAACCAGTTTGGACCAATCGTCAATGTCGACCAAACCAAACCGCCTTATCAGAACACACGACGACTGATCACTGATTTTGATGTTGGCGGCAACGAAAAAATCGCGCATAGCAGCGTGCAACCAGGCAGTCGTGCCTTCAAAGGCAAGGACGGTCAGTTCATGCATGAAGCAGTCTGGCGTTACCTTTACACGCATCCAGTTGACATCGTGGGCAACCCCGTGCCTGCCGACAATGACTGCGAAAAGAATCAACAGCAATAGGTTTGATGATGGTGATCTATGGAACCGCGTTACTGGCATTCTGCATGCTGGTCGGTCTGGTCATTGGGCAACTGCTTGGCATCACTTTGGGAGTAGGCAAGAACGTGGGTGGTGTGGGAATTGCCATGCTGCTGTTGATCGTGCTATCGGACTGGCTACGCCGTCGTGATCGCCTGCCAGTCCCCACGCAACAAGGCGTTCTGTTCTGGAGTTCCATTTACATTCCTATCGTGGTTGCGATGGCGGCCAGCCAAAACGTGATCAAAGCTGCGAGCGGTGGTTGGCTGGCACTGGTTGCAGGAGTAGCCACGGTGCTAGTGTGCCTGGCATTGGTGCCCGTGCTGAGCCGAATCGGCAGCAACGCTGCGGACCCAACGGATTCACCCCCGGGAGACAAGCCATGAACTGTCTACCGGACTGGCAAGCCATGCTTCTGAGCAAGCATTCGCTGGTCGTGCTGCTGGAAAAGAACTCACTGATCACTGCCTTGTTCCTGGTGGGTGCAATTCTATGGGTTTCCAGTTTCATATCCCGCAAACTGACCCGTGGAAGAATCCACGCCTCCGCGATTGCCATTTTCATGGGTCTGGCCTTGGCCTATCTGGGTGGAATGATGACCGGTGGCGAGAAAGGACTTGCTGATGTGCCGTTGCTTGCGGGCATCGGACTTCTCGGTGGCAGCATGTTCCGCGACCTCGCGATTGTGGCCACTGCGTTTGGAGTCCGCTTGGAGGAATTCATCGCGACCGGACTCAGTGGGATCATCTCGCTGCTGCTTGGAATTTTCGTTTCCTTTCTGATTGGCGGTCTGGTGGCGTATGCGTTCGGATATCGCGACGCAGAAAGCATCACCACCATCGGAGCAGGTGCGGCGACCTACATTGTGGGCCCCGTGACCGGAACAGCTCTGACTGCAAGCAGTGAAGTCATCGCACTGAGTGTTGCCGCAGGCTTGGTCAAATCCATCTTGGTGATGATCCTCACTCCCTTCGTTGCGTCGAGAATTGGCTTGGACAATCCACGATCAGCATTGATTTTTGGAGGTCTGATGGGAACAACCAGTGGAGTCGCGGCGGGCCTGGCGGCGACCGATGAAAAGCTTGTTCCCTACGGTGCCATGACAGCAACCTTTTACACAGGACTAGGATGTTTGCTCGGTCCGTCCTTGATTTTCATGATCGTGAAGTGGTTCGTCTGATGCCTGACTGCTTACGTATGACGGCTGACTGCTGTGCAGCCCTAACGCCGCCTCACTTTTCCCAAATTAAACAATTCTGACACAACCAGTAATGAAACTGATTTCCCGTGCTGAATCTTACGGTGATTCCATTGCGATTCGGCAAGCACAAACCGAATACACCTACCAACAAGTGCTGCACCGCTCAGCAGTGGTTGCTTCTACCATTTCAGGCAGTGCCGAGGATTTACAGGAATCACGCGTTGCCTACCTGATCCCAGGTGGATTCGACTACGTGACGGTCCAATGGGGAATCTGGCGTGCAGGAGGCGTTGCGGTGCCGCTGAGCCTGTCTGCAACGGAACCGGAACTTGAATATACGATCACTGATTCGGACGCACAGCAGGTGATTACCAACACCGAACTGAGCACGAAACTTGCCCCCCTGTGTCAACGGTTGGGAATCCCGCTGACCGTGGTCGATGAAATATCCGATGGTGATCCCAAACCATTGCCCATGATCCAGCCTGATCGTCGAGCGATGATCCTGTACACAAGCGGAACCACCAACAAGCCCAAGGGCGTGGTCTCGACGCACGCTAATGTTGAAGCGCAAATCGAAGCACTGGTGACCGCGTGGCAGTGGCAAGACAGTGATGTGATTCCGCTTTTCCTGCCGCTTCATCACATCCATGGCATCATCAACGTGCTTTCATGTGCGTTGTGGTCAGGTGCTACCGTTGACACCTTCAGCCACTTCGATGCTGACGCAATTCTTGATCAAGTGGCAAAGAACCGGTATTCCGTTTTCATGGCAGTGCCAACCATTTACGTCAAGTTGATTCAACTGTTGCAAACAACGCCGGATCAACAACGCCAACAAATCGTGCGGGGGTTTGCGGAAATGCGTCTGATGGTATCGGGCTCTGCTGCGCTGCCGGCAAGTGTTCATCACGAGTGGACCAACCTGACCGGACAAGCCCTGCTTGAACGATACGGCATGACAGAAATTGGCATGGCCTTGTCCAACCCGTACACCGGAGAACGAAGACCGGGCGCTGTCGGACAACCGCTTCCGAATGTGAAAATACAACTCAAAAGTGAAGCAGGAGAAATCATTCAGACAGAAGGCACTGCGGGTGAGATCCAGATTCAGGGCCCCTGTGTATTTCTTGAATACTGGAACAAGCCGCAAGCAACGGCTGACTCCTTTGACGATGGCTGGTTTCGCACAGGAGACATCGCAGTCATCGAATCAGGTTACTTCCGCATCATGGGCCGTCAGTCAGTCGACATCATCAAAAGTGGCGGCTACAAACTCTCAGCCCTGGAGATTGAATCCGTCTTGCTGGACCATGAGTCCATCGAGCAGTGTGCGGTTGTGGGCGTCGCAGACGATACCTGGGGTGAAGCAGTCGCGGTCGCCTGTGTGCTGCAGCCAAACTCGGAACTGGACCTGAAAGAACTCAAAAACTGGTGCCGGGCCTGCATGTCCACGTACAAGATTCCCAAGCAACTGAAAATCGTGGAACAGCTGCCACGCAACGCCATGGGCAAGATTCAGAAACCCGCCGTCACCCGCATGTTTTCTGAAGCTTAAAGCTGATTCCACCTGCCGGCAGGTGGAATCAGGCAATCTTGAGAACGTACTTACCAAACTGCGGTGATGAACGCATTCGAGCAATCGCCTGGTTGGTATCTTCGAGCGAATAGACTGCGTCGATCACTGGCTTGATCTGATACTTCTCAACCAAGTCCACCATGCCACTAAAGTCGTCAGACGACCCCATGGTTGATCCTTGCAGACGCAACTGCTTCCAAAACAGCTTGAACATGTCAATCGATTCCGGAGCGCCGGCTGTCGCCCCATAATTGATGATGCGACCACCGGGTGCAGCAAGTCCCACCAAACCACCGTAGCCAGGGCCACCAGCACTATCGATGATCAAATCGGGTGCCCCAACCTTTGCGGCAAAACGTTTTTCCCATCCCTCCTCGCGATAATCAAACCCGCCTTTGGCTCCCAGGCTGATTGCCCGATCAATTTTTGCTGTCGACGACGAAGTCACCCATACTTCTGCTCCGATCGCAGTTGCGAATTGGAGTGCAAACGTAGCCACTCCTCCCCCAATGCCAGTGATCAGAATCCTGTCGTCAGGCTTTGCGTTGCCTTGTGCGAACAACGCTCGATAAGCTGTTGTGCCGGCCAAGGGAATGGCGGCTGATTCTTCCCATGTCAAACACTCCGGCTTGCGATGCAGTTGTTCCACTGGCACAACGACCTCGGATGCAAAGGTACCGTCTTCAGGCAACCCAAGGATATGAAACTGTTCGCTCTGCACGGCCGGATCATCTCCCCAACCAATACCTGGATTCAAAATGACATTCTGTCCTTCCCAACCACGATCAACACCATCACCGCAAGCAAGAACCACACCCGCGCCATCAGATCCCAACACAACAGGAGGCTTGATTCCCGGGTACAACCCCACCGTTATCCAGTAATCGCGACGATTCAGTGCAGCGGTGCTGAGCCTGACGACAACCTGTCCCGCATCCGGGGTCAGATCTTCCCGTTGCTGCAGTTCAAGAGGAACCTTCTTGCCGACAAGTGTCATTGCTTTCATGTGTATCTCAATCTTTCAATTTGGTTCTCTGACTTGTCGCAGTCAGTGTGCATTCACCGCAAAGGTTGGCAGTGAATGACGCAAAAAAGTTCACGACAGCCAACCTCTTCAGGACAAGCTTGTGACGACGCACTCGCTAACGATCACGAACAACTGGCGGCAATGGACTATCATCCGGAATCTGCCCTCTCAGCATTCTGCCTGCCTGTCCAGTCACTCTCAGGTAGTAATCGGAGGGCAAACCATCGTAGGTTAGAAAAGCAACATTTTCACCGACCGGTGGATCATTGCTGCACTTGAATATTGCAGTTCCTTCATCAACTTCATCAAACATGGCAACGTAAATCATTTTTGCCCCAACTTGCTTTGCCGCAGTTATCTGCGTCCACAGGAACTCACCTTTCAACCTCGGAATGTCATCAAGTTTTCCACCGTGCAGATTCTTCCAACTGAAACCTGGAAACACAACGGGCAAAAATTCGAGTTTCTGCTTTGCACACCAAGCCAAATCAGGCTTCCAAACACGATTGGCATGCGACTTTGCCTCACTTGGCGATCGATAGCGTCCTATCGTCCAAGGGCTCAACACGTCAGCTTTTTTAAGAATTTCATGCAGTGACGCATCAGCAACGGCATCGCGTTTCTGATCTCTCCACCACGATGGTACTCCCAGCATCACAGCGCCCCCCTCTGCCTTCAACGCATCAATCAGATCAGCACACTCGGCCAAACTGTACTTACGATCCCCGCTGAAGCCGACGCCCCAAATGGCCACCAGCGGCTTACCCTTGTGTTTGAGATACCTGCCGCCCCCAGTGATGCCATCACGTTTCAACTGCTTCCAATCATCACTCACACGAGCAACCTGTCCCTTTCGCAGGCCGGACAAATCGTACATCACGGCCAACACTCTTCCTGTCTTCGATGCTGAATCGTGAGCATGAAAAAGCACCTTGTCTTTCTGTGCTTTCAGAGGCGGCGAATCCAGCCCATTGGCAAACCGCTGCACAAAAACTCCATCGATACCATAGTCACGCATCCAGCGAAAGTGACGACCAATCGTCTTTTCATTTGCGCTGCTGTAAACCTCGGCGGGACGACCATCTGAGTGATTGAATCGGGTCCGAAATCTTTCCTGCGGACTTAGCTCACGGACATCTGGCCACAAATCGACGGTAACATTCCCCGGCCCAAATGGTCGACGATTCGTGCGAGCCCAGTGGGTCCACCCGAGCTGACCACCATCGTCAGGACAACTGAACCAACCCTGATAGCCACACATCACCTTTCCAGTGAGGGTGGTAGCGTCGACCACTGCATCAGGTGTTCGTGAATCCCCCGCCGGTTCTGCCTGCTGCCCCCAACCTGCCTGCCCTGAAATCAGCGACAGACAGGGAATCAACAGAAACCACTTCAATTTTTGACATCGATGGCCCACCATTTATGTCTCCTTTGCCCTCAATCAACCAATGAACACGAAACCCGGACGACTTGGCTACAAACAGCCCGGCCAACGCGACCTGGATCTTTCAAGTAAATTGTTGGACGTATTGATGTTACCGGCAACCTGCCTTGAACCGGAAAGATAAACGCCATGGTCCCGAACCACCAACACAAATTCAGGACGGATCTTTGCTTGAGCCTCCTGACAGGAGTTTGCCTGGCATTCCTGTCAACGTCAACGATTTGCTTCGCCGACAAAGGTTCTGCACGTCCCAACGTGGTGATTCTCTTCACTGACGATCAAGGAACACTTGATGCCAATTGCTTTGGATCCTCGGATCTCCATACCCCCAACATTGATGCATTGGCGGCACGGGGCATCCGTTTCACCCAGGCTTATGCGCACACGGTTTGTTGCCCCTCGCGTGCAGCGTTGCTCACAGGTCGTCACCCACAACGGGGAGGTGTGCGACATTGGACCCAAGGTAACATGAACGGCCCCAAGGGAATCAACATGTTCCTGGAGGAAGTGACGCTGGCCGAGGCACTTAAAGAAGCTGGTTATCGAACAGCGCTGTTTGGAAAATGGCACTTGGGTGCCCACCGCGACTACGGTCCCAAGAAACAGGGTTTCGATGAATTCTTTGGTATCCGCGACGGTTTCATCGATAACTACAACCATTTCTTCCTGCACCGAAATGGATTTCATGATCTTTACGAAGGCACGGATCGAGTGGAGGCTGATGGAAAATTTTTCCCGGAAATGATGACCGATCGTGCCGTTGAATTCATTGATCGCAATCAGCACCAACCATTCTTTTTGTATGTGCCGTTCAATATTCCGCACTATCCGGAACAATCACTGGCCATGCACCAAGAGCGATATCGCGGAATCAAGGATGCGGCCCGCCGCACCTATGCTGCAATGATCACGACGACGGACCACTACATTGGCCGCGTCCTCAAAGCTCTCGAAGCAGCAAAGATCATGGACAACACCATCATTGTCTACATGAGTGACAACGGACATTCCAATGAAACGACTTATCGCATTCGCGGCAAAGAGCACCCATCGGGTTTCCCCGAAGGTCATTTCTACGGGGCCAGCGGTGGCGGTAATACGGGACGCTGGATTGGACACAAAAGCAAATTTCTTGAGGGCGGAATACGCGTCCCAGCCATTTTGAGTTATCCATCGAAAATTCCCTCGGGCGAGGCCCGCAACCAGATCGTGACCGCCATGGATTGGTATCCGACGATACTGGAACTTTGCAACGTCAAACCTGCCCCATCTTCTCCTGCCATTGATGGATTCAGCGTGCTGCCAATCTGTAATTCTGCAAACGCCCCCTCACCGTACAAAGACGTCCTTCACTTCCACTGGGGTTCAACGTGGGCTGTGCGAGACGGCAACTGGAAACTCATGGGTGCCGATGGCAACCAAAAACACCAGCTTGTCAGCCTGACCGACGAGAGACCTGAAACGATCAATCATGCAAAAGACAAGCCTGAATTGGTCAAGCGACTGCTAAAATCACATCAAGACTGGTACAGCAGCGTGAAGCCTGCAAATCCAATCAGCTCGAAATAAATCATCATGTGCAGAGGCACAACCCGAACGCACTTTTCCTCGTTTTGACGAATCCGCCAATCCTTGCCACTTCAGTAAACCCAACATGTTGAAACCGATCACCTTACCCATCATTGCTTTGATTCTCTGTTGCAACCCTGCGGATGCGCAACTGGAGGTACCGAGGATTTTCAGTGATCACATGGTCATGCAGCGGAACGAAAACATCAAAGTCTGGGGTTGGTCCAAGCCGGGAGATAACATCACCTCTACTTTGGCCAGCCAAACTTCAAGGACAAAATCATCTGCTGATGGTACCTGGTCCTTGGAATTCAAGGAATTTCCGGCGGGCGGTCCCCACGAATTGAAGATTCAAACAAGCGAAGAATCCATCACCATCAATGACATCTACATGGGCGAAGTCTGGTTATGCTCCGGACAGTCAAACATGGCAATGAAAGTCGGTGGTGTGATGGACGCGGAGACAGAGATATCAACCGCCAATCACCCTGCGGTTCGGATGTTTACCGAATCATCACCCCATGCCACGGAGCCACAAGATCGTTGCAAGGGTGCGTGGCAAGTGTGCAGCCCTGAAACCGTTAGCAGTTTTTCTGCCACGGCCTACTTTTTTGGACGCAAACTGCAACAGGAACTCAATGTCCCTGTGGGGCTCATCAATTCTTCTGTGGGTGGAACTGCGATCGAAGCATGGACAAGTATGCCGGCCCAGACATCGAACAAGGCTCTCAAGCCAATGATGCTCGACCTCGCGGGTCAAGAGAAAGAATTCGACGCAGCAGCTGCCGAGGAACGTTATCAAAAAGCGTTGGCACGTTGGGAAAAAGCAAAGGCGGATAATGCAAAGATCAAAGAAAAGAGCCAGAGGAAACGCTTGCCGCGGCGACCATCGTTACCCGCAAAACCATCCGCCGGAAAAAACTATCCAAGCAATCTGTTCAATGGCAAAATCCATCCGTTGATCGGTTACGCAATTCGCGGGGTAATCTGGTATCAGGGTGAACGCAACTCGAACGGAAAGTTCTCTGACCTGTACGACAAACAGCTCGAAACACTGGTTGCCGACTGGCGGCAACGATGGAGTGCACCAGAACTTCCGTTTGCATGGGTGCAGCTCCCCAATTTCCGGGCACTGCAAACCGAGCCTTCTGAACCCAGCGGATGGGTCAACGTCCGCGCGGGGATGCTTCGCGCCTTGAGTATTCCTGAAACCGGGATGGCAATCACCGTTGATGTCGGCGATGCAAAAAACATCCACCCTAAAAACAAACAGGCCGTGGGAGCACGACTGGCAAGATGGGCTCTTGTTGATGTCTACGACCGAGGCAACAAGTTGCCCGGAGGCAAGGTGGCGATGGGACCGTTGCTGAAGTCATCACAGCCAGCGGAAGACCGAATCAATTTGACTTTCTCGCAAATAGGAACAGGCCTGAAATCCTCTAACGGTCCGCTACAGGGGTTTGCGGTAGCCGGCGAGGATCGCGTTTTTCACTGGGCCGAGGCCACAGCAACGGGCGACCATGTGTCAGTCGGGTCGCCGCAAGTACCGAATCCAGTTGCCGTTCGCTACTCATGGGCGGCAAACCCGTTAGGCAATCTCACCAACAGCATTGGCCTGCCAGCCTCGCCGTTCAGGACCGATCACTGGACCAATTCGCAATAGGAAACAATCTATCAACGAGCCGGTTGCTGTGATTAAAATGAAGGCGACTCACATTTTCCCACCTGGCGATCCTGCCTGCACGCCATTCCAACGAGCCCGCCCGTTGTCGCACCGTCTGTCATTGCTATGGATTTTCATTGGGCTGGGCATCACCCTGCCTCTACCCAGGCTTTCCGCAGATAACGAGCAGGACAAAACGAACTCGGTAAATCCAGCTCATTCCGCAAAAGATCCAACGCTGCATTACCAGACAACGATCCGACCGCTACTGAGCAAACACTGCTTTCAATGCCACGGTGATGGCGACGAATTCCACGGTGAAGTCAACTTGCGGGAACTCGAGACTGAACAGCAAATCAAAGCGGCCTTTGAACTCTGGTCCGATGTACTCGAGGTCATTGATTCAGACACGATGCCACCCGAAAGCCAGCCTCGGCTAACTTCAGCTGAAATTGCACAATTCAAATCGTGGTATCAAAAGGCATTGGTGGACACGATCCAGCCACTGCCGGATGTCCTTCGACCACGCCGCCTGTCAGCGCACGAATATCGGCAAACACTGCGATCCCTGTTTGGATTCGAACTGGAAGTTTCAATTGTGGAAGCCGAGCAGACCATCGTTGAAAAATCGTTGGTGATGAAACTGTTGCCCGTGGACCCACCGGGCCCAAGCGGCTTCAAAAATGACACATCAGCCAATCCATTGACCACCAATGTGTGGGATCAGTATTCGTTCCTGATCGACGATGCCCTGGAACAGTGGCTTGCTCCCGGACCAAGAGAACACCTTGAAAGGGTCACGGGACCGATCGCAGGTGAGCACATGACTCCCAAGCAGGCAAACGAGGCTCTGCAATGGATGTTGCGTCGCGCCTACCGCCGTCCTCCTGATGCCGACACTGTTGCCGCATCGCTTGCGACCATTGATGGAAAGCGGGGAGCAGAATTGGAATCAGCACTTCGCATTGAATTGAAATCAGTGCTGATGTCACCTCCGTTCATTTACCGCAGCCTGCTTGCAAAGGTTGACGATCCCAAGAGCAGCAACCAGGTGGGCACCCCGAATCAGGTGGGTACCCCGGGCCAGGTGGGTAAACCAGTGCTGTACGGTCGCGTCGATGACCATGAACTCGCTGAGCGGCTCAGCTATTTTCTGTGGGGTGACATGCCTGATGATCACCTGATGCAGTTGGCAACTCAGGGTGAATTGCGTGATCCAGACATTTATACAGATCAAATCGACCGCATGCTGGCGGACCCGAAATCCCTGAACCTCGCAAGCAACTTTGGAGTGGAATGGTTCTCACTCAACGAAATATCCAAGGTCTCAAACAACCCGCCTGTCTCCCATGCTTTGCGTCAGCAACCGATTGATTTCCTAAACTATCTGTTCACAGAAGGCCGACCACTTCTGGAACTGCTCGATTCCAAAGTAGCCTTTATAAATCCACACACGGCCAAATATTACCCCGGTGACCGGAAACGCATGACTGCGTACAGGAAACAGCGGGGGATAGAGGTCGAAGCCGTTCCCAACCAACGACTGGAATTGACCAACACTCCCGAG
Organism: Rubripirellula sp.; assembly: GCA_051010795.1. Classification (GTDB taxonomy): domain Bacteria; phylum Planctomycetota; class Planctomycetia; order Pirellulales; family Pirellulaceae; genus Rubripirellula. The sequence goes on from JBPCVE010000236.1 coordinate 18,754, forward strand.
CGTGGAGGTCTACTGACGATGCCCGGCGTTCTGGCCATGAACAAGGGTCCGGTGATTCGCGGAACCTGGATACTGGAAAGGGTGATGGGTGAACACCTGCCCGATCCACCTGCGAACGTTGGGCAAGTCAAACCCAATCAGCGAGGTGAGAACCTGAGTTTTCGCGAGCGTTTTGAATTGCACCGCAGCAACACAACTTGTGCGATCTGTCACAACAAAATCGATCCGCTGGGATTCGCCATGCAGTCATACGACGCTGGCGGCAACTACAAACCCGCTGGTTCGACCAACTCGAATGTCAGCAAGAAACGCAAGCGGAAAGATAGCAAGCAGACGCAAGATCAAAACACTCCTACTATTTTGAAACCACTGGACACCAGTGGCCAGCTTCCAAGCGGAGAAAGTTTTGACGACTACCGCGGATTACAGCAAATCCTCGTCAAGCCCCAGCGTCGAGCTGTGATCGAAAACATTGTCAAACGCACCCTGTCCTATGCACTTGCACGTGAACTCAATGTCAACGACATGCCGACGGTTGATGCCATCTGCAGTGAACTTGACCGGCATGGGAACCTCAACCTGCACGAAGGAACCTACCACGATTTGATTCATCTGGTAGCCAATAGTTTGCCGTTCACACACGCACAACCACAGCATATCAAGCACGACTGAAGAAAGAGCAACACATGTCCTGGCAATTAGATCGACGACGATTCCTGCGTGGTGCAGCCGGTCCACTTCTGCCTTTGCCATTCCTGAACCTGATGGAACGCAAAGCATCAGGTGCGGCAGCCGATGGCCCACCCATTCGATTCATGACCCTGTTCAAACCCAACGGGGTACACCCACCCAGTTGGAGCATCAATGGTGGCACCGAGTTTGATTTCCGGATGTCGCCTCTCATGCAGCCATTCGCGAAACACAAGCAGGATCTGCTGATTCTGGACAACATGGGTGACTTTGGGTTTTCATCCCACGCCAACTCCACTCGTCGATTCCTGAGCGGACACCACAGAAACACCAAATCCGCATCCGTCGACCAGTTGATCGCCAGCAGAATTAGCAAAGGAACGCCACATCGCTCGCTTGAATTGACCACCGAAGGACTGTTCCCGAATCAGATTGGCTGCAGTTACATCTCTTATGATTCCAATGGCGATCCCATCCCGCGCGAGAGTGATCCGCAACTGATTTTCGATCGAATTTTTCGCAGCCCGATGCGAAACCAGGCCAAGCGTCGTGAAATGAAAAGCGTATTGGATCGTGTATCCGAGGACGCAAAATCACTTTCACGCACAGCGGGTGCAGAAGACAAACAGACGCTGGATCAATATTTGTCGGTGGTTCGCTCGACAGAGAAAAGGATCGACAACATCGCTGCCTCGTCCAACGACATCCCCAAAGCAACGATGGAACGTCCGCTGGCGCCTGCCAACCTGAACGAGCAGGTGGAATCGATGCTTGACCTGATCTCACTCGCCTTGTGGACTGATTCAACGCGATGCGTGACCTACATGCTTGGCAACAGCAACAGTCGAATGATTTTTGATTTCCTGGGTGTCAAAGAACAACACCATTACCTGTCTCACTTCTTCCGGAACTTTTCGCGGCAGAATCTCGATGCACTCTTAAAAATCAGCTTGTGGCACATGGAGAAATTTGACTACCTGCTAACTCGCATGAAATCCTACCGGGATCACCAAGGCAGCCTCCTTGACCACAGTGTGGTGCTGTATGGATCAGGCATGGGACACAGCGACAATCACACGGCGACTCGAATCCCAATCATTCTGGCAGGGCAGGGTGGAGGGCTATTAAAAACAGGGCGTTATGTACGTTACGCCGAGAACCAGCAACTGGGGCGATTGCACCTCGCCCTGCTGAAGATGTTTGATGCCGCTCAGGATTCCTTCGCCTATTCAACCAGCCCATTGTCTGGACTCAATGGTTCCGACTTTACACCCTACAGCGAACAGCCGTTTGAAAGCTGGGTCAAACAAGGTGACGGAACCATCACCGTGCAAGGACGGCTTCGTCTGTCGGACAATCTCGATGAAGCACGAATTTTCCTGATTGATGTGCAGGGACAGCCATCTGTACGAATCGATGTCGCCTTCAGAGACTTCCATGATTTCAACCTCGCCTATCATTGTGGCACAGCCGTCAAAATCACAGGCACCGTGACCGAAAAGAATGGACAGTCTGTGATCACCAAGGTGCAGAAACTGGATTCCCTGTTCGGAAAAAAACCGGGAACAGCCAACGGATAAAACGAGGCTCTGCGAAGAGTTCACCCTCCATCCGATTCAAAGATTCAGTCCGCTTGCGGGTGTCAATTTGAGTAGATCCGATTTACTCTCACCGCAGGATCGAGCCAACAGATCGGACGCTGACTACCCCCGACTGCTTTCTCTTTCATGGCATCGATGACACGTGACGGTGGCTCGCAAGAAGCCAACCCCCAATGAACGTTTAGCCCTCTTGCGAAAAATAAAACCTGGGTAAAAGCCCCCGATTAAGCACAACTCTTCCTGCATTTTGTGTGAGAAAGAAGCCCCCACTCACCAGACAAAGGGAGTACGAGAAGACAAGCCGTGACTTCATTTTCGAAGAATGTTCCCGGTGGCTTCAGCCCCCCCACTACGGTTTAACTTGACCAAACACCGTGCAATACGTAGGCTCGAACGAAATCTGCCCTCGATCGTGACCCCTGCAGGCAACGCATGAGTAAATCTGTCAATCTACTTTTGATCCTCATGCTGATCTCCTGCCCGCCGCCAACACTCGCACGACCTGCTTCTGCTCAAGAATCCGCTGCGCAAGACGGCGACAGCAAGACACAGGAAGCCAAACTGCAAGCGGACGACGTTGCCTCGGGAGACTCCGACAGAGAAGATCCGGAGGAACTCGATGAATTTTCGCTCGAAGTACGCGAAACGGAAGAAGCTCGCAAACTTCTTCGGGAGCGACTTGGATTTCTCGACAAGCGTCTTGATCTGCTCAAACAGCGACAGCTGCTAGAAAGAAAACGGCTCAAGCTCGAACAACAGATCGAGGATGCTGAAGAACGCGATGTGGAGCCCAGGGATGAACTGGAAGAGCAATGGGATCTCATCGAGCTTGAGTCAGAGAAAATTTCGATCAGTCTGGAACTGCTTGACAAACACTTTGAATTGTCGGAACTGCGGCAAACATTTTCGGAAGAAGAGGTTGATTCAGGGGATCGCGATTTTCAAAAGATGGATGCCACCTTTGCTGAAGCAGGCAAGCTCATAAAGCAGTTCTTTGAAAGTGTTGAAAAGGGCGACGACAGGCGGACTGAACAGATTGAAATCCGGCTGGGAGAACTTGAGCACGAGTACGAAATACGCAACGAATTAATCCACCTCAAACTTGAACTGCACTATGCAGAGGAAGAGGGAGAGGAGGAGTTGATTGAGGAATTGAAACTTGAGCTTCGAGAACTTGAACGTGAGCTTCAACCCGAGCTTGAACCCGAGGGTAATCGCGGAGAAAAACCCGAGGAGACAGAAGGCGACAGCAAACCTCTTGGCAGTAACATGCCCAAGCCGGTGTCGGTTGATGCGGCCACCGTCGCGGCGGCGGCGAACTGGAACTATCCGCAACACATTGAACCGCTTCTGAAGCGACATTGCCATGAATGCCATTCAGACGAGTCGGCCTCTGGTGATCTGAATCTGCTGTCTTTAGCTGAAAAGAAACCATGGGTCATCAACCGGAGTACTTGGAAAAACATCAGCCAACAAATCAGAATGCGAACCATGCCTCCGCCTGAGGCTGAACCCATGCCCGACGCAGATCGGTTAATCATCGCCGGTTTTTTGCAGCACAGGATTGATGATTTTGACTATGAAACCGTACGGCAACCTGGCTACGAGCCTGCCCGCCGACTGACGAATGAAGAATACAATCACACCATCCGGGACCTGTTTGGCATCGACTTGCGCCCTGCGGATCGATTCCCCCGTGAATTGACCGCGTCCAGTGGATTCGCCAACAGTGCGAACAGTCTTTTTTTGCAACCGATCATTCTGGAGCGTTATCTTGGCGCCGCAGAACAGGTCATCGAGGCTGCAGTGCCTGATCAGGCTGACACGGCAGAATTGCAAAGAACACGCAACTTGTTAGTTGGTTCGAGATCAGCCGATGAGGCGATTGCAAATTTTGCACGACGCGCCTTTCGTCGACCTGTAGGTGAAAAGGAGTTGACGCCACTGCTGAGCTACTACACAGAACTTACGGGGCAAAAACCTGAATCCGTCAGTCATGACGAGATTTCGTACCAGGCACTTGGTCAGGTATTCGAGGTGATTCTCGCTTCGCCCAGTTTCCTGTTCCGCAGCGAAACCAACCAAAGCGATCAAACCGGAAAAGCGTTCACGATCACCGACCACGAGCTTGCCAGCCGACTTTCGTATTTCCTGTGGGCGACCATGCCTGATGCTCAACTGAGCAAAGCGGCAGACGATGGCACCCTGCGTGATCCGCGTGTACTTGCTGCCGAAGTGAAACGCATGCTGGCTGACTCGAAATCAAGAACACTGGGAGAAATTTTTGCTTCCCAGTGGCTGGGCTTCAGTGCCTTGCCGCACGCCCCACGCGATCCGATCGATAATCCCTGGGCAACCGACTCCCTGGTCGATGCGATGCAGCAGGAATCTGCACTCTTTTTCTCATCTCTGGTAGATGAAAATCAGCCCATCGAGCGTCTCATTGATGCCAAATACACATTCGTCAACGAAGAATTGGCCCGGCATTATGACCTTGATCAAGTGCGGGGACCAGACATGAGACGAGTCTCACTGGAATCCACTCCCCGCAGCGGGATTTTGGGTCAAGGCAGTATTCTGGCAATCACATCCTTTCCGAATCGGACCAGTCCGGTGGTGCGTGGCAACTGGATTTTGACTGAGTTGCTGGGGACACCGCCACCGCCACCGCCACCAAATGTCAGCGAATTTGATGATCGAGTTGCCGAGCGTCGGAATCTCACCCAACGACAAAAACTGGAACTTCACCGCAACAACCCGAATTGCTATGCCTGCCATGCACAGATCGACCCACTTGGTTTTGCGTTGGAGCAATACGACTGGTTTGGACGCTTCACCAAATCACGTCGTGGCCGTCAGCCCGACATTCGCGGCACCCTACCGGGCGGCACCGCGTTTCGTGGTTTGACAGGTCTGCAAACTGCCTTGGTGTCCGAGCGGCGTGACCAACTGGTGGAACAAATCACGCGTAAGATGATGACTTATGCTTTAGGCCGTCAACTTGAATATTTCGATGAACCGGTCATCCGTGAGATCATTGGGCAAGTCGATGCAGACAACAGGCGACTGCAAACGCTGATTCAAGCCATCGTCAACAGCGACACATTTCAAATGAAACAGCTTGATCCCTGAACAGGGAACTGACTGGCAAACTGAGTACTCAACTGACTGGTAAACTGTGGCATCTGATCAACACGGCACGAGTGGCCCTATGGCAAAGCAGCCTCCCCATCAAACCCGCACTTCTGGTGCGTGGCGAATTTCACGACGCACGATGTTACGAGGCATGGGTACCGCCATTTCGCTTCCCCTGCTTGAAGTGATGGATTCTCCCGCATCAGCAGTCGAACCTGTGTCCAACAAGACCACGCGTCTCGCCTATCTGTACATTCCCAATGGTGTTGCTGACGGAGCATGGTTACCTGAGGAATCAGATCCAGACGGCAAACTCAAAAAGTTAAATCCCTGGATGCAGTCGCTGCAACCGTTCGCGAGTGAATTGACGCTGTTCAAGAACATCTGGACGCCACGCGGTAATGGCCACAGTGCTGGCACAGCAACATGGCTGACCGGAGGCGGTTTTAACCACGAGAACATCAACGTGGGCGGACCATCGGCGGACCAGATCGCTGCCAAACATTTTCGATCCACAACGTTGCTGCCATCTCTGGAAATGGCAATGCGAGGAGAAGGCTATTTCAGCAGCAGCCTGTCTCGCAACTCCATTTCATGGGCAGACGCCCAGACACCGGTGCCGCGTGAGATCGAGCCTCGCGCCATTTTCGACCGCATGTTCCGCGCCGGCGAAAGCCAAATGGCGCAACGTTCGGTACTCGACTTGGTGATTGCCGACGCCCGCCGCATGCAAAACTCAGCCAGCGTGCAGGATCGCCAGAAAATTGATGAATACCTGGAATCCATTCGCGAGATCGAACGCAAAATCGCCTTCTCTGAGCGTCAGAAACAGCGATCTGATGTCGCATCTGGACTCGGCAAAGCCATGATCCGCCCTGCCGCCGAGATACCAGGAGATCACGGTGAATACGTGCGTGTGATGATGGATATGATCGTGCTGGCATTCTGGGCTGATGCAACTCGTGTCGCTACGTGCATGATGGACCACGGGCAAAGCAACCGGTACTTCAACTTCATTGATGGTGTGACAGGAACATGGCATGCACTTTCACACTGGAAGGACATCAGCGGAAAAACAGAGGATGATGATGGGGTCACCTCATGGAAGACCCGCGACGAAAAGCGTGACATGTACAATCGCGTTACCGCATGGCACACCCAACAGGTGGCCTATCTGATCAGTCGCCTCAACGAAATCCAAGAAGCTGACGGAACACTGCTCGATCACAGCACCATCGTGTATGGCTCCAGCCTCGGCGATGGTCACGAACACGAAGAAAAGAATTTGCCACTGTTGTTGGCAGGCCGAGGTGGCGGAGCAATCCGTCCGGGGCGACTGATCAGTGGACGACGCGACCTGTCGATGTCAGACTTGCACCTGACTTTGCTGCGGGCCACCGGGGTTCCATTGGAACGATTTGCTGACAGTGATTCGCCACTCTCATTGGCCTGATTGATTCCGGCAGCGGACGACTCTTCAGCTGTGTCGATCATTCTTCACTTTTCGCCACCTCTTTTCCCCGCAGCGTGCGAGCGAAAAAGCTGACCATCTGATTTTGAAAGGCGTTCCTGTTTTTCTGGAAAACAGCGTGCCCGGAACCGTCGGTCATACGCCGGTAGGTCACATCCGTTGCTCCTGCCGCCTTCAAAGCTTTGACAAAATCATCGGAATGACCGATATCCACCAGTCGATCCGTAACTTCGTGAAACAGAAGGAAGGGGGGCGCACCCTTGGTCACGTAAGTGATCGGCGCAACAGCGGCGAGGCCGGGATTGGCTTCGCCCCGCCTCATGGGGCGAGTCGGCGTGGCCGAAGCAGCTACAGCTTGAACTTGGCTGGAATAGTCTTGAAACGGCCCGTCTCCCTCAAGCTCCCGGTTGCTCGATGAAACACCCAGCATGCTGACAAGATGCGCTCCTGCGGAATTCCCGTAAGCTCCTATTCGCTTGGGATCAATTTGATATTCATCTGCGTGAGCCCTCAACCACCGCACGGCGCACTTCACGTCTTTGACACAAGGCACTCTCGAAGCATCAAGTCGATAGTTGACCGTGATACAGACATATCCTCTGCGAGCGAAATCAATGGCCTGCTCAAGAAACAATACTTTGCGTTTATCGCCACGGACCCAGCCACCGCCATGAACGAACACCAACGCCGGTCTCAACCCATCAACCTCACCAACCGGCCTGAACAAATCCAGTTTCCAACGCTCGTGACCCTCGCGATAAGGCACGTTCAACTCACAGACAATTTGATCGCCGGCCCTTCGCTTGACCTGTTCGTCAGTCACTTCGTTGGCTGCGTTACCTCCCTGGTTTCGATTCCCCCGGTTTCGCATCAAACGCTGGGCAAGCGCAGCCAACTCTTTGATTTCCAGAAATCCGTCCGAATTGCTGTCGACCCGTGAAAAGTTTTTCTGCATCAAACCGCTTGATTCATTCAACGCGATCCGTTGATCCTTGTTCTTATCCATCTGACGCAGCCACTGCTGAACCATGGGCTGGTTTGCATTCTCATCGCGTGGTTGTTCTTCCAAGCCTCCCTCGGTCCGTTGCTTGTCCGTGTCACCCGTTTCTTTTTGAACGAGTGGTTTGGAATCCTCAGACGCCTCCTGTGCCACGACGATCCCATAGGAGCCAAGATACAGGAACACAAAAATCAGACACGACCGCATAACATTCCCCCCCCATAAGAAACTTCAGAGACGATTCATATTCCTCTGCTTGCCCCGTCCCAATTTTTTCGGGAATGCGGATGTTTGAAAATAGCAACATTCGCACAAGCGGAACAGCATCCATCCCATCAACGACCACTTCAGGCAAGCAGCGAATCGATGACGCCCTTGCTATCAGCAAACTCATCTACCTCCAGCCCCATCAATTGAGCCTGAGTCAACCAAAGGTTAGCCAGAGGTGTTCCCTCACGCATGTTGATGTGTTGACCAGATTTCACCTGTTTGCCGCCACCAGCCACGATGATTGGCAAGTCATTGTATTGATGCGTTGCTCCATCACCGAGCCCCGAGCCATAGGTCACCAGCGAATTGTCTAGCAGCGTAGAACCGTCAGCTTCCTGAATCGTGTCCAAGCGATTCAAAATATGGAAATACTGTTCCATATGAAAACGATCGACTCGCAACAAATCATCAATGAACTTGGTCTGATTGTGTGACATCTGATGATGACTTCGTGGCTTATCGAACAGACTGTCAAACATAAAAGGCGTATCCCATCGCTCGGGTCCGATCATGAAGGTTGCCACATTGGTCAACCCCGTCTGCAGCGCGACCACCATCAAGTCTCCCATCAAGCGAATGTACTCGCCTCTGGGAAGATAGGTTTCGGGAGGTTCAGGAAAATCAACGGTTGCCAATTCCTTTTTCATATCCTGCAGTCGCTTCATCTGCGTTTCGATCGTTCGCAACGCGTCAAAATACTCAGTAAATTTCTGCCCATCGGCATAGCTGAGTTCCCGTTGCAGCGACTTTGCGTCCTCGAGCACGAGATCGGTGACATCACTTGAACGCGCGGCTTGGCTGGTACCGAACAAGCGATCGTACATTTTCCCTGGGTCACGGATCGATGGAGCAAGGTGGCCGGTACCGAACCACGAAATATTGTCGAAGTGAATCGACTCTTTATTATCGCGATGGCTGTTGCAACTGAACTCCAGAGTACCGAATGGCGTTTCTTTCCCCACATGGTCAGCCACGACATGATCCAGCGTCCGTTGAATGGGCCAGGCCGAACCTTTGACGGTATAAGGCTTGGCGCTACTGAGGTAACAGGACGCGCACTGCGCGTGCACATCGGTACCCTGCTGGAAAGTGCGATCCATCCCAGTGATCAGATTGATCTTCTCAACCAAAGGCATCAACGGTTCAAGCGTTGGTGTCAGATGTTCAAGCGGCTTGACGCTGAAATCTGGATCCTGTTCACCTAAAGAGCGAAAGAAATTGCCCAGATTCCCCTTGGGGATCACGTGATCCGCCTCGCCGGGAAAGAAGCCCCGCCGCACCACGCCAATGGGGACATAATAGTGCACCATCCGCTTGGCAACGGATGCACCAGCGTCTGCGTTTGCGACACTCTCAAGCCACGGCAGTGCGACCATGGCACCACCCACGCTTTGCAGAAAATTTCTTCTTGAAGTTGATTTCATCGACAAGGGCTCATGAAATGATCAGGGACTTGTGGTCAAACGCTGGTCAGACAATTCAACACCACTAAGAAAAGGTTTGCTGAAAACAATTTCGCGAAAGAGGGTCTGTATACGATAATCATCAGCGATGGTTGCTGCTGCAATGCGATCCAGTTCGCTCTGGTCCAGCGGGCCCAGTTCGCGTGCCATGGCAAACGAAAGCAGGTGCCCTGCAAAACCTCGCACAAAGCGGTCTTTCTCTGCGAGAATCGCATCCTTGAAGCCAACCACATCCGAAAACTCATGTCGGCGAAACAGTCGCCCAGAAGCATCTATCTCTCGTCCGTTTTCGTATTGATCACGCCACTTTCCGATGGCATCAAAATTCTCCAGGGCGAATCCCAGTGGGTCAATTTGCTCATGGCAACCGGCACAATCAGCCCTCTCACGATGCAAGGACAGACGCTCGCGCAGAGTCAATTCAGACTCCTCGCTCGACGGTTTTTCTTTCAATGGTGGAACATCCGCAGGTGGTGGCTCAGGGGGAAGATTGAAGATCACACTGGAGACCCACGCGCCCCGTGTGATCGGTTTGGTACGGTCAGTTCCCGACGTCATCGTCAAAGTCGCGGGACTAGTGATCACCCCACCCTGACGTCGATCGGTGATCGGCTGACGCGTGAAATTCAGCACCGTCACGCCACCTCCGCCTTTCCCACCTGCTGTTTCTCCGTACACGCGGGTCAACAAGGGAGAGCGATAGGTGAAATCGGAATCAATCAACTGGGTCAAAGCCATGTTTTCGATCAACACGGCCTCGAACAGCAGCAACGGTTCCAACATCATGTGCATGCTGTGACGGTACTTGGACATGTAAAACCCTGAAAACTTTTCACGGTTGGGTACCGAGGAGATGATCCGTTCCAGTTGTAGCCACTGGGAAGGGAAACTGTCACAAAAGCGTTTGAGCTTGGGATCATGCATCAGGCGGCGAAACTGTGCTTGCAACACATCAGGGTCCCTCAACTGTCCGGTCGATGCCAGATCAATCAATTCCTGATCCGGGATACTGCCCCAAAGAAAAAAGGACAAGCGAGATGCCAAGTCAATGTCTTCCTGACGTGTCGCTGCGGGCAAGTCGGGTTGCTTGGCGTCGCTAACTGAATCACTGCCCACCGAATCACTGGAAACCGAAGCACGCATACCGGGAGTGGAATAGAGGTACAGGAAGCGAGGTGAGGCAAGCACAGCACTCGACACACGTTTCATCACCTCGGTGAAGCCGACTCCACTTTCAAGCTGGCGTTTCGCATAGTCGGCATATCTCGCCAATGAGTCTTCACTGACAGGCCGTCGAAAAGCCCGTGTCAAAAAAGGCCTCAGGCGGATCCTTGCTTCATCGGGTTGAGAGACACTTGCCGCAGGTTCTGCAAAGAATTCCTTCCAGATACCAACGTTGGCTGGTGTGAAGTCAGGGCTGCCGACAATGGACTGACTCAGGCTGAGAAACGCCTCCATCAGCAGCGGCGATAGCGAAAGCTGATCGCCCCGATTATCAAACCCATGTTCAGCTCGCAGATCCTGAGGGAAAGCAGCGACGCCGGCAAGTCGCTTTTCGATCATTTGCGATTTCCCGAGCGGTCGACTCCCAACACGAACGGCGTCAGGCATTTTTCCGCTGGCAGGATCAAAGTATTTGCTGTGTTGCCGCATCATTCGTTCGGGCAAGGTAAAGACGATCGACTTGAGTCGGAACAGATCTTTGACGGCATTGTTGTACTGAAACCGATTCATCCTTCGAATCTCAGCAAGCTCAGGCTCGGATTCTTCAGCGACCACCATTTTGAATCGAGTTTTTAGAGCTTTGACAAGTTTTGCCTGCACCGCTGGCATCAGCTCCCCTTCATCCTCGGGAGGCATCTCTCCGAGATCGACAACACGAATCAGGTCCTGAAGCAATTCAGGCTCGGATGTTTGACCTGGACGTTTCAGAAACTCGACCAGATCAACCCCGCCCATCACCTCGTCTGATTCACCGTGACAATGCACACATCGGTCACGCAAGACCGCCGCGATTTCTTTTTGAGCTGCGATGTGATCCGCCGTCGCTTCGATACTCACGTCGTCGGCCGCCAAGGCGGCCCCATCCTGTTGTCCCAGCAGGGGAATCGAAAGCAGCAATGACGTCATCCAACCAAGTCGCATCATGTGGTGAGCTCGCCCAAAAGACCGAAACATCATACAAACAATTCCTTGATAACACCTGAACTGTCCCCATGAGACGCGACATCAATTCCCACACCCCGCAACAGACTGAGCCACAGATTCGCCAAAGGCGTATTTGGGCCAAGCACCAAATGCTGACCAAGTTCAATTCCAGCACCGCCGCCCGTGATGATCGTCGGACAGTTGGTTAAATAGTGGATCGAGTTGATATTACTTCCGTAACTCAAAGACACATGATCGAACAAGCGACTACCATCGGCTTCCCGCGTAGCTTTGAGGCGATCGATAAAATAGGCCAGCAATTCTGACTGTTTCTGATCGCGTGTCTGGGAAACAGATTTCCGATCGCCACTGGTGTAGTGGCTCATGTTGTGCCCCGTGATTGTAGCTCCGAAACTTTTCAACAAGCTTTCGACGGGTTGCCGGTAGGTAAATACACGAGTCGCATCAACCTGCATGGCAGCTATCATCAGATCGTACATGACCTTGATTTCTTCATATCCGGCCACTGCCCCCTGTGGCTCCTCGGGCAATGTGGCTGGACGGGACTTCGGAACATCCAACCATTGTTCCTCTTTCGAAAGTCGCGTTTCAATGTCTCGAACCGACTGCAGGTACTCCCCCAATTTGTCAGCATCAATTCGGCCAAGTCCGCGGCTGACATCCTTTGCATCTTCCATGACGGCATCCAGAACGCTGCGTTGTTTCTTCAACATCAACTGACGTTGGGCAAGAGGAGTTTTGCCGTCAGAGAATAGTTTGTGATAGGCAGCAACTGGGGTATCCAACCCCGCCATCGGCTTGCCCTGACGATTCCAGGCCAAAGACTGCCCAGGCCCATGTCCGGAATTCTCAGCATCCTTGCAGCCAAGTTGAAGGGATGTAAATCGTGTCGCCAAACCCAACTTCTCGGCAGCAACCTGATCTGCAGAAACCGTGTTATGAAAACTTTTTCCGGGTTCCGCGTAGCGGTTGGCACCCGTCAGGTAAAAAGTACTTCCCCAGTGTGCTTCACTGCTGAACTGGTTGCTCAGATTCTGCAGCACCGTGATGTCGTTCTTGTGACGTTGCAGCGGTTTTAGACCACTCGGCAGTTCATAATCAGCTCCACTGATCGACTTGTCGGGAAACCAGTCATCTCGAGTAACCCCCCATCCGAAACTCAAGAACACCATTCGCTTGGCCGGGCGATCGACAGACGCTGCACTCGCAGAATTTCTCCGGGCGAGGGATTCAAGAGTTGGTAAAGCAACAACACCTGTACTGCTTCGAAGAAAACGACGCCGTGAAAGATTCATCCAGCTTCTCATTTCAAAGTCACACAAGTTACTTGACGAACCGCATGCTCAGCCCGCGTGTGGGCGACGAGTCACACAAGAACTGAAATGCGGTGGGTAGGGGGGGAAGGGAGCAGCACAACAACGCAAGTGATTCGGCGGCCTGCCCTCAAATGGTTGGACAGCATTATTTTCTCTTCTTTCAGCCTGATCACCAACCTGACTCGCAGCCCGCAATTCTAATGCAAAGATCACAAGTTCGCTGCAGGCCTGACGCTTTGATTCCCGGTCGCTGTCTTGTCAGTTTAGCAGGGTAACAAGACTCGGTCATCTCAATTACAGTCAGCAGCCGGGGAATCCAACTCAGCGATACAGCCCAGCCGGTAAAACCCTGAAAACCGAGTTGTTTTCAGGCTCAAGTACAACAAGACTTCCAACCTCTTTGCCCCACCGCGTGCATGCAACTGCGGAAGCAAATCGCCATGACCACGTATTTCTGCTCCTAACGCGGTTTGCTCATCAACAATTTATAATGTCCACTTCCCAGCAGATCATCAATTCGATCTCTTAATTCCATCGTGACTTCGACTCGATACTTACCACTCTTCAAATGAACGGTTTCGCCTTCCCGCAACCGCATGCTGAACAGCAGTTCCTGTGACCCCGGATAGCCACGCACAATTTCTCTCAGCTGACTGATCGTATCGCTGTCATGTTCTCTTTCGTCCAACCGCAACCTCATGCCGTGTGTGTAGCGTGTATCGAGATCATCCAGCGGCGTCAATTCATCAATGATCAGGTTAGCTTCGTCCCCACCTCGGCGATCAACCTTGCCTCGTGCAAGGACGACGGCATCGGGCTGGATTCGATCTCCGACATCGACAAAACCTTTGGGCCAGACGATACACCTGATAGCACCTTGCATATCTTCAAGATCGAAGTTGGCATATTTCGACGGCGCTCCCACTTTGGCATTTTTGGTGTGCGCAAACTTGATCGAACTGATCATGCCTCCCAAGACAACTTCGCCACGGTCTTTGACGTCGCCCAGTTTGTCTGTGGTGTGAGTCCGAAACGTTGCCAGTTTTTTCTCGTACTCAGCCAGTGGATGACTTGCCAGGTAGTAACCTAGCACCTCTTTTTCGGCGATCAATTTGTCACGCTCAGGCCACTCTTCCATTTCTGGCAGAGGTGCTGCAACTGTTTCTGCACCACCAGCTTCCTCATCCTCAAAAGCGCCAAACAGGCTAGCTTGCCCACTCTTTTTGTCCGCTTGAACAGCTGCCCCAGCCTGAACCGCCCTTTCGATCACTGCGGTCAATTGACTTCGATGGGCATTGAATTCATCCATCGCTCCTGCTTTGATCAGAGTTTCAATGGCACTTTTATTACACGCGGCAGGGTCCACGCGTTCGCAGAAGTCGAAGATGTCCTTATACGGCCCATTCTTTTTCCGTTCAGTTTCAATGCTGATTGCCGTGGATCCGCCGCAGCCCTTGATTGCAGAAAGCGCGAAGTAAATGTTTCCCTCTGCAACTGAAAAGTCCGCAGCGCTGTGATTGACAGAGGGTGGTACAACTTCGATCTTCATACGATCGCAGTCTTCCATGTGCTCAACTAATGCGTCCTTGCGTTTAAAGTTGCGTCCTGAAATATCACTCGACAACAACGCCGCCATGAACTCAACCGGGTAATGCGCTTTGAGGTAAGCGGTTTGATAAGCCAATAAGGCATAAGCGGTTGAATGGCTTTTATTAAATCCATATCCAGCAAACTTGACGATCAGGTTCCAAATATCGTCGGCATCCTTCTCCGCGAGTCCGTTTTCTACCGATCCTGTGATGAACGCTTCGTGATTCTGGTTGATCAACGATTCTTTTTTCTTACTAATCGCTTTGATACAGGTGTACGCATTCGCCAACGGAATTTTCCCAAGGCGATTGAGGATTCTCATCACCTGTTCCTGATAGACCATGATTGAATTGGTCTCTTCAAGAATTTCCTTGAGAACGGGGTGTTTGTATTCGGGTTCCTGCCGACCATGCTTGATATTGACGTAATCATCGACCATGCCACCCTCAAGTGGCCCTGGTCGATAGAGAGCCGCGGTTGCGATAATGTCCGTAAAATGGTCGGGCTTCATCCTCAACAACAAGTCACGAATGCCACCGGACTCCAACTGGAAAACTCCTTTGGTTTCGCCACGTTGCAGCAGCGCGTAGGAAGCTTTGTCGTCGAGTGGAAACTTCAAAGGGTCGACAGCTTTCCCAGTGGTCTGCTCGATCAGCTGGACAGTACGACTGAGAATTGTAAGATTCCGAAGTCCCAGGAAGTCCATTTTCAGCAGCCCGGATGCTTCCACATCTCCCATCGGCCACTGCGTGATGACATCCTGTTTTCCAGGTACACGCCCCAGAGGCACATACTCGGTCAACGGCTTATCTGCGATCACCACTGCGGCAGCATGGGTGCCGACATTCCTGGCCAATCCTTCAATCTTCATCGCCAGATCAAGTAGTTCCCGTATTTCCGGATCGCCATCGTAGGCCATCTTCAAATCAGCACTTTTGGTGAGTGCCTTGTCGAGCGTAATTTTCAGTTCATCCGGCACCATCTCGGTGATCTGGTTGACCCGCGCCAGCGGCACACCAAGTGCGCGTCCGGTGTCTTTAATCGCTGCCCTTGCGGCCAGCGTTCCAAACGTCCCGATCTGACAGACCATTTCACTGCCATAACGTTCTTTTACATAATCAATGACCTCGCCACGACGTTCTTTTTCAAAGTCGATATCGATATCAGGCGGTTCTGTTCGACTTTCATCGAGGAATCGCTCGAACAGAAGGTCGTACCGCAAGGGACACACATGCGACATGTACAAGGCATAACAGACGATCGCACCAACACCGCTACCACGGGCAGTTGCTGAAATCCCCTTGCTTCGTGCATGTAGCACAAAGTCCCAAACGATCAGGAAGTAAGTGGGATAGCCAAGTTTTTCGATCACATCGAGCTCGCGATCCAAGCGAGCCATCACCACATCACTTAAATCGTCACCCTTGAAGCGTTCTGGTTCATCTTCGTACCGTTCCTTCAGACCCTTGATACAAAGTTCCCGCAGATAGTCGATCGGTTGTTTCTGATCGGGACACTCGAAAGATGGAAAATAATACTTCCCAAGCTCCAAATCGATATCGACTGTATCTGCAATTTCCTGACTGCGAGCTACCGCATGCTCCAACCCCGGAAACTTTTCGTACATTTGATCAGGGCTACGGAGAAAGAACTCATCGTTCTCCATTTTCATTCGTGACGTATCGGTTCGATACCGGCCCGTGTTGATGCACAGCATGATGTCTTGTGCTTCTGCGTCCCCACGATCGACGTAATGGCAATCACTGGTCGCCACCAACGGCAGTCCCATTCGATTAGCGATTTCAACCGCGTTATCAAGCTGTGCTTTTTGAATGTCGACACCGTTGTTCATGATTTCGATGAAGTATCGATCATCAAAAACATTATGGAACCAACCGGCAATTTCTCTCGCTTCTTTCTCAACCTCTGCGGTATCGATCCCCTTGATCACAGTACGGCTGAATTCACTGCTGACACATCCGGAGAGGCAGACAATTCCCTCGTTGTATTTCTCGAGGATTTCCTTGTCGATGCGCGGCTTGAAATAGAAACCTTCGAGCGACGCGGCACTGGCAAGCTTGATCAGGTTACGAAACCCGGTACGGTTTTTTGCCAGAAGTGTGAGATGATAACTAGCTGCCTTGCTGCTACTGGCACCGCCTTTCTCGAAGCGACTTCCAGGTGCAATGTACGCCTCATAACCAATGATCGGATTGATGCCGGCCGACTTGGACTTTCGATAAAACTCCAACGCACCATGCAGGTTGCCATGGTCTGTCAAGGCCAGCGAGTTCATACCATGTTCGACACAACGATTGACCAACTTGCCGATATCGCCCGCACCATCCAGCAAGCTGTAATGGCTGTGGCAGTGCAGGTGTGTAAAAGGGCGAGCAGGAGCTGTCGTTTCCGTCACGATCTGGTTCATCGTCGTTCCTTCCTGAGTACGAAATGCAGTGGCATCGCGGTACGGTTGAGGAGTCTGGCAATCTTCAAGTCTGGTAAAGCTGGACCGGTCACCCTCTGGCGTCACGGCAGCATCAAACTGCCTGCCAGTTTCCAGTCCGTCTAAGGTAACGGACAGAAACCGGTTGGCAATCGTGCCGTCTTCGCAACCATTGGAGCTGTTGGGAGCCAAATTTTCGTTCCCCCTCACGACGATCAGACGGAGGGGCTGGCAATCCCGCGTTTTGATTTCCCCAATCGAATTCAAAGCAGTTCGGAAACCCGTATTTTGCGGAAATCGCTTGTTAATTCCGCTAGATAATGCTCACAGCGCCGTCAGCCTCGGCATCTCGTGGCATGACAACCGACCGAGCAGAGAACTGCAGCTCTGGACGTTGCGTAACCGGACTGCTGCCGACGCTCTGTGTGCAAACCCTCGTTTTTAGGGGGATAGTGGCGTAATCTGCGTCGATTGGTGTAAGCTAAGGGGCTTACGTTGACCTTGTAACCTGCGACTCGCGGGTCGAGGAATCCCCGCCAACTTTCCCACCAACGGATCGCCTGTTTCGTGCTCAAGTTCGTACTCTCACCACTCCGTCTCTGCGTCGGCTGGAGCCTTTCCCCTCGGATCCTGGGCCTGACCGGTGCCGTCATGCTGGTTCTGCTCCGGCTTACAGTCGGTTGGCACTTTTACAGCGAAGGGATCGACAAGAAGGCCGCCGGAGACTGGACAGCAGCGCCGTTCTTCGCGAACGCTAAAGGGCCACTGGCCAATAATTTCCGGGAACTAGTGTGGGATGCCGACGGAAAATTCCGCCTCAATCGTGCTGCCGCGATGCAAAATTGGGCTATTTTCCGCGACGGTGTTGCCAACCATTACGGGTTCACAGAAGCGCAGAAGGGCCAAGCCCAAGCCAATTACGCCAAGGCAGTTGAGCAATATGATTGGGTTTTGGCCGAAAACGCCACTGACCTCGAAGAATACGCCCTAGGCCGAGAACGCATCGCGAAGCTCGAAACAGAAGGTCAGGAAAAAGCGGTTCGCGATGGGGTCGCCAGCCTAGGCGGACAAAGAGACACGATCCGCCGAGAATGGAAACAAAAAGCAGCCCCCACACTGGCACAAATTGATGCCATTTGGGCAAATTACGAGGCTGACCAGAACGCCTTGGCAACCGGACCCCAAGCTGAAGCAAGCCCTTACTATCGCCTAGTCCGGCCCCGTACAGAGCGGATTGACACCAGCGTGATCGACCGGTTCGTTCCCTACTTTGACATTGCCATCGGATTATGCCTGCTGCTGGGCTTCTTCACGCCCGTAGCGGCGTTGGCTGCAGCAGGTTTTCTCGGTTCTGTATTCTTGAGCCAGTTTCCTCCCACCACAGGGCCAGGTTCGAGTAATTACCAACTGATTGAGTGCATGGCCTGCTTGGTACTTGCCGCGACAGGCTCGGGTCGTCTCGCCGGACTCGACTACTTCCTGCATTTGATCGTTCGCAAGACTTGGGGCGGTCAGGCCCCGCAAAGCTGATCCATCACCTCACCGAACTAAAACAAGACAAAGCACACTCGAAATAGAGGATTTTTTTCATGGTCGATAAATTATCAGCTGATCAACGTGACGTCGGCGAACACAACTATTACTCCGCAGTCGGCAGTTATTACGATGTCAACCGTCGTGACTTCTTACGTGGCATTGTCGCTGCGGGAGCTGTCAGCGGGGCTGGACTCGGTGCCGCTTACTTCGGGTATGGCAAAGTCAAAGACCCTGTCCGGGTGGCAGTCATTGGAACCGGCGATGAAGGCAACGTACTGATCGGAGGCTGCAACCCCGAGTACGTCGATGTCAAAGCGATCTGTGACATTCGTCCCTTCGGACAACACCGCGCGTTTCACGGCGACTGGTCCAGCCCATCAGCTCTCGGACGTCGTCCGGGTCTGATCAGCGTTGCTGGCTACAAGGATGAGGCCGAAGCAAGACGAAATGTCAAAGTCTACGACGGTAGCAATGGCGGCATCATGGCCTGCCTGGACGATCCTGACATCGAAGCCGTGATCATTGCTTTGCCCCTGTGGCTGCATGCCCCTGTGGCTGCTCTGGCCATGGAACGGAAGTTACACGTTCTGACCGAAAAGCTGATGGCTCATAACGTGGCCCAGTGCAAAGTCATGTCGCGAATGGCCGCAGAAATGAAAGATCAAGGCGGGAACCCAATCCACTTGGCAACCGGCCACCAGCGGCACTACAACGTCAAATACGACAACGCAATCAACTTGATCCGTTGGGGATTGCTTGGGCAGCTTCACCATATCCGAGCCCAATGGCACCGTGGTAACTTGCCCGGTGGCGATAGCTGGAAGATGCCGATTCCCGGTGGCGAAAAAGATGCAAATGGGAAGATGATCGACAAGATCGCTGGCGACATCCGAAATCGCCAGTCGAAACTCAAAACCGCCACCAGCCCTGACGACATCGTGCGACTACAAGCTGAACTCGCACAACTACAGGCATGGGACGCGGATAAAAACATCAACCCCACGGACTTCGGTTACGAAGACTTCACCGCTGGGGGAAGAGTGTTCTCATCCATGGACGAACTACATCGCTGGAGACTGTTCGAGCGAACAGGCGCTGGCTTGATGGCCGAACTCGGTAGTCACCAACTCGACGCAGTCAGCATTTTCCTGAGCTCACTGCGAAACGATGGCAAGAAAGTCCATCCCCTGAGCGTTCATGCCGTCGGCGGACGACACATCATGCCCGTCGATCGTGACGCAGGAGACCACGTGTACTGCATGTTCGAATTCCCCGGACCCGAGTACTCGGAAACCTTCGACGTGGGTTACTACGACAAAGTCGAAAACTACCCCCCCAGCACCCTAAACAAACAAACCAAACAATGGGACCGTGCTGAACCATTGCCAGGTTATGAAACAGATCCAAACAAAAAGGTCGTCGTGACCTACTCGTCAATCAACGGCAATGGCTTTGGTGGATGGGGCGAAGTTGTGATGGGAAGCAAGGGAACTCTGGTTCTTGATAAAGAAACGGACGTACTGCTGTATCGCAATAGTGACACAAGCAGCAAGGTTGGCGTTGCAAAACAGAACGGCGGTTACGTGCTGGACACCAGTGCCAGTGGAGATTACGCCGCACCAGTTGCAAAAGCAGCAGACTCCGGACCCGTTAGCCGAGGCTATCGCGAGGAAATCGAGCACTGGGCGTACTGCATCCGCAACCCCGACAAAGAGAATCACCCCCGTTGCTACCCCGAAGTGGCGATGGGAGATGCCGTCATTGCTCTGGGTACCAACGTCGCCTTGAAGAATGCAGCTGCCGGCAAAGGTGGGCATTTGCAATTCAAAGAGGAGTGGTTCGAAGTCGATAACGACGCGACGCCAGATGGTAGCGAGATCGCGACCGAAACTGCGAGAATGCAGAAACCTGTCGCCTAGTTCCGAAAACTGGAAAACCAATTTCGAAAAAATAAAACGGCGTGTGGAAGTCTCCACACGCCGTTTTTCGTTTGGTTAGCCATGGGCCGCGATCACGAAACTAAAAGCCCGTCTCTGAAGTCGCACCCCTGCTGGACTACTCCTTGGCTGGTGCTTCGGCGGCTGGTGCTTCGGCAGCTGGTGCTTCGGCGGCTGGTGCTTCGGCGGCTGGTGCTGGTGTTTCGACAGCTGGTGCTGCGGCACCCGAGGTCACGTTACTATCACTGCCAGTCACATTCGAGTCGGTTGCGGGTGCTGGATCCACGGATACATTTACTTCGGGCTGAGCTGGTGGCTCGCAGCCAACAGTGAAAGCAACAACAATAGCAGCAAGAACCAGAATCGACTTATTCATTGGAGGGACTCCGTAGACGGGAAACAATCGAGAGATGTTGGGCATCAGGCACGCTCGCTTCGCCCAGTTAACGTTTACATAGTGGAATCAGTCTGACGCGAAATGAAAGGGGATGACCGAAATAATCCGATTCTTTGATCACTTTGGGTGCGGGATTGGGCAACATTTAGCGTCATGGGTGGAGTTGTTTGACCTCAGCCTCCGATGGGATCAGTACAGCTTACTCAAGCCCCAACCTTAACCCAAAACGCGTGATTTGCCATGAGTGCATGCCAATCCCTGCCAGCGGTCTTAATCGTCCTTGCCACCGTTACCTCCCCCTTGGACGGAACATGGACCCAAGCCCAAGACGCAACACCGGTCGAAGAAGCATCCTCCAGCACTCAAGCGGTTCGCGTTCAGGACACGGTTCCTGTCGAGGAAGTGAAACCTGATAAAACTTCCGAAGTGGCAGAGGCAAATCCATTCGTCCCGGCAACGACACCTCCCCCCGAACCGGCTCCCCCAGCCCAACCAATGACCTCCAGCGACCTCATACAAAGTCCAGCCGTCATGCCGGAGGAGATTGTCACGCCGATCGCAGAGGAAGTGGTGATTCCGACTGGTCCCACTGCAGTGGTCCGTGTCCCCGCAGCACCGCCTGAAGTCTTTTTTGACAGTCCGGCTCCGAGCCAGTCGGACCGGCGAATTTCACAGGAAAAAGTCGCGGAACTCCGGCAGCAAAGAGCTCTTTACCGTGCAAATCAGCGTATGGCTCGGATGGAATACAACCAGTGGATGGGTCGAGAGCCCCTCCGCCCTCGCTGGAGCCCGATGCCAATGATGAATAGTCGCTACGCACCACCGACCATTCTTGTGCCGGTTTTCATCAACCCTCGCTAGGTCGAGCCAACAGTGAGTTAGAAGTCAAAAATCCACCCTCCCTTTTTTGGCTTCTTACTTTGCGGCTCCTGTTTCTGGTTGTCAGGTCCTGTTCCCCACCCTCCGCAGGTCCTGTCCTCCAGCCTCTCCCTCTCCCGAAACTCTCCGCCCTCCCGATCCATGGTTCCATACCAGCGGGCAGCATGAGCATTTCGGGAGAGGCAGTAACCGGAAACTCTCTCTCACAGGACATTCATCGCTCGGTGCCACCACTTGCCTGAATCGTGATGAGACAAGAACAGCATCGATGTATTGGGCGCAGATCGAATATCGATCCGTCTTTCTGCCGCTTCTGAGCAGTCGTTTGATGTCGCGGTAATGCGTGGTAACAAGATCGACGCGAAATGGCCTTCGAGGCGTGACTCACAAGTCCATCTTGATCACGATTTTTTCTACGCGTGCAACCAGCATCGGCGACCACGGCCCGACGAAGATCAGCAGAACTCGAATTCCGAATTCGCATAGAAGCCTATGCTTCATTCAGCGACTCACGATGAGGCCGCGTCTACATCATGACCGTTGTCAGATTCAGCATGACACGTGTTTTTTTCTTCAACACCCTCTCGTTGATTACTTCAAAAATCATCCCAAGCGATTGAACAGTTGTCTCCATCATGGCTACTGAACGCTGGCGCAAGTTCCTGCGGTCGTCGTCAACAGTAAGTTTCACCTTCAACGCAGTTCTCACCCTCATGGTCGATGATCGTTCCTGAACCGCTTTTTGTCAGACAAACTTGATAACGAACCCAGCCTGATCACAAACAGAATGATGATGCAAATTTTACCATGTGATCGTGGTCCTCCAATGGAGGTTCAAGTTTGGTTCACCTGCAGAACGGTGGTGCTTAGAGTGCCAAGTGTCTTTTTTTCAGAGGCCGCCCTGCTTCTGTTTTTTCTGGGCCAACACGATAGCCTCTTCCTGAAGCAGCACATCGTGCAAATTGTCTAATAGCCGACCGTGGACAAAAGGGTTTCCCTTTGAGAGACATCCCAAACATGACTCTTATCAACTAAACTCAAAAGGCACGCGAGCAGCATGGATATCCACGGAATGCCTCCTCTCGACGTTGCCGTGCCATGATTACACTCCATCGTGAACAGGAACATCACTTCAATGAGCATTCAACATTCCATAGTTTGGTCCCTCATCCCTGGGCTTCTCCTGCTTGCGGCACCCCTGTCCGCTGCCGATGCCTTCACGCTCAAATATGACATCGTTTACGGTACCGTCGGTGAGACAAACTTGTGCATGGACATTGCTTTTCCGACCCAATCCTGCGGTCCCATACCCTGCGTTGTGGTGATTCACGGTGGAGCATGGACGCTTGGAAACAAGTCAATGCACACCAACGAGATCAAGTACTTTGCCAAGCAGGGCTATGTTTCAGTGTCCATCGGATACCGCCTCGCTCCAGACCATCGTTTTCCCGCCCAGATCGAAGATGTAAAGTGCGCGATTCGTTATCTGCGTGCAAACTGCAAGAAATTCAACATCGATCCTGACCAAATTGGTGCCGTTGGTTTTTCAGCCGGGGCACACCTTTCAATGATGCTCGGGACCATGAACCAAGAAGATGGGTTTGAAGGCAAAGGCGGTTGGCCCGATGAATCAAGCAAGGTCCAAGCAGTCGTCTCATACTATGGGCCTACGCAACTTGATGCGAACGACATTCCCAAGGAGAGTGTGCCACTGGTTTCAAATTTCATTGGTGGTTCACAAAAAGAAAAACCCAATGCTTATCGCCAGGCATCACCGTTGACTTACGTGAGTCCCGAAGATGCCCCCATGCTGCTTTTCCATGGGACCAGTGACCCTATCGTTCCCTACAGCCAAGCTATCAAGATGGTCACGGCAATGACACGCCACAACATCCCGGGTCGTGTCGAACTGTTGATGAATGCCGATCATGGCGGCAACTGGTCAGTGGAGGAATTAGCACGCACGAAAGATGCCACGTCAGCTTTTTTCGAGAAGCATCTCAAAAAGCAGTAGCCAGAATTGAACTTCACCTGGTCCAGTCATCAGAGGGCGTGCTTTTGCTCTCCAACAACACATTTACCTGAGCTTGTCAGATGGAATTCCTACTCTACCTTGCAATGATTCCGGCCTTGGGAATCACTGCCCAATGGATTGCATGGCGAACGCGTTTACCCGGCATACTTCTGCTGCTTTTGTTTGGAATGGCACTAGGTCACTTCATCGAGCCTGATGATTTCTTACAGGATCTGACTGGGGGAAATAATCTTGCGGGTCCACGCCTGTTGTTTCCACTTGTATCACTTTCAGTCGCAGTCATCATGCTGGAGGGTGGCCTGTCACTGAATCTCAAGGAATTGCGTGAAGCGGGTCATTCAGCGTTTCGCCTGTGCACCATTGGAGCGGTGATCTCATGCACCGGTGTCACAATCGCAGCACACTACATTCTCGAATTTGGCTGGCGTTTGAGTTTGCTGTTGGGGGCAATTCTTGTTGTGACCGGTCCTACAGTCATCGGGCCGCTACTGCGACAAGTGCGGCCCAGTAAACGCGTTGGCACCACGCTGAAATGGGAAGGCATCGTGATTGATCCCATTGGTGCCGTCTTGGCCGTTCTGGTCTTTGACCAATTAATGATGCATATCGACCAGCCGAGCCTTGGATCAGCAGCCTTCATGCTTTTTGAAACCGCCGTGGTGGGCACTGGACTGGGCATTGGGGCTGGTTTGATACTTGCATTCGCATTTCGTCATTACCTGATCCCAGACCATCTTCAGGGTGTTGCATCTCTGGCCATTGGCTTGCTCATATTTGCGGTCAGCGACCACATCGCTAGTGAATCTGGTCTGATTTCCGTCACTGTCCTTGGCTTATGGCTTTCCAACAGCAACAGTTTGAATGTTGAATCCATCATTGAATTCAAAGAGAACTTGCGGACACTGTTGATTGGGTGTCTCTTTATCGTGCTCGGCTCGCGGGTCAACATCGACGAAGTGATTTCCATCGGACTTCCCGGGCTTGTCTTTCTTGCAGTTCTGATTCTTCTGGTTCGCCCCGCGTCGGTTTACCTGTCGCTGATAGGAACTTCGCTGGACCTGCGTGAGAAAGCTTTCATTGCGGGAATGGCCCCCCGGGGAATCGTAGCAGCGGCCGTCAGCAGCGTATTCGCACTTCAGATGGAATCGCTACCCGCAGACCTGACGATCGAAGATGCAAATCATTTGGATACAGTGACGTTCCTCGTGATTTTTGGAACCGTGGCCACCTATGGTTTCGCTGCTTCTCCTTTGGCAAAACTTCTCGGTCTTTCGCGGGAGAAAAATGACGGGATATTGATCGCGGGATCCGATGCTTGGACTCGCGATTTTGCACAGGAATTTAAAAAACTTGGCTTGCCCGTTCTACTAGTGGATACCAACTACAACAAGGTGGCCAAAGCAAAAATCGCGGGACTCGACGCGATCTGCGCCAACATCCTCAACGAACATGTCAGAGAAGACCTTGAGCTGAATGGGATCGGAAAACTAATGGCTCTCACCCAAAACGATGAAGTCAATTCACTTGCTGTACGGGAATGCCAGACACTTTTCGGCAGTGCTAATCTCTATCAATTAACATTCCGAAAGCAAAATCGACACAGTCAACGTGGACTGACACGGAACCTGATGGGGCGTGAGCTTTTTGACTCAGAACTTACTTACTCAAAAATCGAAGACATCCACGCGGTCGGCGCTACCTTCAAAACTACCACGCTTTCTGAAGACTACACCTATCGTGATTTCCTTGAGCATTATCAGAACGGTGCCAAACTGCTGTGTGTGATCGATGAGTTTAAAAATCTTTCTGTCAACACAGTGGAACACCAACTGCAACCCATCGCGGGACAAACCATCATTGCTATTGTCTCATCCACGGTGATTCCTGACAGTCATGAGGCAAAAAATCCTAAATCGGCGCCACTCATCTAGACCTGAGGGTCAACCAAACCAGCTAGAGTGAATAGCGATGCAAACTAAACTCACCGACCGAAACGTGGCGTATGCACTCATAGTGATCGCCGCTGTGACATGCACAACCCTAGTTCTGATGGGTCGTGTTTGGTGGTGCGAAGTGGGTGATTACTCGCCATGGTCTTGGGACATCTGGAGCTCACATAATTCACAGCACCTGCTCGATCCCTATTCGTTGTCACATTTCCAGCATGGCATTGGCTTATTGCTGCTGCTGCAGCTTTGCTGTGGTCGTTGGCTTTCGGTTCAAATGTGCACTGTAATTGTGGCTCTGATCGAAGCGGCGTGGGAAATCGCGGAAAACACCTCATGGATGATCAATCGCTATCGAGAAGCGACCATTTCGCTGGATTATTTTGGCGACAGCATCATGAACTCGATGAGCGACTATGGCGTCTGCTTGCTTGGCGTGCTGCTTGTCAGAAAGACCAATTGGAAGCTGGGCTTGGTTGTGTTTGTCGCGTGTGAGATTGGAAGTGTGCTATGGATACGCGACAGCCTGATGCTGAATATCCTGATGCTGACCTATCCTGTGGAAGCCATCAAATTGTGGCAGGCGCCCTAGCCTAAGAGGCCGAGCGAGTGAAGCACTGCAACATAAGTGCACACCACCGACAATGGCCCCCGAGGTTAGTGCCGTAGGCACCTCCCCCTCGGATGTCGCTTGCCTTGTGAAAAGAGCCGCGGACAACCCGCAATGAGCGTTGGGCAATGAGCGTTGGGCAATGAGCGTTGGGCAATGGTGTGCCACAAGCTGTGGTTCTATGAGCTCTAGCACTACGATTTTGACCAGTGCGACCTGACGGCAGCACGAGTTGAGATGACCGAGACCTGTCTGAGCCCTTAAGGCGTGCGACGAACCGCTTTAAGAATGCTCTGCAGGAGCATCCCACGTCGTCGTCCAGAGAATCTCGGCCGCATCACGTTTTCGCGTTGATCAAGCCAAACTTCTTCCTCTTGATAGGAGCCAGTAAACAGGCGTTGCCCTTCTTGACCTTGAACTACGAATTGATCGCCTTCGATATTAATTTTATGCACCTCATGGGATGGCTTATTAATTCCCTCGTCCCCACTGTTCCACAACGTTTCAAACGTTGCTTATCCAAGAGTGTGCGCAGAAAACAGAAAAGATTCTGAACTCTTCCCGTCTCTCCTGACTACGGTTCCAGGCATCCTCAGCCCAGTTTTTCAGCAAGCCTTGTTGTGCATCTTGAAGCAACTATGCATCGTCGCTGTCAACCATGGTTCATCCCAGTCGATCCGCGGAGTCAATGCTACGGTCGTTCGTATCAGCTCCCACAAGCTGACGTGATGGCATTCTTGTAAATCAATGCCCACTTTTCCTCGCAATTTGCAACTTTTTTTGTATACCTGACGCAACACACATCCCAAACCCCACAGGAGTGGCAGCGAGGGAAAGATAGGCAATCCGTCAACAAAAAGCGACTTCCGATCCTCTAGTCTTAGAATCCCCGCCTGCCCACTTGAGTTTCTTTGCAAACCCAAACAAGTTGCAAGCAGATTGCCACAACTAGCTCATTGGGCAACCGATGAAGAATGCTGCTGGCGTACCAACAGCATGGTTGCCTCCCTGCAATAGTCTTTTGTTAATCAGGAACACATTATTGGGGAAACAAAATGACCAACAAACAGGTCTGCAATGAGTTGAATCTGGAACGAAGTTCAATCCAAAGTGGTTGGAGCCCCGAAGAGAAAGAACAGAGACGGCGTATGGCCGGGAACAAGCAACTGCAGCTCAAGCAACTGATGTTTCTTGCTGCAATTGCGACACAAAAAATTAGGCGGCCTGCACGACCGACAGCACTCCTGGCCTGAACAGCGGGCGTTCGGTGGTAAGAGCAGCCCTAAACCGCTTTCGAGTGACGAGTGGACTACGAGGCGTTGCTATCACTCACGCCCCGACCACCGGAGATGAGTGACCGGTTTGGGCAGATTTGTGCATATTGCATGTGAGATACGAGTCTTTTTACTACGATTTCGGTTCCACACTCGCCTTGCTTTGACGTTTGCAGCGTTCGGAGCAGTACTTCACCTCGTCCCAGCATCTGTGCCACTTCCGCCGCCAGGCGAAAGGTCGTCCACAGGAAAGGCAAGTTTTTGTGGGCAGATCACTTCTTTTGTTTTTAGCCAATGGTCTGTCCCTGTCTGCGTTTCGTCCAACAGGTGAAGCATGCCTGCTGGCAATCAAAATTGTGTCTTGGGTCTGAGGAATTCTTGCCCTCTGCCAAGTGTTTCACCGTGTTTACAAGCCCTTGGATCGCTGATCGATCTCGGAAAGAAGGGTAAAAAGCGAGCAAAAACGGTTTAGATCAGACCGTTTAGTTGGGATTTACGGCCCAAATCGACGCAGGGCCAAATTGCGGCAACCCTGCTGGTTGCACATATTGCGACGACTAGCAAAGATGGGGGGAATTGACGGATTTCCAACTTTCAACATGAGAGAGACAGATGAACACTTTGCGTGGATTGATCACAGGATGCATGGCTGTGGCCATGCTATCGTTCGCTGCCCCATCAGAGGCAGAAGCAGGCTGCTTCGGCTTTTTGAGTCGGTGCTGTGCCCCCGTAGATTGCTGCGAGCCAGTTTGCTGCGAGCCACCTCCACCCGTTGCAGTCACATGGTGCATCAAAGATCCTTGCACCTGCTGCAGTTACGAAGTCACTGCGTGCGTCCCAGCATGCTGTGCTGAAGCAGGTCCAGCATTGGTTTGCTGCCGCCCAGGCCTCTTTGGCCGAAAGATCATGACATTCAGTTTCGGTGATTGTGGCCACACGGTCGACGTAGTGATCACGGCTCACGGTCGCACGATCGTTCGAGACTGATTGCGGGCGTCAGAGAAGGTTTGAATGAACCTGACGCCCCCCACTCCCGCATCAATGATGAGCCTGTTCCCCCTTCCAGGGAGAGCAGGCTTTTTTTGTTGCCAGCCTCACGCCTCTTCGCCCACAGCCCCAAAAAAGAGGTTCGCGACCGTGAACATCGCTTTCCGAATAAGCGATTCCTGCTGATATCTCTCCAGAATACCGATTGACTGACCCGCGAACCGCGCTGCATCTCAGCAATTCACTGCCCAAATCGCACCCCTGAACGGCGTTAGACAGTTTCCGTTGACCAAGGTTCGCGAAAACCGATAGGATCTGCTGATCGCGAATCCTGCCTTTCAGTCAGGATTCGTCTGCAACAACACCTGACTGGGCATTCAAGGAAGAACCAGATGTCAGTGATTGAAACTCCATGGATGGATCGAAAAAGAACTGCGCGACACGGCTCAAACATTCGATGCCGTCATTCGTGGCCGCATCGAAACACCAACCGCATGTGCATTGGCATGCATTTCCTAGTGTGTATTGCACTATGGATCTACCCGCACAGCGCAATTTTGGAAGCTGCTCCACCGAGCCCAATCGGCCCCGTGTCGGTTCCAAGTGTGGATATGCTAAGAAAACCGGTGGCTCGTTTGTCGCCGGGCACCTTGGTGGCTAACCCACAACAATCGGGCTTCTCCAACGTGGTAACCATCGCCATGCCCCGGTTGGCAGCGGGGGAAATCAACAGCCTGCCCGAGTATGCCAAGCAGTATGCAGGCATGTTTCACTTCACGGCACTTGCCAATGTCCGAACGCTAACCAACGGTGATCGCACCGATTACCTGCTCGACCGTTTTGGCGTTGGAATTTCCATGAAGATCAATGGCCAGCTGATTGTGGTCACCCCCAGAACGGCAAACGAGCTGGGACTCAAGCTGGGAATGATCGAACGCGGAATCCTCAAGGGAAACGAGAAAGACTTGAATGGAATCACGCAGGTCGCACGCACAAGTCGTATGATCATTTTCGATATGCCAACCAACATGCTTGTCGATGACAAACATAGCAAACAAATCCTGCGTTACTTTGTCTGGGCATCCCCAGCGTCAGGAAAGCTCGGAGTTTTAGTTTGGTCACTCAATGACACAAAGAGCGACCGATACATGATCGCATGCAGCAACATGCAGCTACTGCCGGCCAACTACACAGAAGATCGCGCCATCCATGTGTCCAAGGGCCCCTTGTTATCAAACATTCCAACAGCCAACCGATTTGCCCTGGTTAAGATTCCACAAGGCACCTCAGTTCCCTTCTCTCCGAAAATGCGAACCGTCGCCACCCTGAGGACCCTGAACGTACAGCACCTGCACACCATGATGGCAGGCGTCAGTGAGTCCCTGGCGATGGTGCCTGCCATGCAACAGGCCAACAACCATTCGGCAACTCGCAAGTAGCTTCGTTTGCGTTCCATCGGTAGTGACACACCCCGGCCAGGGAATAGGTTAGAATCTTTGCATGAGCTCGGAACAAGCTCAGTCGTGTGAACCACTCGCGTCTGGCTGTTCAAAGAATGGAAGCTTCGAAGGTACAACTTCATCAAGTACATGGAGAGCAGGGGTCAACAATGCGAACACTCGCGGTTGGCGATATACACGGCTGTTACCACGCCCTGAAGACACTCGAGGCGTTTGTAGAATTTCAGCCAGAGGACCACATCATCACGCTCGGTGATCACATCCACCGTGGACCGGATTCCCGTTCGGTCGTTGAGTGGTTGATTGATCGCCATGGGAAGGGGCGTTTGAGTGCGTTAAGAGGCAACCATGAGTGTGTCTTTCAGGCCGCCATCATATCCGCGTCGGATCGTGAGACATGGTTGGGTTTTGGTGGTGACCAGATGCTGGCTTCGTACCACGTGCAAAGTATCAACCAAATACCAGTCGAACATCGTGCATTTTTGCAAAGCGGACTGAAGGACTTCTACGAAAACGACACTCATTTCTGTGTTCACGCAAACGCTTGCGAAAATCTGGCACTCAAGGATCAACCTGACCGCATGTTGTTTTGGAAGAAGTTTGTCGATGTCAAACCCCATCAATCAGGAAAGGTAATGGTTTGCGGACACACACCTCAAAGAAGTGGTTACCCTAAAGACCTTGGTCACGCTATCTGCATTGACACCGCCGCCGCACGAAAAGGCTGGCTGACCTGCCTGGACCTTGATTCGAGATATTGTTGGCAGGCGAGCGAAACAGGGAAAACGCGAAGTTTTTCGCTGGACGCCGCAAACCGAATTGCCATGTGAATTCGATCACGACGGCCACTCACGACAGAGAAAAACTTAACTGACTCTGATTAAAACGTGCACACATCAGCCACTTAAA
>JBPCVE010000237.1:0-5622 GCA_051010795.1 Rubripirellula sp.
GCAAGCTCAATGCCGTCGTAACCGAACTCGCTGGTCATGCGAGCCATTTTTTCGATTGGAAGGTCAGCCCACTGACCGGTAAAGAGAGTGACGGGTCGAGCCATGGGGGTCTCCGCTGTCATGAAAAAGAAGGGATGTAAAAGGCAGTGAATGCCGATTATTGTGCGCCAGCACCCCGCCCATCTGCAACATGCCAACGTTTTGCCACCCCCACCACGGCTTGGTAAACCTCGACAGCCTGCCCAATCAGCCGAGTCATTTCGGTTTCCACCCCCTATTTTCTTCCCAAGCAACGCATTTCAGCACCATGAGCGGCAAACGAACTCAGCAAAAACGCTGTTTTCTATGGATACATCGAGAACCACCGCAGCAAAAAACATCGCATCCAACAGGAATGACCTGCATCGTTGTTCGCACAAGCGACTTCCTGCCCCTGAGATAAAAAAACTCATCAAAAACACAAAGTTGCCCAGCAGACCCATGCCGCGACTTTACTTCTTCGCCAAATCAACAAGCATCTCGCACCACGGGACCCCAACGCCTGGCCACCGAGTCACTGCTGTCTGCATTGTCCTCCATCATCTGCCCAGACGGTAACCGCAGTCCTCAACACAGTGCCGCAGAACACAGTGCCGCAGAACACAGTGCCGCACTGACCAAGACGCAAACAAGCAGGACGCAAGCAAGACATTGGGTTCACAACGGTCCATTGGCTGAAGCAGTCAAGTTCATCACAGCCCAGGGTCACGTCCGTAGAACAGATGGTGATCCCATCAGTGGCCGTGCCGAGTATTTTTTTCCGCTCGCGCCGCTAACTTTTCACATCGAGCCCGAAAACTGCGTTCACGCTGTTCTTGAAGTGACAAACGAGTCGTGAACTGCGATTCTCTTGCAGATAGTTCATCTGCCCAACTCTGTATCCGTCGAATCAAATCGGCGGCATGTAGCGAAAGCCAGTCCTCGGCACCCACACTTGCACCGGCACCAAATTCACAGCCCGTCGTCGCTTTCTGCCTATCAATCTGGCGACTGCAATCAGACGAATCACCACCCACCTGCTGACTGCCGCTGCCATCGTTGCTTGAACTCAACGCCCGTCCTGCCGCAGAGCCTTCAGATTCTTCATGCACTACGTCGGGATCCTGCATGAACTCGGAGTCTCGAAAAGTTCCCCTGTCGTAGGCAAGCGAAGTCGCGGAAAGATCATGGCGGCATTCTTCATTCAGCCCAGTGCCTGACTGAGCGTGACTCCGCGAAGTGTCGCGTTGCAACAAACTTCCGAATGAGGGACGCCGCCTTGGTGCAACACTGTCACCTGGGCCTGCATTCCCCTGATCCTGCTTCGCCCGTGGACCATGCCTCGGCAGGGAACCGTGCGGCGCATCGATACGATGCAGTTCTACTGGCACCTGCCCTGAACGATTCAGATTGCTTATCGCACGACTTTCACGCCCCCCATCTGTGGTGCTTCCGACAGGATCGAACCTTTGCAAATCGGCAGAAACAGTGAGGCTACCACCGAGCATTCTTTTTAGAAATTCGGTATCCCGTTGCCGAACCGAACCAGCCCTTCTTCGAGGCCTTGCGAGCCTCGAATACGACGTGTCTTTATCGGAAGAAGGATTTGGCACCATGCTGGTGATCGGCAAAACTTGCAAAAACGGGAGAAAAACGGGGATTTACCTGAGAGGTTGATCGACACCCATCGTGTTCCCACTGCATTTTTCCGGTACCACCGGATAAGATATGGTCCGGTGATGTAGCGGTCGCAACATATTGAAGGTTGGTACGATCTGCAGCATCTGTGCAAATCACCTCATCCCCACCAGCGTTCTGGTTCCGTCCTTTTTTCCGGTGTCGAAAACTCTAATGCATCCAAGACAACTCACTCGACTGCATTCACGACTGCTGCTGACACTCGTTATCTGTGTGCTCTCGGCCTGCACATCCAACTGGCACCCGTTACATGCACAGGCCCCCGTTGCTTCGAAAAAAATCGATGTCGACCAAGCAATCAATCAAGGAGTTGAATTTCTCCGTAGCCGTGGTCAAACGGAAACGGGTGCATTCAGCCCTGAGACGGGTGCGGCGGTGACTGCATTGTGTGTCCGAGCCATTCTTGAACATCGTCCCGAAGCCAAGAATGATCCGGTCGTCGTGAAAGCGCTTAAATTCCTTGACTCAAAGGTTCAAGGTGATGGTGGCATCTATGCAAACGGTTCACGCTATCGCAACTATGAAACCTCCGTCGCGGTTGGTGCGTTATTGAAAGCGAATCAGGATGGTAATTACGACAGTGTTTTGAAACGAGCCGAAGCTTTTTTGAAGCAGATCCAGTGGGATGAAGAGGAGGGAATAGAGTCATCTGACCCTGCCTACGGTGGCGCCGGCTACGGAAAGCACGAGCGACCTGATCTATCGAATACGACTTTCCTGATTGATGCTCTCAAGGAACTGGGTAACAAGAGCGACGACGAAGCGATTCAGAAAGCTCTCAAATTTGTAGTTCGCACCCAGAACCTTAAAGGTGAAGGCAACGACACAAAACACGCAGATGCGATTGATGATGGTGGCTTCTACTATACGCCAGCGGCGGGTGGGCAAAGCCAAGCCGGGGATGACGGATCGGGTGGGCTCCGAAGCTATGGCTCAATGACCTACGCAGGTTTGAAAAGCATGATTTACGCAGGGCTTTCAGCCGATGACCCGCGTGTCCAAGCGGCAATGGCATTCATCAGAAAAAACTATTCGCTGAAAGACAATCCCGGGATGGGAAAAGCAGGTTTGTTTTACTACTACCACACATTTGCAAAAGCTCTGGATGCGGCCAACGTCGAGATCATCGATGATGCCGACGGCAAACCACACGCTTGGCGAGAAGAGTTAACCCAACAAATTCTTCGCATGCAGCAGTCCGATGGGTCTTGGGTGAATGATGAGAATGATCGCTGGATGGAAGGTGATCGCCAGTTGGTGACTGCTTATGCTCTTTTGGCTTTGGCATTTTGCCGGTCGTAAGGGACGACAAAGAACCTTTCGC
Organism: Rubripirellula sp.; assembly: GCA_051010795.1. Classification (GTDB taxonomy): domain Bacteria; phylum Planctomycetota; class Planctomycetia; order Pirellulales; family Pirellulaceae; genus Rubripirellula. Next base: position 3,041 of record JBPCVE010000237.1, read on the forward strand.
AGTCCATTCCACCGGGCGATTTTACGCTCATGGGGCGGGTCGTCGTGCTGGGCAGCTAAATTAAAGGTACGGACCAATGCATGCTGGTTAAGGGTGACAAGTTTTTCTTTTGCAAGCCCGCTTCTGGGTCACCAATGTTTGATATCTTATAAATTGGGATGCCGGTGTCCGACCGCATCACCCAAGAATCACTTTCACCTCTCAGGCATTTCCATGTACCGAACCGCTTTCACGCTCTGTGTGACGTGCGTTGTATTTGCGAACGTACTCTGCATCAGCAACGCTCAGGAAAACGAGACACCAGCCAAAGGGACGGACGCTCAGACTCCGTGGGTCACGTCTATTTCCCAACTGGGAGAGTCCAGTTCTTGCGTGGCAAGCACCGGCGATGGCTTGCTGCTGCGAGAAGCCACCGTCTACAAATTCGAAGCTGCGAACCCGAATGAGATGACGCCAATCTATTCGCATCCTGCAGCCGTCTGGCAAGTGGTGAGCAGTCGCGACGCCAGCAAGATTGCAAGTGTGGACTACCGCGGCAATCTCGGTATTTATGACACCGAGAATCAACCGATCGCATCAAAGGGTTCCCCATGGCAAGCAGGTGCGAATGCCAAGTTAACGCTCCATGAAAAAGCTTTCGAACGCTGGTGCCAAGCATTAGCCATCACGCCCGACGACAAATTTCTCATCGCAGGGAATGAAGCCGGTAAATTATTTGTTTGGGATATTGCAACGGGGAAGGTCTCAAAAACAGCTGAGCTCGATGGGCACGCGGTTACCGGACTGGCTATCTCACCCGAATCCTCGCAACTTGCTGCCAGTGACGGTGCCGGACACGTCCACCTTTTTTCCTGGCCTCAGTTGGAACCTCAGGGAAAAATCAAATTCAGCGATGAAACCATTTGGTGCGTTGCATATACAACCCCCAGCACACTGTTAGCAGGAAGCAGTGACCGCAATCTTTATCAAGCTGAAGCCAAGGCCGACAGCAAAGCAGAGAGCGTTGGCAAAGGAAGTGACTGGATCACGCAAATCGCAGTCTCTCCCACGGGACGCGTTGCCGTTGCAGAAGTCGGTGGAAAAGTCCACTTTCCCCAAGCTAAGCCTGAAGCTAACCGTGGAACCGGAACCAAGTACACCCTCGGCAACGATTCGATGAAAGCAACCAGTGGTGTATGGGCGGTGCAATGGAACACGGCTCCCCAAGGCGATGAACAAGTCTTGGTAGGCACACGGAAGAATGGTGTTCTCGTCGCTGGTCGATCCTGGAAATGGACCGAGCCAGCCAAGCAGAAGGCACCCGCATCAACAGAAACAGAAACAGAAGAGACAAATTCTGAAAAAGACATGCAGAAGGAAGAGCCAAAGGAAACTGCGGAAAAACCTGAACCCAAAAAACCTGAACCCAAAAAACCTGAATCTGAAAAGCCAGCGGCTGAAAAGCCCGGGACTGGTAAACCTGCTGACCCCGAGAAAAAAGAATGAGTGACCCTAGGGTTGCCAACGAGATTGCCAAAGACGCCTCTCACGAGCAGCCGCAATATGTGGTTCGCTTTGGGTCATTGCGCACCCTTGGTGTGATGAACTCCCGACAAAGTTATCGTTATGGGGACGAGGTCGTCGCACGCACCAACCGGGGCACCGAGATCGGAACGGTGCTTTGCGAGGCCACTCCGGTGGCTTTCGAAGCCATGGAGGAACCGACTAAGGGGCGAATCATACGGCGAATCAGCAAAGATGACCGTACCCAACGAGAGCGAATGGAATCTGGCGCGGCGAAAGACCTGGCTGCCTGTCAGCGGTGCGTTGATGCGTTGAAGCTATCGATGGAACTGGTGGACACCGAGCGTTTACTGGGCGGTGAGCGGTTTATCGTCTATTTTCTTGCCGATGGACGAATCGATTTTCGCCAGTTGGTTCGGGATCTCGCCAAGGAGTTTCAAACTCGAATCGAGATGCGACAAATCGGGGTACGTGATGAGGCGAAACTACTGGCTGACTATGGAGATTGCGGGCAGCCAATTTGTTGCGCCAACTTCCTCAGCAAGATGCCGCCTGTCTCGATGAAAATGGCGAAACTGCAGAAAGCAACGCTGGACCCCTCAAAAATATCGGGCCGTTGCGGTCGGCTGAAATGCTGCTTACGTTACGAGTATGATACGTATGAAGAGATCGCCAAAGAGCTACCTTCTCCCGGTAGCCATGTGCTGACTCGGGAAGGGACAGTGAAAGTGGTCGCGCAGGACCTGTTGGCAGGTCAATTGACAGTCAAGACGGAAGACAATCGCCGGATCATCATTTCCGGAGAGGATGTATTGCAAGTTGTTTCCGAACAACATGCTTCAGAGAAACAGAAGAGTGAACATAAGAACAAGGCGGGATCCCGCAAGGAATGATTAACTCGCATTGAGATGCGAAGCTTGCTTTACCGCTTGCACCATACACGCCGAAAGTAAAACGAGAAAATGACGTCTTCATTGCAAGCGATGCGAGATTTACTGGCCGAAGACCAACGCTACAAACTGGATGCTTACCAGTTCATTCGTGAGTCGCTTCAGTATGCTCACGAACATATGATCGGC
>JBPCVE010000238.1:0-8004 GCA_051010795.1 Rubripirellula sp.
CTGCCGATCATCAAGTCAATGTGTGCGACTTCGTTACCATCACCGACCAGTGCTTCACCAACGTGGAATTGCATGAGGGGACCTAAATTTGAGCGAGTATTGGAATGAGGAAACTGCTAGAACTCACTCGACCCCGCCATCTTGGCGATCATCTCAATCAAGTCAGTTCTTAAAGCAATAGAGGAAACGGTCACTTCCGCTGCTGTCTCTCTGCCACCGCGAACGTGTCGCTGCAAAAATGGCAGGCGGAAAACAAGCATTTCCAGCCGAAGAAAGTAGCAAACCACACCCACGATGCAACCACCCGCAACCCCGAACCGACCCCGCAATCAAGGCGAAATCTCCGCTGGAACGGTTGTATTGATTGGGGCCTCCATTCGTTCCGCCGCGCAATCAGCCAATCGAGCCGGCTTTCGCGTTCTAGGAATCGATCATTTTGGTGATATCGACACTCGCCAAGCATGCCAGGAGTTCTGGATTCTCAATGAATTCGTGACGAATCCAGAAGCCATCCGCCGGTTTCAAAAATTTCCCCACTTCGTTGTGGGAGGGCTCAATTCTGCACAAGATTTCGCTGGCACCCTCCTGCCTCCACCCCCTACCGCGAGGACTTTCCCGTCGAAAGAAGCCGCTAGCGATCTGGTGCCTCCTCTCAGAAACCCTGATTTTGATCGCTGGAATGATCCTCAATGGCTCGAAAAACTGAGCAAAGAATGTGGCCTGAACTTTCCAAACAGCTTTGATGTGCGAGTCCCCGATGCAGCCCCCCCTCAAACTTGGGGCAAACGCTGGCTCATTAAAACCGAGAAATCGTGCGGGGGTTTGGGGGTTCGTTGGCACACTCCGTGCCCGCCACTCGAGCCTGCACACTCTGGCTCCGAATCGACATGGGGACACACTGGCTTTCCCAGGCCCAATCTCAAGGCGAGTCCCGAGATCGTGCCGCAAATCGAAAACAGAAAAGCAATTCGTCAGATATTTCAGCAGTGGGTTTCTGGACGTCCTCACGGCGCCACCCTCATCTGCAATGGCGAGGATTGCCGTCTACTTGGCATCTGCCGGTCTCTGTTCACCCACCTAGGTGACCTGCCCTTCGTGTATCGGGGCTCCTTTGGCCCTGTCCCCATTCCCCATTCCCTCCAACAAAGCCTCCAACAATTGGGCCTCAAGATCACTCTTGAGACTGGGTACCGAGGCCTCTTGAACCTTGATTTGGTAATCAACCGTTCAGGCGACACGTTTGTTCTCGAAGTCAATCCGAGATGGAGTGGTTCGAGTGAACTGATCGAAAGATGGATGCAGGACAGAAAGCAGACCGACTCACTCTTTGGGGTGATGTTTGCAGCTTGTAACGGTTCACGATTACCTGAGTTCAACTCCCATCCTGATGGAACCTCACATTCCGTTGGATCACCGTCGGCGGAAGGTTTCCAATACCTGAAAAGAATTGTCTTTGCCCGTCAGCCATTTCAATTTTCACAAGACCTCATCGCCTTCTCGACGACACCATCGAACGACAGTCAGTACCAATCGACTTTTTCTGATCTTCCAGCCGATGGAACGTGGATTTCCAAGGGTGAACCGATCTGCACCTTGATCTCAAAAATCCCTCGTGGAACCGCCGCCCAGCCATTTGGATGGGGCAAAGAAAAAGGCCCGATGCATCAGCATCGAACCTTTTTGCGTCGTTTGTTTGAGTCAGCTCACAGCTAACCAATGGCTCTCAGAATTCGAGCGTATCACGGTGACTTATTCACCGCGTTCATCTGCGTAGGAGTTGATGCGATACATCTCCATGTCGGAAACGTCATCACTCAAATGCAATGAACCATCCTGATCGAACAATAGGATCATCCCCGGTTCCGTCAGGTCCTCGGTAATGTCAAGTGGCAAGCCGCCGTCGATGTCCACAATGGTCGTTTCGCTGACGTACTCGACCGGCGCCGTCTTTTTGACTTCCATGGTAATGGGATCAACCACATCGGCGTGATCTGCCTTGGCACTCAAGATGGCACCTTCAATCAACTGCTCAACACGCACAGGAACTTTGGCGTCAATTTTCGCATCAAAGTTACAAGTCGCTAAAGTGGCGGTCGGCAGATCGCGAATGTATTTCACCTCTTTACCAGCGACGCTCCAAAGATTCACCTTTCCAGCTTTGACAGGACCAACGTAATACTCCTCCACCGTGGGAAGACTGATGGGTTCGGATGGTGCACTCCAAGCACTCCACTTCTTCGACAGTTTTGTTCTGTCGTCGATCGTTTTCACATTTGTCATCATCTCTTTCACGCGTGTCGCAACATCGGGATCGAGTGTATTGAGTTGTGGCTGCATGGCAGGGAATCGCGGAAAGTTTGGATCATCCACTGCGTAGCGGATGCTGTAGACGTAGCTTTTCCCAGGTTTTGGGCTTTCCGGAATTCTCGTATTGAACAACTCGTCGGTGTAAAAGTCGTAAAACCGGACGAGTTTGTATTGAGGTGGATTGGCATCGAGTCCTCGGCCCATCATGGCCATGCCCATGCCCATGCCCATGCCTCCGCCCATGCCTTCCATGCCTTCCAGGTCGCCCATCATGTCGCCCATCATGTCACCCATCGATCCCATACCGCCCATGGAGCCTCCACCGCTCGTTTGCGAACTGCCAGGCGAGACAAGTTCGGTGTCGTCATCTCCATCAAAGTTGAATACGACTGGCCCCTCGTCACCCTTATCTTGAGCCTTGGCCTGCTTCTCGAGTTCAACGCGGGACAATTTCGGAATCAGAGGGTGCGATGCATACGACCTGTAATCATCGAGCATCACAGGCGGCAGCCAAAGTGATAATGCATCATCACGATAATCGTCTGGAATGATTTCAGGCGCGAAACCAGCCCACTTGTAAGCTGCTAATTCCGTTAACAGTTTTCGGTCCCAACGCAGTGCTACCCAGTCCTCTTCTTTCAAGTCTTTGACTGATTTACCGGTCACGTCGGCGCGTCTGATCTGCATGTCACAGAACATCGGTGTATCTCTGCCGGGCTTGTATCCCTGACCGTCACTCAATGCCAACGAGTATTGCTCGTAGATTTGTTTGTAGGGCACCACGGCAGTTCCCACAATGAACCTGCCGAAGGTTGGCACTGGGTTGATCTTGTCCTCAGTCAGCGGGCGATAGCCAAAGTCAAACTGACCATCGAACTTGCGAGTAGGGCCGTCTGAGCCAGTCGAGTCGCCCAAGCCACCAGGGCCGGCTCCCATGCCCATCATCTCGCCCATCATCTCGCCCATCATATCTTCGCCCATACCCTCCTCTTCGTCCGCCGCGCCGCGATTACTTCGGCGTTTCTTTCGCCGGGATTTCTTTTCCACTTTCTCCAAAGGATCCGCTGCTTCCAAATCCATGAGGGCATACGTCTCGTCCTTACCGCCTTGCACCGAAATCACAGACGCCACTGCCGTTAGCACTAAACTTTCCGGTGGCGACAGCAGTGGATCTTTACGGCGAATTTTTTGACCGGATTGAGTTCCGGCAACCCATTTGTTGATCGGCTTGTAAGAACTGTCGTCCACACGAGTTGCAGATCGGTCGGTTGCAGCAACGATGTCAAATGTCGGTCTACGACTGGGACGCTCAGAATCTCCCTCACCATCGATCACGACATCGTTGTGATCCAAGTCGATATCAGACTTCACCTGATTCGCCTTCGTCTTCAACTGATCAGGATCGTTTTTAGCAGTGAACACAACTTGCTGCGAACCGCTGTAGATTAGAAAAACCGACGCTCCAATGACGACAACCAGAATCATTTTTTCGAAGTTGTAGACAACGAAGTCTTTGATTTTATCAGTATCCATGCGAATGCCACTCTATGAGTTTCGAAGAGATAGGGAACGAGTGATTTTGTTTTGCCGCGTTAACGGGAATCGATTGCAAATGATCAGACGCAGAATCAGGAGGGCGCCGGAACTGTTGTTCCAGTGCCTGAATCAGCACCGGCAACCGGTGGATTGCCGCCACCCGAGGGCGGTGTCGTGCCGCCGGCAGGAGGTGTCGTGCCGCCAGCAGGATCTGTCGTGCCGCCAGCAGGATCTGTCGTGGTCGCAGGTGCTGCGTTTTCATTCGGCTGGTTGCCCATTGTGCCGTCCACGACGTCAATGACCGTATCTTCGGTCACCTGCTCGACACCAAGCTTCCCTGGATCTGGCGGGTTATAGATGTAAATGATTCCGTAGATTTCGACCGACATATCAAGTGGGAATTCGCTGTCATCGGCTCCGCCACCGGGGAAACCTCCGCCTCCACCGCCACCTGATCCCATGCCACCGGGTCCTCCCATCCCGCCAGGGCCACCTCCCATGTCACCTCCCATGTCCATGCCCATCTCTCCTTCGCCGCCTTCCATGCCGCCTTCCATGCCGCCCATCCCGCCTCCAGCGGTTCCTTGCGGGAGCACTCGAACTTGGTGGACTTCGACCATCAGATCGGCGCTACCGCAGCGTGCAACCAATTCATGCACGGCTGTTTGATTCATATTCAGCTTCATCATCACGGGCACTCGCTTGGCAACGGCAAGGCTGGCATCGCTCGGACTATTACTTTCTAGAGCGTTCCTCAAAGTTGCTCCTTCAATCGGTTCATTGGAGACGTTCACGTAGCGATTGTCAGCGGGATCTTTTTTTGCCGTGCTGCCGGCCATGCCGCCACCCATGTCACCACCCATGTCACCACCCATGTCCATATCCATGTCAGGCATTCCTTCCATGCCCATCCCCATTCCCATTCCACCATCGGCTCCCCCAGTTTCACCCGGCTTGGAGATATTTCCTGGCGTGGTGCTGACCGACTTTCCAATCTCAATTTGCACAATTTCGTGGACCTTTGCCTGGTAGGGCTGCTCAGCTCCAGCATTCACATCGGAAATGATTTCGAGCAATTGTCGCAGAATCCAAAGGTTCTCCTGCGAGTAGTAGATTTCTAACGTTTCCGGCAATTTACCTCGCCAAGGGAAGAGGTCACCCAAGACTGCCGACTGGCTAGTCGAGGACCATTTCACAAGCGGCTCGGTGGTCGCACCGGTCACATCGACCTCAGCACCCCGGTTGGGTCCTGAACCAGCGGGTCCCTCAGCGCCTCCCATTTCCATTCCCATACCCAGACCACCTTTCTGCTCGAAATCGGCGGTCCACTCGGTGCCAGCGACAGCCGCGAGTTTTGGAAGCGTGTTGCTTATGTAGTTGGCGTATTGCCGACGCAAGGTTGTTGCGAGCTCGTCCTTCTCTTCCGTTGGAAATTTCACGAAATGCTCAAACGGCAATTTGACGGTTCCGTTTTCCTTATCGATGAACTCGTTGAGGAATCGGTCATTGAAAGTGTTTTTGGGCCAAACAAGAATGTCTTTTTGGCGATCGTAAAGTTTTTCCCAAGACTTCAAAACTTCGCCCTGTCGCTTGCTGATGAGCTTCTGCATCTCCTCATGAGACAAATCATTAGGTATTGAGCTCAGTTCATCCTGAACTTGGCTTACGCTTTTGATCTTGCCCTCGATTTTCGATGTTTGTGAAGCATTCTCGTTCTTGAGAGTTGAGGTACTCATGTACCAAACCCCCAAGGAGGCCAACAAAACGAGCACGCTCGAAATCCAAAACCCGTGCTTACCAACAACGGCGAGTTGAGTTTTCAGCTGATCCATGACAGTTCTTTACAGAATTAGTAACGAGTAGTGCTTGAGACGAACGATTCAAAACCGTTGCGTGTTAGGTGTAAACGTTCGCAGCCCAGCAATTTGCTTCGCAGGCGAACTATTGATTCATTCAATCAGGGTGTCGTGGGAGCAGCTTCTGCAGCCCTCTTATCAGCTTCTGCTTGCTTTCTTGCCTCTTCCGCTGCGGCCCGCTCGGCATCTTTCTTGGCCACGCGTTCAGCTAGCGGTTGCTCCTGCCACACCATTTGGAAAACGAACTCCAAACGGGGGACTTGGAAAAAAGCGGGCTCTTTATCCTCATCATCCTGTCCATTGCCCACTCCTTCGCCCTCATCGTCGCCGAAACCGGCAGCGGGGTCATAGTCCGGATTTGCGATTTTGACCAATTTGGGCTCATTATCATCGAGCATCAGCGGATAGGTGATCCCCATTTCCGCCAAGGTGAAGACCTCTTTTCCCCCATCTGGACGTGGCAGTTCCACTGTCTTGCTCAAGGGAGTATCCGGCAGAAAACTGCTAGTCATAACACGGCGGACATGGTTACTGCCGATCTCACCACCGCCAGTCGTGAGCGATTCTTTGTTGTAATCGTGGTAGCAGGACAATTCAAACACCCAACCTGAGCCCTCCGGCCCGGTATCGCTCTCCAGTGCTGCTTTCGCCTCTTCATCGAGCTCATTATTGGTCAACAGAGCCCAGTTCCGAATTTCCTCTCGGTAGCGTTGAGCCAACTCTTCGGTCCACCAATCTTTGAGATCTTCGTAGTACTTGGTATCAAAACGAGTGATGTGGATGTCTTCGCGTTCGTCGAGCGGCACTTCCTGTCGCGTCGGTGTTTTGCCATCGACAAAGCTTTTGCGTGGCACAGCGTTGTTCACTGTTTTGATGATCTCAAGCCATTTCAAACGTCGTTCGGCATTACCGGAAACCTCTTTGCCCATCACATTGAGGTACGACAGCTTCGCATCAAGCTCGGAATCTTGACTTTCGTGATCAGACTTATACCCTTCCATAGCAGTGACCGCAGCGACCGAGTTGGACCACACATCGTCATGCGTGGTCGCCCAACTACGCTCGGTGAAAGCGTAATGGCCGCTCATGCCCAACAGTAGCGCCGCCAGTGCAGCAACGGTCCAAGGTTTCTTGGCTCTGATCATCCGTTCTGTCAGGATTTCCCTCGGCACCAGACTGGTGTGCATCTGAGAATTATTCAGGCCTTGCAGGCAGAGTCCGTAGCAGACCGCGAAGGTTGGCGCGTTGTCACGAAAAGCTGGATTGGCCAGCACGTCATCACCAGTGAGTCGATTGAATCGATCCAGAACCTGTACATCGTAACCGAGGTTCTTTTCAAGATAGGCGGCCAAACCTGGCATCTTGACCGTGTTACCGGTCAGCAACAAATCACCGATTTCGGCTTTCTTGTCGAGGCTTCGGAAGAAGCCTATCGAACGCTGAACTTCAGTCACCAAGTCATTGAAGACGGGCCGCATCGTTTGGAAGACGAGTTTGGGGTCAACCGCCTCGCGGGCGTTTCGCTTCAAATGCTCAGCTTTCGCAAAGGTCAGCTTGAGGTCTTTGGTCAGTTGGCGAGTGAAGTGATTACCACCGATCGGCATGCTGCGTTGCCAGATACGGAAACCATTTGTGATGATCAGATCACTGGAGTCGGTACCGATGGAAAGCACCACACTGGAGGCTGGCGGATTATCGGGATCGAACACATCCGCATCCAAACGCTCGTTCATGCGGTCATAAGCCAGCATGTTGTAAAGCGATAACGGAGCAAGCTGGACCACATCGACTTCGATGTCGGCGCGATCAAACGGAGCCAGTTGCCGATAGGCTTGTTCGCGTTTCATGGCAAAGAGCCCGACTTCGCTCTCAAGAGCGTAGCCTTCTTCCACCATGCTGCCGGGCATCATCTGGAAGTCCCAGACAACATCCGCCAGATCGAATGGAATCTGCTGCCTTGCTTCATAGCGGACGATATCGCCTACTTTTTTGACCTCAACCGGCGGTGGTTTGAAAAACTTTGCCAAACCACTTTGCCCGGGAACACTGACACAGACTTTGTCCGTGATGGCATCATTCCGCTCCAGCAGTTGGCCAATCGCGTCGGCTATCAACTCATCGGCGTCAGCCTCGGGCTGACTGAGGATTTTGGGATATTCGATGAAATCGAATGCGTCAGCCATGACCTCGCCATCGACCATGGTGCAACGCAATGCTTTGAGTGCGGTTTGGCCAATCTCGATGCCCCAAACGCTCTGACTTTTTGCCATAGGAAATCTGCGATTCTAAAAAATGCTGGAAACAG
>JBPCVE010000239.1:0-18863 GCA_051010795.1 Rubripirellula sp.
CCGAGACCTCGGGCAATCAGGCGTTGTTGCAGCTCAACTTTTTTACTCATTTGTAGCAATGAAAGCTCTGCTTCGATGACGTCGAGTTGGCACAAAAGCATCGTTTCCCTTTGGGTTGCAAGCGTGACCGTGAGTTGGCTTTCCGCACGAGCAACCGACAACTCTGCCGCTGCGATTTCGACTTCGCTTGATTTAGATGGGCGTTTGAGAACATCATGGCGTTCTGCCATCGCCAGCTTTAGGGCCGCTTGCGCTTCCTTGACACTGATGCCAGCGTATGGGCTCGCGGATAGCAACCGTCTTTCAAGTCGTGATATCCGTGTATCCAGATTGGAGGTGATCGTGGACATGCTAAGAATATCTGATGTGCGTTGAACAGCTTCGCTTTGGATTTGGTTTTCAATTCTGATTCGGTTTTGTCGAGCATTCTCTGGCTCTCTCTGTAATTGCCCAAAGCAAACGCTGCCTTGAATTGCAAAAAATACGAATGCTGCAATTCCATGGAATAAGGCAAGTGTGTGGGGTGGCTTCGGTGTAGATCGCATTTTGGTGTCAGCTGTTGAAGTGTCGCCGTGAAGTGGGCATGTTGTGAGAACCATTGGAGCATGTTTTACGAGGGGTCGCACAAACGTATTTTGATGTGAATGGAGAGAGGCGAGATTGCTAAACCATGTATGTACGCATCAGCTACGATAGGTCTTCGGCTTAGACATCTTTCCTAATTGTGTGAAATCGGTGCTTCATGGATCGGCGACAATTCTCCGCTACAACGTTATCTCTTCTTGGCGGCGCTGCTAACTGTTCGGGGGAGACGTCGGAAAACGAAGATCGTTCATGGTCTGTTGCTGTAATTGGACACACAGGACGTGGTGATTACGGGCATGGTTTGGATACAGTTTGGCGCTATTTTCCTAAAGCAATCGTCAACGGTGTCGCTGATGCAGATGCGACGGGTCTTGCTCGGGAATTGATTAAGCTTGGTTTGAGTTCGGAACAGGGATATTCAGATTATCGACTCATGCTTCGGGAAGTGCAGCCCGACATCGTTGCGATTTGTCCCCGGCACGTTGACCAGCACCGTGACATGATTCTTGCCGCAGTGAATGCCGGAGCCAAGGGAATTTATGTGGAGAAGCCTTTTGTCCAGACTCTGAAACAACTTGATGAAGTTGTCGCAGCGTGTCGTAAGAGCGGTGCCAAATTGGCGGTTGCTCATCGAAATCGATATCACCCTGTTTTGCAGACGATCGACGGACTGGTTCGTGATGGAAAAATTGGGCGGCTACTGGAAATTCGGGGACGTGGTAAGGGTGACGGTCGTGGGGGAGCCGAAGATCTTTGGGTTCTCGGTTCGCACGTATTGAACCTGATGTCTTATTTTGGTGGAGCACCGGAAACCTGTTCGGCAACGCTGTACCGTGGGGGACGCCGAGTCGTGAAAGAGGATCGAGTGGTTGGCGGTGAGGGGCTTGGTTGGTTGGCGGGGGATGAGTTGCACGCCATGTACAGATTCGCGAGAGGAGTGACCGGATATTTTGATTCCATCGCAGACGATGGAACACAGAATCAGGGTTTTGGTCTGAGTCTGATTGGAAGTCAGGGGCGGATTCAGATTTGGTGCGACGATTCGCCGCTCGCGAGATTTGTTCCCGGTAACCCATTCAAGGCTGACACCTCTGGCGAGGAAGGACTGCCCATTTCTACCGCAGGTGTGGGGCAGATTGAGCCGGTACGTGGCCTGCACAAAAAGATCTTTCAACATATCGTCGCGGTTGAGGATTTGCTGGATTCAATTCGTGGCGACCGCGAGCCAATTTGCGGGCTTAAGGATGCGGGAGCGACCGTCGAAATGATCTGCGGGGTTTTCGAATCCCACCGTCTTGGGCGAACGGTCAAGTTTCCACTGGTGCAAAGGGACCATCCGCTGTCGAAATTTGGCTGAGGTCGTTGTTTTTTGAGATTCTGTCTCTGTGAAGAACTGTCCTGAATTCTCGGTTCAATCGTCCTTGGACGGCCGCGGGGTACCGCGTTTTTACGCCGTGGCAATGTCGCCACATCTTCGCGAAAAAACAGACTCGTGGTAAACTCAGGGATTACCCCTCGATGCAATGCCGTTGCGCTTTTGTCATGGGTGCCCGAGTCCAAGGATCGGGTGGTGAGGGTGATTGGGAGACACGATGGGCTTCCGGGATTCTTATAGGCAGTGGATAGCACAGTATGGATTTGATGTCCGATGACGCGATTGGTGCCCTCGGTCTTCTGGTTGCAGAGGCTGCGGAAAAACTGGTCGATTCTCACGATGAGTCGCTTGATAAAAGGGCGGCGATGATGATCGTCGATTCCCCAACGTTCAATAACGACGATGGACGGATGCAGTTTGCATTCAAAGTCAAAGGCAATCGGCAGCAGGCGATCCCCGCGTCAATTGAAGTGATGCCTGAGCCACAGGGGGAAGACGAAGACTTCGACTACTCGCCCCTGAGTGTTGCTCTGAAAGCAACACCCATGTGTGTCTGTTCGCAATTTAAAACGGATCAGCGGTGTCCACACACACTTGCGATCTCTTGGTGGTTGCAAGAGCAACTGGGGCGACGCTCCATCAACGAGGTATTCGAGTTCCTCGGCGAACTCGAAGTGGACGCCGTGGCCGCCGGTCGTCAGTTGGTCAACGAGGTATTGGGTTTAGCAGGAGATGCTAATCAACCACGTGAAACCGAGGACACGAGGTTGCAGTGGCGTATTGGTCTTTCCAGTTCGAGATATTATTGCCCGATTTCGATCACGCCTTACGAACAAAGACCTCGTAAAAATGGCAAAGGTTGGACGAAGGGTAAAGAAGTTCGAAGTTTTGATTTGTTGCGACGCGACTTCTCAGCCAATCCACTGGATGGGAAAATTGCGGCTCTTGTAGCGAATCCCAGTTACTCGTTTGATGACGAACACTTCGGCGAATTTCAAGCAATCAACGCACTGGCAGGGCATAGGGTTGTTGCGTGGGACGATGCAAAAGCGACTGCTCTGCAAGTTCACTCTGCTGAACTTGTACTCACGTTGGAACCTGTTGAATTTGAAGAAGCAGTCAAGCAGACGAAACAGACAGATCAACAGGAAGAGATTGAACGAAAGACGCTTTTTCGCCCCAAGATTCATGTCAATGGGATCACTGTCGATTTGACGGAATGTAAGACGGTCCTGGGGCATGCGAGTCCCGTGGAGCCGATGGTGGTGATCGCTGATCAGAAACATCATCGGTTAATTGCCTGCACGCTGCGTGACCCTCGGGCGGTGAAGTTGATTCAGCACCTGCTACGCAGTGACTTCAGGGAAGTTTTGTTGGACAATGAAGCGGCTGCAAAATTTTCGGTGGGAAGCAGCACTGTCGATTCCATGATCCGCGTGGATTTGCCCGATGAGTTGGCTGGCCCCATCCTTCCGATCGAAGCCGAGCTGGTGTTCGAATTGCGGCCAAGGCTGGGTGCAGGTTTACATGTTGCCCTGATGATGCATGAAGATCGCTTCAGAGAATTGCTTGTTCCATGTCAAAATCCAGATATCGTTTCCTGCTTGCTTGAGTCTGGGCCTGTGCGTCTGCAGCGGGACCTGAATGATGAGAGGCAACGAGTCCAGCAAGTTGTCGATAAATTTGGTTTGCAGGATCTTTCCAGTGATGGCCTTTATCACTGGGTGGCGGAAACAGATGACATGGCACTGGACCTTCTGGCGAAACTCTACGGTGGAGGCGATGCCACGCCTCGCATCATATGGCCGGAAGGTGAATCACTGCGAGTTCGAGGCGAAATCACCCCATCAGCACTGAAAGTACAAATTGATGATGGACGCGATTGGTTTGGGCTTACAGGTTCCATCTCGCTGGACGGGCGAGAAGTTCCCTTGGAGCAGTTGTTGCAGGCAGTCAGGGACAATCGATCACTGGTCCAAGTGGGTGATCGTGAGTTTGCGCGGATCAGCGAAGCGTTTCGCCGGCGTTTACAGCAACTCGGAGACACGGTTGTTGCTGAACGCGGCAATTTGAAAGTCGCTGATGCTGCGGTGCCGGCAGTGCAGGAATTGATTGGAACTGATGTACCACTGGAAGCTACTGCACGCTGGCATGACTCTCTGCAACGATTGGAGTCACTTGCTGATTGGAGTCCGGAAAAGCCAGAGGATTTGGACGCGACGCTGAGAGATTACCAGCTAGATGGTTTTCAGTGGCTCGCACGTCTCAGTGTATGGGGTGTCGGCGGGGTGCTCGCCGATGATATGGGTCTTGGTAAAACGGTGCAGGCGCTTGGCGTCCTCCTTGAACGCGGCAGCGGTGGCCCCGCTTTAGTCGTTGCGCCAACGAGTGTGGGTGACAATTGGGTGAGGGAAACCGAGAAATTTTCTCCCGGACTAAGGGCTTTATTGTACCGGGATTCAGATCGCGCCGCTTTGATTGAGGCAGCCGGTGAAAATGATCTTGTGATCGTTAGTTACCAACTGCTGCAGCGCGACGCGAAACGATTTGCTTCACGTGCGTGGCATACACTTGTTCTCGACGAAGCCCAGTTCATTAAGAATTCGCAGACCAAAACCTCCCAGGCAGTGAGACAGCTTGACGCCGATTGGCGAATTGGACTGTCCGGAACACCTCTTGAAAATCATCTGGGTGAACTGTGGAGTTTGTTCCGCACGATCAGCCCAGGTTTGCTTGGGTCTTGGGAAAGATTTCGAACTCGGTTTGCTGATCCAATCGAACGACACAAAGATGATGAGCGACGCCAGTCACTCGCTCGACTGGTTCGACCATTCATTCTGCGAAGAACCAAGGATACCGTTCTTAAAGAATTGCCACCTCGAACAGAAATTACATTGCAAGCGGAGTTGAGTCCTGCCGAGCGGAAACGGTACGAAGATACACGTTTGGCAGCACTGGCTGAGTTAAGTGGTGCTGGAGAGGATGCGCAGCAGGCTGGGCAGAAGCGAATACGAACGTTGGCGTGGCTGACCCGTTTGAGGCAGCTGGCCTGCCATCCGCGTCTGGTCGATGCTGGCTGGGAAAAGAGTTCAGCTAAATTGGATTTGCTGATGTCGTTGGTTGAAGAACTTCGTGATGGCGACCATCGTGCTCTCGTCTTCAGCCAGTTTGTCAAGCATCTCACAGTGATCCGCGAAAAGCTGGATGAGCTGGGAGTCACCTATCAGTACCTTGACGGATCGACTCCGGCGAAAGAGCGGCAGCGACGAGTGGATGCATTCCAAGCAGGAGAGGGAGAATTGTTCCTGATTTCACTCAAAGCAGGAGGAACAGGTCTGAATCTAACTGGAGCCGACTACGTGATCCATCTGGATCCGTGGTGGAATCCAGCTGTGGAAGACCAGGCGACGGACCGCGCGCATCGAATTGGACAGGAAAGGCCGGTTACCGTTTATCGGCTCGTCGCCGAAGGGACGATCGAGGAGCAGATTCTTGCTTTACACGCTGATAAACGTGAACTTGTTGCAGGCGTGCTCGATGGAACTGATCGGGCAGCAAAAATGAATACGGATGACTTGATTCAGCTGATCAAAGAGGGGGCAGCTTCCTGAGTTCTGTCCCGCCTTTTGCCTGTGAAAATAAAAAAGGTGTTCCTTTGACCAGACTTGTCTTGGACAACGCGGATACTACAAATGTCAGGCGAGACACACTGGATTACTTCTCTTGTGGTCGCTTGGAATACAGGGTACTATAGAAATGTTCACTACTGGGAGATCCTCCGGGAAAGGGGGTCGTCAGCCCGCAAAGTAGTGGTCTACACACATTGGCATATGGAAGGGATGAAAGAATGGCAAAGAAGTCAAAGGCATCGTCAAAGAGCAAGATTGATCCAGGTTTGAAAGCTGTTCTGGAACGCGAACCCGGTTTGAAGACCACTTTGGAGCAGATCGACAAGACCTTCGGTGATGGTGCGATCATGCCTTTGGGAGCATCTCAGCATCTGCAGATCGATGGTATCCAGACAGGGAGTCTCAGTCTCGATATGGCGTTGGGCGGGCAAGGGATTCCTCGGGGAAGAATGATCGAAGTTTTCGGCCCAGAGTCCAGCGGGAAGACAACGCTGGCATTGCATATCGGGGCCGAGGCACAGAAAAAAGGCGGCATCGCAGCGATTATTGACGCCGAGCACGCGTTTGACCCGAGCTGGGCGAAGAAGCTTGGGGTCGAACTTGACACCTTGCTGGTGAGTCAGCCCAGCAGTGGAGAAGAGGCCATGCAGATCTGTGAGATGCTGGTCAAGAGTAATGCCGTTGATGTCATTATCATTGACTCGGTTGCTGCTCTTGTTCCCAAGAAAGAACTTGAGGGCGAGATCGGTGATAGCCACGTCGGGTTGCAGGCAAGGCTGATGAGTCAGTCCATGAGGAAGCTGACTGGGGCAATCGCTAAGAGTAAGTGTGCAGTCGTCTTTATCAACCAGATCCGAGAGAAAGTCGGAGTCATGTTCGGAAGTCCTGAAACGACTCCCGGTGGACGTGCTCTGAAGTTTTACTGTTCCTGTCGAATTGATGTTCGTCGCATCGGTGCATTGAAAGATGGTGAGGAACAGGTTGGTCAGCGAGTGAAAGCCAAAATTGTGAAGAACAAGGTGGCGCCTCCTTTCCGCATCGCTGAATTCGACATGATGCATAGTAACGGCATCAGTTATGAGGGTGATTTGTTGGATTTGGGTACCACCCATAAGGTGGTAAATCGTAGCGGTTCCTGGTTCAAGTATGGTGAAACTTATTTGGGACAGGGAAAGGAGAAAGCGCGGAACTTCCTGATCGAAAATCCCGATGTTGCCGCGGAGATCAAAGAACTGGTGATGCAGGCAGGAGGCTTTGCGGCTCCTGCGGACGAACTGCAGGCAGCAGAAGATGCAGAGGCTGCCAAAGAGCAAGAAGTGCCAAACAGTTGATCGGTTGGTCTCGTTCTCCAATTCGGAGAAACGTGGGTTTTGATTTTCGACTAATATCGCATAGATCAGCGGCTTGTATGAGCCGCTGATTTTTTTGCAATTTACCCATGAGACAAGATGAGACTGTTTTGATCGTAATGCGTTGGCACGGGATCTCGATTGGGGAATAGACTGGCTGCAAACGGCTGCTGGGGTTCTTAATGCTTGCTCCTTTATTGCTAGGTATTTTGGCAGGCTGCGATGATGGTGATTCAAGCACGAAAGTCTTGAGTATTCCCAATTCGGTGGAGGTTGATTACGTTGCCGCCGCTCAACAGCAGATGAAGCGTGGCAATCAGGATGGTGCGATCGACTTGGCCGTTGGGCACTTGGATCATCGGTTTGCCTTGTTGGAGAATCAAACGCAAGCAAAGCACCCCTGGATTCAGCTTCCGCTCGTTGCAACAAAATCTGAACGGAATGCTGTTGGGGCACGTATTGAGGTAGTCACAAACCAAGGATCCTTTGCCCAGTGGGTAACTTCCGGGGACGGGTATCTGTGCAGCGATGAACCCGTCATCGACTTCGGGCTCGGAGCTGAGGCAGAGATCCAACATGTGGTGCTGCATTGGCCCTCGGGAGAGCGTCAGGTGTTTCAAGACGCGGCGATTAACCAGCGATATTTGTTGATTGAGAACCAGGATCAGGTTTATCCCTGCTGGTAATTGCACCTTTTTTGGTGTGTGTTGTGGGACGGCGGGTCATGCACCTGTGAGTCTTAAAATTGGGATACGCCACCTGCGTGTTGTTCCACTGGTCAATTCGATACTCTGAACACGGGTGAGTTTCCAGCGTTCCTTGGGTTAAAGTCTTGGGTCAAAGTCCTGGGTTAAAGTCTTGGGTTAAAGTACGGCGGGCCGACTCCGGTTGGGTTTGTTGTGGTCTGTAACTCGAGATCCTTGGAAAGCGTTTTCAGGGAAACTGCTACAATGCTCGGTCAGGTCTTGTCCATGCGTCCAGTTCAATCACGCCCGTGCCACTGCAGGATTTCGACAGAAGGATGATCATGCGTACTGCTGTGCTGGATCGGTTCTTGAAAGAAAAGTTGATGCTGCCATCGGTACGAGGTGAGGCGTCGTTGGTGGTTTTAATTATCGGGTTTTTCCTGTTCATTTCGGCGGGCTGTGGCCAGCACGATGAAGCTGTGACATCTGAACCGGCGGGTGCAGGAGAAAGCGGCATGACGCGAGAGGTTGATTATCTCGCTAAGGCAAAGCGACTGCTAGAAAATCGCGACTACGATGCTGCTGCAGAATCAGCTGGAAAAGCGTTGTTGCAGGATCCCGAGGACAGTGACACCACCTTGGTGGCAAGTGAGATTGAAGCCGCGAGGGGCAATCTTGAAGTTGCTCTCGAGTTGGCCGATTCAATTCCGATCGATTCCCAGTGGGGGCAGCGAGCCGTAAATCTGCGATGGAGAGCCTTGACGAAATTGGGACGCCCTTCGGATGCAGCGGATTTGCTGCTAAAGGCGATGAAGCTGTATCCGAGTGTCGAGAAGTGGCACCATGTGTGCTGGCAGTTGTTGAACCGCGTTGGCCGTCGCGAGGAAGCTTCGCGACAGGCGGAAATGCTCTGTCAGGTTGGTGTGGCAAATCAAAGCGAGATGTTGTCATTGGTACGACGCACCGCGTCATTCCCCACTCTTTTGAAAAAAGGGGAGAAACCATCGCAGTTTTTTGATCCCGGTCTGGGGATGGCTCGTTGGCACTTTACTAATCTGGACTTTCGGAAAGCACTTAAAGAGCTTGGTGATGAGCGGGCTGCAGGTTTTCGGAACCCAGCAGCGAAAGCTCTTTATGGTCGTTTGCTGGCTGAGACTCAGGCGTTTGACCAGTTACCCAATTGGCACGCAACTCAAATCGAAGAAATGAAAACATTCGGCGATTATTGGGTCGCTCTTGGGACTTACTTTTTCGATAAGCGTCAATATTCTGCATCTGCTCATGCACTGCTTCAGGCGGTCTATCGTAACCCCAGCGATCGAGTTGCTTTCCAGCGTCTGGCAAAGGTATTTGATGCTTTGGGGCGCGCAGAGGATGCAGCACAGTTCCGCGCACGCGGGATTCGCGTCTCTGATACTGAATTCACGGCTGAGGAAATTTACAAGTCGTCCACAGACATTGCTGCTCGCAAGAGAATGCCCCGGTATATGCTCGACCTTGGAAGACCGTTCGAAACACTTCAGTGGAATCTGATGTTATTGCCTCCTCGTGCAAAGCAGCAACAGACTGTAATCGCACAGCAACGGAACAGCTTTCTTGGTAATGCTGAGGTGATGGTGATGGCTTCCGAATCCGCGTTGTCAGGAAATGATCCCAATGCGTTTTCGATCACCGAGGCGCTTCAATCCTTGACGACTCCTTCAAACACGAATGTTTTGGTGGCAGACGCAGATGTGACACCTTTGGCGGTGCCGAAATTGAGCGATGTTGCCAAGGAAGCTGGGCTGAATTTCTCGTGGTATAAAGACATTGAAATCGACTTGAAGTCCATCCCAATTCATGAGTCCATTGGAGGTGGAATTGGTATTCTGGATTATGATCTGGACGGATGGCCGGATGTTTATCTTGGACAGGGTTCTGGAGAACCACCCACGGATGCATGCACCCGTTCAAGCGTGCTCTGTCGAAATCTCGAAGGTGCTTTCGATGAGGTAACGGTGTCTGCCAGCGTCACTGACTTCAACTATTCATCGGGTATTGCTGCGGGGGATGTGAATCAGGATGGCTTCGTTGACTTGTTCATTGGAAGCCTCGGCCGCAATCGGTTGCTGATCAACAACGGAGATGGCACGTTTCGAGACGCGACCGATAACCTCGGTGATATTGAGGATCAGTTCACTACTTCACTTGCGATTGCAGATATCAACGGAGATGGGTTGCCTGATCTGTTTGAAGCAATCTATATCGAGATGAATGGGGCTTTTGAATTACCGAAGAAGGATGCCGACGGCAGAGAGTTGCAACCTTCGCCACTTAAACATTATGCAGAGTGCGATCGTTGGTATCAGAATCTTGGTGATGGACGTTTCCAGTCGCGGACGATCTCAAGAGAAGTGGCAAAGCCAGGCACTAGCCTTGGGCTCATCGTGACAGATTTTAATGGAAATGGTGAGAACGAAATTTTCGTCGGGAATGATGTTCGCGCCAATCATTTTCTGGTGCAGGCGGGGGATGATCAGTTCAGTAACGTCGCTGACATTCGAGGAGTGGCGAACGGATTTAGCGGGGCTGCGAATGGTTGTATGGGAATCGCGCCGGGCGACTACAACCACGACGGGCAACTTGATCTATTCATTACCAACTTCTCGGAGGAGTCGGCAAACTTGTACCTGCAGCAGACTGGGAGTGGGTTTACTGATCTTGCCATCAGGTACGGTTTAGATACCGTCAGTCTGCCGTTTGTCGGGTTTGGTACGAAGGCCATTGATCTGGATCGGAATGGCTGGTTGGATCTGTTGGTAACGAATGGGCATATCTTCGATATGACGTTCTACGGTGAAGATTATGAAATGGCGCCTCAGTGTCTGATGGCACACGGAAACCGCTTCAAATTGTCGGAAGTTCAAGATGATTCCGGATATTGGAGCGACACGTATCTTGGGCGAGTGATGGCGGCCTTTGACTTTGACTGTGATGGAGATTTGGATGTGCTGGTGAATCATCTTGACAAGCCCTTGGCCTTGCTGCGTTCTGAGACGGAGACCGAAGGTCATTGGGTGCAGTTCGAATTGTCTGGCGTGACGAGTGAACGCGATGGGATCGGTGCTCGAGTGGTTGTGAAGACCACTGGCGGAGATCAGACCCAGTGGGTGACTGCAGGGGATGGGTATTTCTGTAGTGATGAAGCAGTATTGGATTTTGGCCTTGGGAGATTTGATGAAATCGAATCGGTGCAGATTCACTGGCCCTCTGGTGATCTGCAAAGTTTCAAATCGCCCAAGGTGGACCAGAGGTATCTGGTTGTTGAGGGTGATGCTGAAATTTATCAGCGGTAGATGTTTTAGGCTTCCACGAGGTGTGAACTGTCAGTTCTGAGGCCGAGTCAGATAGTTCTTGTGCGTTTGATCATTCATGAAAAAAGTTAATCACAAAAACTGCTCGATGAAGCGTTGGTTGCTTGCCCTCGTATTCTTTGTCCCATCGGTTTTTTTCCAATTGGGATGCACTCAACGTGCAGAAGAGCGTTCAGAAGAGCGTGCAGAAGAGCGTGCAGAAGAGAATGACACTTCCGGTCTACCGGAGGGGGAGGCGTTGGCGGGATCCGCAGGTTTGGAAACAGATGATCCGAAGGGAAATCCTGGAAATGCGAACAACACAGCATCGTTGAATCGCGAGGAAACACTGGAGGAGGTCTCGCGGCTTGCTGCTGCCGGTGAATTCAGATCTGCCCTGCCATTGTTGCAGCAATTGTTGTTGATTAATCCCAATGACGTGGCTGTTCTTTTTCAAACGGGACTCATGCACGCGGGATGTGGCGAACTGGCAGAAGCAATCGACTGCCTTTCCGGCATACCTGAGGATCATCCAGAAGCAGGGATTCCAGCCTTGGGGCAAGCAGCTGACTGGTGTGTGCAGTTAAAGCAGTTTGATGAGGCCATGGATCGGTACGAGCGTATTCTCACCGTGGATCCCAGCTTGACGCTCGCGAGGCGACAGCTTGCTTATTTACTGAATCGACAAGGGAGGAGGCATGAGGCAGCCGTCCATATTCGTGAACTTTGTAAAGCGGGAGATGTTCGGCAGGATGAACTGCAGTCACTGATTGTCCTTAGTGATGCGATGTTGAGTGATCCCTCGCAGGTTGCAGCCGGCGAACTCGACTACACACCCATTGGTGAATCAGGTGCGGCGAGGAAACTTTTTACCGAACGCCGGTACGCTGAGGCCGCATCGGTTCTTCGTGAGTCAGTGGCCAATGGAAGCGTGCCGCCCTCTATCGTTGCTTTGTACGGTCGAGCTGCTGCTGAAGCGCAGGATGATGTGGCATTCAAGTGGTGGTTCGGTAAGACTGACAAGGCTGTGCGTGAATATGCTGAGTACTGGTCAGCGATTGGTACTTATCTTGCGAGTGAAAGAGAATTTGCGGCGGCGACACGTGCATTCCTGGAATCACTGGATCGTGACCCGACGGATTTCATCACGATGAATCGATTGCTGCAGGTACTCAAAATGCAGGAAGAACCAGATGACTACGCGAGGTGGGAAAAACGCTGGAAAGCCATGCATGAAATTTTATTGGATAGCAACGAAATATCGGATGCAAGTGAGCCGAATGTGAAAGCCATTGAGGAATTGGCCTCGAGGTTGAATGCGATTGATCGACGACTTGAAGCCGTTGTGTGGAAGTCGATCGAGGCGTTCTACAGAAAGTCACCACCAGAAGCATTGAAACACTGGAACTCGGAGCGGCAGAAAATGGTCGCTGAAAAGAGTGGCTTTCCCGGTCAGAGTGTGCGTATTTGTGGGCTGTCGCTCGACACCTATCCTCTGCCAGATATTCAGCTGGGCAAGGTTGAAGAGGCGAGTCGTATTGCCGGCAAGGCAGCCGAGACGACTGCAAATCCTGCTGCATTCCGAAACGTAGCAGATGAGGTGGGTTTGAAACATACTTTTGAGCTTGCGCCCGAGAAAATCGAGGCAGGGTTTGCGATGTACCATCAAGCTGGTGGTGGGGTCGCTGTACTGGACTTTGACCGTGATGGATTTGCGGACCTCTATTTTGCTCAGGGTGCTTCAGCCCCACCCGAATTTGTCTCCAACAATGGCAATGTCTTGTTTCGTAATCTCGATTCAAAGTTTGCAGATGTAACAAAATCTGCCTCAGTCGCAGATCGGCGATACACAATGGGGTGCACTGCGGGTGACTGGAATCAGGACGGGTTTCCCGACTTGATCACAGCGAATATTGGCACCAACTATTTGTGGATTAACAATGGGGATGGAACCTTCACCCAGTCGAGTTTGGAGGGTAGTGAATCGTTGGAAAGAATGCCAGCTTCGGTAGCAATGGCGGATTTGAACGCAGATAACTTGCCCGATATTTTTGAAGTGAATTACATTCAGGATTCAACGATTGGTCGCTTGCCAGAGAAGGACGCTGCAGGCGTCGTTGTCGAGGCAGTGGGGCCTGCAGATTTCGAAGCTTGTTCAGATCGCATTGGCCTAAATGATGGAAAGGGTAATGTTTCTTTTCGAAAAATCAGTGGCTCGGGAACTGAATTGCATAAAGGTCTGGGGGTTGTGATTGCTGACCTCGATGGGCGGCCAGGTAACGATGTTTTTGTCGGAAATGATAAATCAGCGAATCAGCTTTGGATCCGTGACCCACTGGATGGCAATTGGTCAGATGTCGCGGTCGTCAACGGGAGCGCGTTTTCATCTGGTGGTGCGGGAACCGCCAGCATGGGGATTGCCAGTGGTGACTTCGACAAGAATGCAATGCTGGATCTTCACATTGCTAACTTCCAAAATGAAAGCGTCTGCCTGTATTTGAACCGCGGTACTTTTTTTCAGGATCGAGCCAGTCAATATCGACTTGGGGTACCAAGTCGTTCTGTGTTGGGATTTGGTTCGCAGGCTCTCGACTATGACAATAATGGACAGCTTGATGTTGCCGTTGCAAATGGGCATATCGATAATTATCAAACGATGAGCGGTCCATTTCAGCAATTGGCTCAGCTTTTTTGTAATCGGGGGTCACGGTTTGAGATGATGCCTGTGGCCGATGATACCGGGTACTGGACGCAGGCACATCTAGGGCGAGCGATGGCGAAACTCGATTTTGATCACGATGGGCAGACTGATCTCGTCGTAACACATCTGGGGGAAGCGTCTGCATTATTGAAGAACGAAACAGAAAATGCTGGCCATTGCTTACAGTTGGAATTGGTTGGCAGTTCAGCGGAACGCGATGCCATCGGTGCCAGGGTTCAGATTGAGTACGGCGATGATGCGTCGACTGACTTTCTCGTTGCTGGTGATGGCTACCTATGTCGTAATGAAGCGATGCTTACATATGGGCTAGAAAACGTGAGCAAAGTCGATCGATTGACGATTGATTGGCCGAACGGGAAACAGCAGGTATTTCATGATCTTGAGGCTGATCGCCGTTGGCTGATCGTTGAGGATCAAGTTGAGCCGTTTTTATTGTTCGAACATCATGGCCCGAAACGGTAGAACTCCTCGTCGTTTTAGAAATGCCTTAAGAAATCTAAGTCACCCCAGTAACTGCTGCTTGGCTGACTACTCTTGTTGGCCAAGGATTTAAATCAATCAAACAGAGAAATAGTGAGTCGTCTAGTAGCACGGCTACTTTTCATTTGTTCAGTCAATTGGGGCTGAATGCTTGCGTGCACGCCGTAGATTTTGTAGCCGCAGGATGGAAGGCAAATGATTCGTCTTTCGATGGGCACCGTGATAAATGCAACTGGACGGTTCAAAGGAACCGCTCCATCAATTTCTGCCTGGTGATAAATCATATTGGGTCAATGGTATTGTTCTTACTTCGGATGTTGGCGAAAGCCAGCGTGTAGAACAACCTGCTTTAGTTCTAGAACACGTGTGCCGAAAGCGCATGTCGTGCAGGCAATAAGTCAGAAAGCGTTTGAGAAAAACGAATGGATGTCTCGCTCACTCGCAACGGCGACTGTACTCTGACGTGGTAGGTCTGCAGGATAAGAGATTGGGGGGTGAGGGGGCATTTTCAAGAAATGTGATCTTGTCAGCCATCTACTGTTCAACGCTGCACACTTGCAAAGTTTATCGTGTTGAGCCATCATGTCTCTCGTTACTGATCCGCAGATACACGAACGCTCCTCCAATCTGAGACCAAATAATGAGAAAATTGTCACTCGCTCTCGTCGCAATCGCTTGCCTCTCGCTGACCGGTCTTACTGGGTGCGGCGGATCAGGTGAAACTAAGGTGATTCAAAATGAAGGCGACATCTCTGGCGTGTCAGACGCCGATAAGAAGAAGATGGAGCAGGATATGCAGTCGGGTGCGGGTTATTCCGACCAAGGAAGCAATTAGAATTTTGGTGGTATATCAGGATTCCTATCCTCGCAACGTGTAGCGAGGATATCTGAAATTCGAAAAGCCGACGCCTCGTTGATTCGTGGGTGTCGGTTTTTTCATTGTCCGAGATTGAACGCTGACTGTCCTTGAACGAGTAGGTAATCAGTTCCCGACTCAAGTGTTCCCAGTGGTTCTATTTGTCCATCCGGCCACGCGATGCTGACGTTCTCGATGCGTGTTGCATCACCCAGTCCGGCACGCAGAATCTTTTCGTTGCTGCACATGTAACCATCGCCCGCAAGTATCCACAGAGTCCGCTGCTGGCCCTTGCATGTGAATCGAATTGTCGCTCCGATGGCATCTCGGCTGCAGGCAGTGCCTTTGATTTGAAAACCAATTGACTTGCCAGCCTTTTCAGATCGATTAATAAGCAGACGCAGTTGCTCCTTTGTATGCGTTACCACAAGATCCACTTTTCCATCAACATTGGCATCCATCGTCCACAAGCCGCGGCCAACGTGATGTTCATTGAAGTAATTTCCCCAGTGGTCGTCGTTCAGTAGTTTGAAGCAACCATCCTGACGTCGCCGGAAAATTTGGAGTGGTTGTTCATAGGGCAAGCTCTCAGGATCAGAGAAGTCACCAATGTGCCCATTGGTGACGGCGATTTCGTCAATTCCATCATTGTCCAGATCGATTGCTTCGGTACCAAAGCCGACAACGCTGAGGGTTGGTTGAGCCAAATCCAATTTGTTCGTTTCATCTCTCCATATTCCGGGGGCAACCTGTTCGTAGTAGATGTTGTACTCCCTGCCAAACCCTGTGACATATAAGTCCAAGTCACCATCAAGGTCAAAGTCACTGCTAGCGATTCCCATCGAGGCCTGTGCTTGGGTGCGACCGTCAACAGCAACGCCCCGTACCGAAGCATTCTCTTCTAGTGTGATTCCATCTGTGTTCTGGGTTGGCGTGTAAAACGCATTCCGTGACATGTCGTTGGCAATGAAAACCCCAAACTGCGACCCATCCAGGTTCCCTGCAAGAATTCCAAGTCCACGCCCGGGTGAAGGCTCTGAAATCCATTGCGACGTTGTGTTGCGGAAACTGCCATTTCCGACACCTTCATAAAAACAGTCGGCGTCTGCAGGGAATGTCAGTGGATGGCATGGTCCGATCACGCCTTCTGCATTGGGGCAGCCCATGTCCAAACCTGACACGGTTTGGCAATAGTTGGTGACGACGAGGTCTGTGATTCCGTTTTGGTCCACGTCGGCAAAGGCAGCGCTGGTTGACCACGAGTTTGATTCCTTATCAACTAGCAATTCAGTGCAATCTGTAAAGCTGCCGTCGCCGTTGTTTCGCAAGAGTCGATTTTTCCCCAGGTTTGCAAAAAACAGATCAGGAAAACCATCTTCATTAAAGTCACCAATGGCGAGGCCTTGGCCAAAACCGGGATCGGCAACTCCTGCCATTTCACTGATTGCTTGAAAGGAAGTACCGAGATTGCGCAGCAGTTGATTCATTTGCGAATCTCTCTGCTGCATTGTTCCGCCGGCGCCCATCACCATGATGTCTGGTAAGCCATCCAGATCGTAATCAATTGCGCCTCCGCCCACCCCGGTAGAACGGATGATGGCAGCAAGTCTCGCATCTGTTGGGTTATTGTCGGACGCGATGTCACGCAGTCTCCATGCAATGCTCTGCTCCTCTAACCGGAGGTGTTCGGTTCCCGCAAGTTCCGGGACAATGGCATTTCCAGGTGATGCAGTCGATGACGCTTGTGATACTTCTGGAATCGGTAGGTTGGACAAATCGAGAGAGGAAGCGGGAGCATCAGCAGAGATCCAAGACTGGTCAGCGGCAAGTTTTGCAAGGATGCATTTTCTGATTGCAGAAATTTCTGTTGAGGGACCATCCGGTAACGTGGTTGCCGCTGCAGACCAAGCCTCTGCCTCCCATACACGTCCCAAGGTCAGCAGGGCCATGGCAACGTCAAGTGCTTTCGTTTGGTTGGTTTGGCCGTCCGCCGCAAAATGATTGAAACGTTCTCGCAAATCCAGCATTTCAGTGGAGCGTGCCAGGACAGCATCGACCTGTTCCGAAGATATTGATGAATCCTCACTTGCTTGAAGTTGAAGCATGACTTGTCCAAGGCGATCCCACGCAGTGTTGCTGCCTGGATCGCACCGGGTTGCTTCCCAGTATGCACGCACTGCTTCCTTGGGTTCTTCCCTCCGCGTCGCAAGGTCACCGAGAGTCAACCAATAGTCAGCATATCTGGTGCTCTGAGGTGTTGCCGAATCCAGCCAGTTGGGAATGTCCTTCAGTCGGTTCTCAGCCATCAATGCCTGACCATACATCGCATGTGCAGGAGCAAATTTTGGATGATGTTTCAGAACATCTTCTAGAATTTCAGCCCCAGCTTTTGAGTCGTGACGATACATCATCACGAACGCTTCGGCCAAGCGAACCCGATGGTCATCGGGATTTCGTTCCATCAGCCGTTCAGATGTTTTCGGCGACAATCGACGTGATGATGTTTCGGTGACCGCGAGCAACAACCGTACATCAAATTGCCTTGCCCGGTATAGTTTCACTAAATGCTCGGGAAGAAGATCCATCCTCTGTGCCTCGCACAAGAATCCAACCAAAGAACGACGTTGATCGTGTGCCTCAGGATTCTCCTTTAGCGATGCTTCCAGCAAGCTGATCGCTGGGTAAAGCTCTCCCACATCAATTAGCGCCTGAACCGCAAACGTTACTCTCGCTGTTGGCTGATAATCAGCATGCGTCGCAGCATCAACTAGCAGCTGTGCCGCTTCACTCTTGCGATTACAGTAGGCTGCAGTCTTCGCTGCATACGTGAGCAAGTCAGGATCTTCGGGAGATATGATTAAAGCTTCTTGCGCGCATTGATTAGCAAGTTCCCAATCTTCGTTCTGCATCGCGATAAGTAGTCGCTCGACTGGTGTCGCTGTCTTTCCTTGTCCAGTGCCTGCGATCTTCGGTTCTGTATTGCACCCTAGGGCGGCGATTGAAATCAAAAGCAAAAAACACCACTTTCGCCCTTGCTGGTACCAACCATTTCTCCCGCATGAAAATTCATTCTGCTGCTCCTCGGTTGCGAGGCATGCGTGGTCAGAATCGACTCGGGTACTTCTCCTTGTTCTGCTAAGCCGTCCATACCCTTGCACAATGCTCAAGTTGTTGGCTGCGGATGAGATCTTCACTAATATTCTTTTCGGCTTTTTTAGGCTTGCGATTCGAACGACGATGTTTTCATCCCTCCAGTGTCGCATCAAGCTCAGAAATAAAACTTGGCGGCGACAAAAGGGGAGGGTCGGTGACTCAGGTCAAGCATCTTTCACGACCCTGAAGCCACTATCCGTATATACCTGTCGGAGAAATTTGCGTTATCCGCGGAATCCAAAAGAATGGCCTCGGGTAGCTTCAAAACTTCTTATGCGGATTCACGCACTCCAATCTCCTGTCCCCAAATGGACGGTTTGCGACAGCCGCAGTAAATGGGTTTAGACCATGTTCTCCCTCTTTCCTCACGTTGTAGTCCGCAAGAGGGGGGGGTGGGGGTTGCTGATACACAAAGATTCAAATTTTGTACGGCATTGAAGACAAAGTTGTTCTACCGACCATCAATAGGGGGAATATTCATTATCCTCCCCTCTTTGTTCGCGCGGGGAAACTTGTTTTCAGTTCTTTTCCGGAGACAGGATATGGCCCGACGTTATTCGTCATCACGGGGCTTCACGCTCGTCGAGCTGCTAGTCGTCATCGCCATTATCGGCGTGCTTGTTGGTTTATTACTTCCTGCTGTGCAAGCGGCACGTGAGGCTGCTCGCCGCATGAGTTGCAGTAACAACTTCAAGC
>JBPCVE010000240.1:0-8804 GCA_051010795.1 Rubripirellula sp.
TGCATGCCACGATTCTGCATCTACTGGGAATCAATCACGAAAAGCTGACCTACCGGTACGCTGGCCGTGATTTTCGACTCACCGATGTCTACGGTGAAGTGGTCAAGCAAGTCCTTGCCTGACACACGCCTCACCAACCGGCCCCACGCCCCACCACTCGCTGTCAGCTAGAGCAGCGAATCAATGATGATCCGGATTACTTCCGATGAGCGAGGCGTCAGTGCGTCTCAAACATGCAACGTACTCAGCCACAAGTTTCCATATCCACCACCATGCGGGTAACGGGACCTGCGTTTAGTCAGCAACGATGTGGCGGATTACTTACTCTTCATCAGTTTGACCATGGATTTGCCCATCGCCTCACCAATGTTCATGTAGGTTTCTGCATTCCCACCGTAATGACTTCCTGAGCTACTGCCTTTGGAAAGTGGGTGCGTATAGACGCCAGCAACATTGCCCTTGAATTCCGGATATTTCCCTGATGCTCCATCGACCGCAAGGACCGCATCGAGAATTTTGCCACCACCGTTGGTGTCACCTTTTTCCGACTGTCCCAAGGAGGCACAAACAAAGTTTGCATTCGGGGCATCGAATTCTTTCCGCAACTGCTTGACCAGATGCACAAGGTTTTGTTCATAGCGGCTGGATAGCGCTTCACTACGACTATCCCGATCACCCTGCCACCAGAAAAATCCTGCAACCTCATAGCCATTGGCCCCCGGATAATACTTATCGAGATCACTGAGCACTTTTTTTGCTCGGGCGACGTCGCCATCATATTGCATTCCGGCATACCAACCGATCTTCTTGGGCTCAGTTCCTTTCTCCCAACGCTCGGGTGATCCCTTGTAACCCGGATGCACCCAAGTCTTTCCTTTGGAATCTGTGAACTCGTATCCTTCACTACCTGGTGGCAACAAGTCCCATCCCAATGCACGATTTCCAATCGCACTTTTCAAAATCATCACTGGTGCATCTGTTACATCACCAACGGCGTGCCCAATACCAATTTCCACCCCAACATTCCCACTGATGGTCATCCACTCATTATTGAACTCTCGCATTCCCCCCGTCCCGCTACCCATCACGCGAACGTTACGAACATCTCCCCGCACGATCCAATCTCCTTCATCGTCAATCAAATAGGGGTACAGACTTTTTTCTTTCACAGCAGTTTCGAGCGATCCGTCACCACCTTTGACCTTCCCGAAATTAAGCATGTTGGACTGGCCCATCAGAATGTAAACCTGCACCGGTTTGGACATGTCAGCAGGCTTGCCCTGAGATGCCGTATCATCAGCCTCGGCAGCAGAGTGATTGGCAAATGTCGAACAGATCGCAAGTAACATTGCGAGCACGGTAGGTATCGATAATCGTTTCGTTATCATCATGCAGTTTCTTGAATCGCGGAAAGGAAAACACGGCCAGTCCTAAAACATAACAAACAAACAAACCGATTTCAGGAAAACCAGCACCGCTTTCACGAACGCCCATTTTGAACGATACGGCACAACTGAATACTCAATACTGATCCGCTTTCTTGCCCGCATCACCGCCACGATTTCCGCTCTGCGGGCAGCCAGAATCTGCGACTACCAATTATTCGCGTTGAATCAACATTGTTTGCAGGGAATTCCTGCCCCCGTCCGGTCGCCACTGACTGATATGATTAAAGTTGTACGTGGCTCCGAGTTAACTTCATAACCTCAACTCCTGTAGAGAACCATCACTGGCCTTTGCGTGACCCCGGGTAACTGGCCGCACTACCAGTTGGATTCGCGACCCATTGGGATCTACGATTACCCGCTTCCAACCATTCCTTTCCCACCTGCGATTTCCTTCTTGCATGAGGATGGCCGTACCGAACAAATCACGGGCAACCCATTTCAGTTGCCTGCGAAATTTGCGGATCCAATCCAATCCAATCCAAAACTCACCAACACACTAAGCTAGGCTTTCTAAGTCAAGAACGGCCTCACACCAGCCAGGATTTTCAAAACATGAAATCGCTCAAGTTCCTGCTTTCCACACTTCTCTTCTTGTCGATCTCACTGGGTTCTTCCAAAGCACTGCAGGCGAATGAAGCGGGAACTTCGGCTGAGGAGAAAAGGCCCAATATCGTCCTGATCTATATCGATGATTTAGGCTACGGCGACATTGGTTCTTATGGTTGCAAAGACATCCCAACTCCGAACATCGACCAGTTGGCCGCCGAGGGTGTGCGATGCACAGCGTCGTACATCACGAACCCACCGTGTTGTCCCAGTCGCTGCAGCTTGATGATGGGCCAGTATGGACAACGTTTTGGCAAATACGGCATGTCTCGAGGTCTACCAATTCCGTCGGACCGGCCTACGATTGCCCACTTCCTGCGGAGCGAAGGTTACGTGACCGGACAAATCGGAAAATGGGATATCGGGACTCGCAAGCAGGGCCCCCTGTTCACTGGATTCACCAAGGTCGCTCGTAACCCACCGAAAAAAACATACACAAAGCAAGAGATCGCAAAACTGCCACCCACTTTAGCGGCAGCCGTCAAACGAAAAGGTGGCAAGTCCAAGTATTTTTGCATCAACGAATCAGGTGAAACCCAGTGGTTGACCGACTACGACGGCGACATGATGACGGATTTCGTCGACATCTACAAAGACGAGCCGTTCTTTCTCTACTGGTCACCAGAGGCGGTTCACTCTCCCAGCATTGAATCCCCGGAACGCCTCATCAAAAGAACAACGGCCAAAGGCAAGAGACGCAAACTTGCCGGCGCGATTGTTTCAGTGGATGACCAAGTTGGCAAACTCATCAAGGCATTGAAAAAGAATAACCTGCGAGAGAGCACCCTTGTAATTTTCTCGAGTGACAATGGCGCTAATGGTAGCGAGGGAGGATCTTCTGCCCCGTACACAGGCGGAAAAGGGGCTGGAACACAAAAAGAAGGCTGGGTCCGCGTGCCGACAATATTTTCAATGCCAGGAACGTTGCCTGAGGGTAAACAATTTGACGGGCTAGTTGCCAACTTTGACTTTTATTCGACAGCCGCCTCACTTGTCGGCGCAAAAAAACCAGACCACTGCGATGGTGTCGATTTGATTCCGTACCTGAGTGGTGATGCAACGGGTGATCCTCATGAGTACTTATTCTGGCTCAACAATGAGCCAGGTGATGCAGAACGCAGACACTTGATTGCGACCCGATGGAAAGATTGGCGACTTTACAAGAAGTACGAAAAAGATGCATGGCAACTTTTCAACCTAGTTTCTGATCCCCGTGAAGAGACCAACGTTGCAGACGAACACCCGCAGATCGTGCGTAAGATGGCGGCCCAACATGCGGCTTGGAAAAAAACGCTCGCACCACTTGGAAAAATCCCAGAAATCGGCGGTCAAACAAAGGTCATTCCCACTGGCCATGGCTGGGCCAGCGACACAACGGCGTCCAAAAAACAACCTGCTCAGTAATCAGAAAAATTGCTCAGTAATCAGCAAAATATTAAAATCTCCCGAGAACCTCATGCAACTGCTCCGAATCGGCTTATTCATCAACCTGCTCAGCCTGTCCCTTTGTGGGAATGAAACATTCCAGCCCTACAAGACAGCGAGTGACGTTCCCCAAGATGCACTGGCCCTGTGGGATGAGTACGACGCCCGCGTGGAACCGCTGGATGTAAAAGTCATCAAAGAATGGAACGCGGATGGGATCGTGACTCGATACGTCACATTTAGAGTCGGCACGTTCAAGGGAATTGAGTCCCGCATCGCCGCGTATTATTCATTCCCAGACAACGAAAAAAAGAACGCCGGCTTTGTCTGGAGCCATGGTGGTGGACAGCGAGCCGAACGTAACCGTGGTCGATACTTCGCCAGCCAAGGCTTCGCAACCGTCGACATCAATTGGCTGGGCCGACCGATGGAAAGCGACATCGACACCAACACCGACTGGGGAAAGGTTGATCCAACACAAGGCCCTCGATTCTACTCAAAAGCGTTGCGTAAGGGATGGAAACGTAATTTACAGCCGGATGAGTTTTCGATCGACCCGGTTCCCAGTCCCCGGAACGCAAACTGGTTTTTGTTGGCAGTCGCGGCACGCCGAGCCATTACTTTCCTGGAGCAACAACCCGAAGTCGACGCATCAAAACTTGGTTTTTCAGGTTTCTCGATGGGTGGGATGATCACAGCGTTGACAGCCATAGACATAAGGCTCAAAGCGGTGGTTCCTTTTGTTGGAGGCACCGGTTTCAAACACATAGACTTTCCTGGTGGTGTCCGCGGTAGCAGCATCAAAGCTCATTTCAAAGACACAGATCTCTACAGCAAGACCATCGATGCAAGTGCCTATTGGCCATTTGTCAAATGTCCCGTTCTTTTCATCAGTTCATCGAACGATTTCCACTCCGCGTTCGATCGCATCTACCAATCCATGGATCTTCTGAAGCACCCCAACTGGCGCGTCAGTACCAACATGCACCAGAACCACGGCCCCGGACCAGAGCAGTGGGTGTTGCTGAATCAGTGGTTTGACCAGTACCTCAGGAAAATCGATCAGAACATTCCCATCACGCCACCATCTACTTTCACCCTCCATGGTGACGCTGCGACCTTCACAGTCACACCAGCGGACTCGGTAAGATTATTAGCAACAGAGATTTACTACAGCTACGATCCAAACAGTCGCACACGGTTCTGGAACCGCTCCGATGCGGAACCCAAGGATGGCACATGGTCAGCCGAGCTACCTGTCCATGAAAACCTGCCGATATACGTGTTCGCACTATGTCGATACCGACTACAAACTCCTGTGCAACTGGAACGGGAAGAAGCCGCAACCTTTGCCTTGAACTCGCTGGAACATTCTCTGGTCCCGGAAACGGTGGATCTGAAGCAACTGTCTCAACTTCCGAAAACTCGTGTTGTATTCGAGGACTTCAAGCAGGGCACTGGAGACTGGTCCAGTCGGGATCAACGCAGTATCAAAACTTACAAGTTCCAGACTCCAGATCTTGATCGCTCCAATAACAATCAACTGTCAATCAGAATCAATCCCCAAGGTAAACGATTGGCATTGCGTTTGAACGCCGGAAGCAAATTTCTAAGTCAGGAAAACAACTTGGGTGACTTTGTTTATACAAAGGGAATCGAGGGAGAGCACCCTCAGGAAATCCTGATCACCCGTCGTGACTTCAAAAATCAGGAGGGCAAAACACTGGAATGGGCCAAGCTTGCAACGTTTGAGATCACGTTGATTGACCGCGACACAAACCAGAAGGTCATCCTGACTTCGAAACCGGGGCAGCAGTTCATTGAATCGATCAATCTGACCAGGATCGCCCCTCGCTGAAGCACCCTTGTTCAGCTTGAAACCCACAAGCCCCGGACGTCTAATACGTATCAAGGATCGGTTATCTCGCTCCTGAACGCTTCACCAGATACCTAGAATCAGTTCCTAAGACATGCACCGTCGACGCCTTGTACTGCCGCTGCTGTTGTTTTGTTGGCTTGACCAAAGTCCTAGCATTTGCGTTCCGCAATCCCCTAATCCTATCCCTGTCGCAGGCAAGGCCCCGCTAACAAAACCACTCGTCACCAGACTGCTCAAGGCCCACTGCTCTGAGTGTCATTCAGGGTCAGAATCATCTGGCAATTTCACGCTTGAGAGCCTGAACAGCAACGAAACGGAAAGTGGACGCGAACACTGGGAAAATGTGTTCCATGTTGTGGCGACCAATCAAATGCCTCCGAACCAAGCCGAGGCGTTCAGCGTTACCGAAAAAAAGTCCTTAATTACTTGGCTCCAGAAACAACTCCAGGGCTCTAACATCATCCGGGAATGGCGTCAAAAGATGCTCTATCCGGAATACGGGAACTATGTTGAACACACAAGCTTGTTCGATGGATCAGTCAGCGAAGCCGCTTGGTCACCGTCACGGCTTTGGAAGAAGAGCCCCACCATGTTTGACTCGATGACGAATCGCGGCATGGGTTTCCGAGCAGGGCAGAATGGCGGCCCGAGCAATGAACTGACCAAACTAAAGCAACCCTTCACGATCGAAGACAAAGCCGGACTGAAAGATTTCGCCGCGATCACAATGGCTGATTCCGCAACACTTTCGACGATGCTTCGCAATGCCGAAACCCTTGTTGACCGCCACCTCGCACAAGCCTTGCACGAAACACGTGTCGCTCGTGAGGGGCCAATCCCTGAGGAGCAATTACCGAAGGACAAAAAGGGGAATCCCATCAGGCCTCGCTTTCCGGCGACTCCTCCGGAATTCAAAGAGATTCTGTTGAGCAGTACAGTCCCTACTGAACAACAAATTCAAACCGCAATCATTCGCATGTTCCTGTGGGTCATCGAGCGTAATCCGACGGAAGCAGAGATCGAGAAATTCAGCCAACTATGCCGGGAATGCACCGCCAAAGGTGGCAACGCAGAAGGTCTGCGCACGACCCTGCTCGCGATCGCCGTAAGTCCTCCTGCTGTTTATCGCACAGAACTGGGGCAAGGTCCCACGGATGAACATGGTCGTCGCATCTTGTCCCCCGCGAATCTTGCATTTTCGATTGCATACGCGTTGACCGACCAAAAACCGGATGACGTACTTCTCTTATCGGCGATCAGTGGCAAACTCAAGAAGTCGAAAGATGTGAAGCGTGAAGTGGAAAGGTATTGGGACGACCCAAAGATTCCGAAGCCACGTATCCTGCGATTCTTCCACGAGTTTTTCGGATACAACGCTGCCCCGGGGGTATTCAAAGACACTGCGCGATTTGGAAAGGATTACCGCAAAGTCCCCGAGCGACTGGTCGAAGACGCAGACACCCTGGTAATGCACCATGTAAAACAGGATAAGAATGTCCTCGCAGCACTTTTAACAACCGAGCAGTACTTTGTTTCCCACTCAGGCGACAATGACCACGAACGCGAAATCCACGATGCGTTGCAGGAATTCTACGACTACTACAAGGACAAACCATGGCGTGAATTCCCATACAAAGTCCCTGAAGAACACATGACGCACGTCCGGAGCATTCACAAGATTTTCCGGCATGCCAATGGCAACGTTACAAAACGGTGGATGAAGTATCTGGAGCAATGTGACGTGGCTGGCATCAGCCACATGCCACTTGGCGGCACACGCTCGAGTGGCCGGGATTACATCCACACTTACAATCTCGATGAAAAATCCTTCAGCTTCCCCGTCACACAGCCGTTTTCTCTTGCACCAGGGAAACGAATCGGGATTCTGATGCATCCAGCGTGGTTAATCGCACACTCGTTGAACCTTGACAACGACCCGGTGCGTCGCGGCAAATGGATCCGCGAACGGTTACTTGCTGACACCGTCCCCGAGTTACCCATCACGGTAGATGCCTCCATTCCCGAAGACCATCACAAGACGCTCCGTGAACGATTCACAGTCACACGTCACGAAGATTGCTGGCGATGCCATGTCAAAATGAATCCACTTGGCATGCCGTTTGAATCGTTCGATGATTTTGGGAGACATCGCAAGGACGAAAAACTGATTGCCAAAGGAGAAAGCAAACCCGTTGATTCAACAGGAGAACTGGTAGGAACAGGTGATGGGGAACTTGATGGCGACGTCTCAAACCCATTGGACCTGATGCATCGATTGGCAAAGTCAACTCGCGTACGACAATCGTTTGTGCGACACGCATTCCGCTACTGGATGGGTCGCAATGAGATGCCAAGTGACGCCCAAACACTGATCAATGCGGACAGGGCGTATGAACAGTCTGGTGGCAGTTTTCGTGCCTTGGTAATCTCACTGCTCACGTCTGACTCATTTTTGTATCGCAAGTCACTACCTCAACAGCAAACTGCGGCCGCATCTTCCACGAGCGTTCCACCCTTGGCATCGCAACTACGTAAGCAACAGCAATAAACCATGAACAGCACACGAAGACAGTTCCTGAGAACAACAGCAGTCGGTTCAAGCAGTTTATTACTGCAACCGATGTTGCAACGCTTTAAGCTGGAAGCAGCAGGAATCGAGCGTTCAAAAATGCCGCACCGATTCGTATTTGTGATGAAATCAAGTGGCATCATTCCTGAACGGCTTGAACCACCAACGCTCAAAGCTTCCATTGACGACAAATCTTTGATGGTCAACGAATCACTGGCTGAGCACAATCTTCCTGCCACCCTCAAGCCGCTGGAACCCTTCAAAGACCAGGTGGCGATTATTCAAGGACTGTCGGGAAAGATGTGCCGTCCGGGTCACTCCAGTTGGTTCGGTGCAATGGGTGTCTACAAGACAGGTGGCGAGCACAACTCAGGTGTATTGTTGCGAGCCACCGCTGATGCAGAATTGGCTCGATTGTTTCCATCTCCGTTTCAACACGTTGGCCTCGCACTGCGAGGCAAGGTGATGAGCAAGGAAATCGAGGGCACGCTTTACCCGGGAATCACAGCAGTCGCTCCCGGACGGGAATTACCATTCCAGGCGAGTCCGGACATTGCCTATCAGCAGCTTTTCGGCAGTGCTCTTTCAGCCGATGCGAAAGCTCAAATGCAGTACGATCTGAAGTCGAACCTGCTGGACTTCATGGTCCGCGACATTGGCAATCTGAACCAGAGTCTACCTGCAAATGAACGTGAGAAGATGGGGCACTACCTAAATGCCTTCGAAGAGTTGAAACTCCGCCGCCAACGACTCGCGTCAATGTCCGACCAAATCCGTGATTCAGCACCAGAATACAGCGAACGTTTTTCTGCAAAGCAGAACACCATTCGTCAGCAGGCACATGTCGACCTTACCGCCGCCGCATTGATCTCCGGCA
>JBPCVE010000241.1:0-12461 GCA_051010795.1 Rubripirellula sp.
TCATGACCCTGGAAAAACGCTTCGTTTGGCAGATGGTAACTGCCGATTGTTGTTGGTGCAGGACCAGTTGCAGCCTTGTCCGTACTTGGCTGGGGTGACCGCGAGGATGCCGTTGCGACTTCCTGTAGGTTCGGTCAGTCCCAGTGTGACTGATCGTTTGTTGGCCTTGGGTTATCGCCGCAGTGGAGACTTTGTTTACAACACAGCCTGCCCGGCTTGCAGCGAATGTAAGCCCACTCGGATCGAGGTGGAGCGTTTCCGGCATACGGAATCGATGCGGCGAGTGCTGAAGCGGGGAAATCGTGAACTGACTTGCGAATGGGGCAAGCCACGGGTCGACGCAAAGCGGGTTTGGCTATTCAACTTGCATCGAAGCAAGCGAGGTTTAAGCCAAGGAGCCGGTGAACTTGATCTCGAGGGCTATCGGATGTTTCTGGCCGATAGCTGCTGTGATACTCAGGAGCTTGCAGTTTGGTTAAATGACGAGCTGGTCGCCGTTTCGATTGTCGATACTGGTGCCATGAGTTTTTCGGCGGTTTATACCCACTTTGATCCGCAGGCCAGAAAATACAGCCTTGGCACGTACGCACTTCTGCGTCAGATCGAGTATGCCATCGAAACGGGACGCAAGTATCTGTATCTCGGCATGTTTGTGGCCGACAACAGTCATTTGAATTACAAAGCTCGATTTCGGCCTCAGCAGCGTCTGGTCGATGGTCAGTGGCGTGATATCGCAGATTCGAATTCATGAGCACACCGGTCATGGCGGACATGAGCATGGCGCACATGAGGTTGCACGGCAGTCAGGCAAGGATGTCCTCCATTAGCTCCGGACCGTGGGCTGGTTGGGTTGGATTGATCAAGTATTCGTCGGGGCATTTTTGACGACAGCCCGAGCGGATCACCGATCCGCATGTCAACGGTCGGTGTGTAGCTTTTTTGAACAGTTGTGGTGTAGCATTCTGCAGCGATTGGTGAGCTTCGCACGCCGAGGAGCGGGTGGACCGCAATTTGCTCTTCCTTTTTTACTGAAAGATTTCAGGAGCACATTTGTGTTGGAGATGAGTCGGCCTGGGGAGCTGGGAGGTTTTGACCCTGAGAGCAAGTTGAAGTCGCCTTGTGACAATGCAAGGGAGATGGGGCTGCTCGGGGCGAGTGTAAATCCTCGGCGGTTACGGCGATGCACATTGAGGTGCCGGCGCCATTAGTCGTGATGATGCATCCTGCGGCAAAGCGGAGGCTTCCTACCTGGTTTGCGTCAGACAGTGGTTATCCTGCTAAACTGTTGGGCGGCGGGAGCTGGACGGTAGCTTCGTCACGGACGGCTGTGGTTTTCGATCGCTTGAATTTGTTTCTTTTTGATGTTTCGTAACGCCGTTCTAAGACTCTGAACACAGGACTCCTCATGTTGCACTCTTATCTTCATCGCAACTCTGGTGCATTCGCGCGGTGTATTGCTCTGCTATCTGTGGTTGGCTTCACAGGTTGGATGAGTTCGGAATCGCGGTCTCAGGAGGAGGCTGGGAATCCCGATGTTGGAGGTTATTTAGCAGCAGGGGAGTTTTCGTCTGCCGCGGGACAAGGGCTTCAGTTACCAGTGAATCAGAGAGATTTTGTGCTCGCCCAAGTAGCAGGTGCTCAGGGCAGCGCGGGGGAAACCAGTGCGGCGAATGGCACCATCCGTGGCATCGAGTCATCCTTTCGTCGCGACGACGCGATCACTGGAGCGGGCGGGGGCGCCGGCGGGGGCAGTTTTGCTGATTTTCAGTCTTTGATGGATCTGATCCAGACCACGATTGTGCCTGACACATGGGAAGCACTTGGCGGTCCCAGCAGCATGTCGCCCTATCCTCAGGGTGTTTATGTTGATCCGGCAGGAACCGTGCTGGAATGTGAAAGTTTGCCCGTGGACGACGGGCTGGCGGAGTTGAAAACACTTCTCAGCGATGAAGGTGATAATCAGGATTCGGAGCTTGCCTGGCGTCAGCCAGCAAAAATGCGATGCGTATCCCTGCGGCGTTTGCTTGATGCATGGACCGCAAGGCGTATGCGAGGAGCAATGCCTGGTGAGGGCATGATGCAAATGGCTGGTTTGTCTCGCATTCAATATCTGTTCATTGATGAGAACGACATCGTGCTTGCCGGGCCAGTCGGCGGCATTGAAACGCGGCGCGGTTGGCACGTTGACCGGGAATCTGGTTTAACCAGCTTGCGTTTTGACTTCTTTCTTTCTTGCCTTGCTTCTGCGACCGGAAACCAACCGTTCGGATGCACCATCGATCCGACGACCGAGGGTTTGCAAAATGCGGCCAAAGTTGCAGCGGCAGTTCAGTCGGATAAGTTGCCCATTGGAAAAGCCGATGCTGCGATGGTCTCGGCGTTGGGAATGCAGAGGGTCGAGGTATTCGGTACTGCCGGTGATACGCCGATGGGTTGTTTGATGGTTGAAGCTGATCGCCACATGAAGCAACTCGCGTTGGGATTGGAGCCAATGCCCGAGCGAGCACGCAATTACTTTGACGTGGTTGAGGCGAATCTTGATGCAGGTGTTCCGAATGATCTTCTGTTGA
This sequence comes from Rubripirellula sp., assembly GCA_051010795.1. GTDB lineage: Bacteria > Planctomycetota > Planctomycetia > Pirellulales > Pirellulaceae > Rubripirellula. The sequence goes on from JBPCVE010000241.1 coordinate 2,571, forward strand.
GGTTGTGGTTTACGTCCTCGCCACGACCGGTCCGGGCTGATGCTGAGCGTTCTGTTTTTGAACTTGCTGGCACGCCGGTTCGCCTCAGCGGACAAAACGAACATGCCATGGCAAGTGGGCGGCGTGGGAATGTCACACGCGATCCGCGGTCGGAGGAGTTCGTGCAAGACTTCAACCGAAACTGGCATGCCATTCGGGGGACCTACCCGATTTATGGTGCTTTGGAGTCAATTTACCGAACAGCCTCCGCTGCCGAGTTGATGCATCGCTTCGCTGATTCAACGAGACAGCGAGCTCTCTTGGAATCGTTGATCAGCAGCAGTCCTTCATCAATGTTTCAAATGACCAACCCTCGGCAGGTGATGTCGATCGCTGTCATGAATTCCATGCGAAAAGGTCGTCGAACTCACCACATCTTGCTCGCTAGCGGTGGCGTCTCGGTTAACGCAAAGCAGACTTTGGTCTCAAAGATCGCCGATTATCCGTCGCTGTCTTCAATGAACCGGCCAGCAAATAATCCACCAAAGTTGATCCACAAGTGGTGGTGGAATGTCGGACGCTGAGTGAACGACCGACCTTGTCGGCCGCTAAAATTGCCGGCTTCCTGGAAGGGTTGCCCGGCGAATGACCGCACGGTGGGCATGACCCCGTAGCTTGTCGTGATTGACTACCAGCCACATGGCCCCGTTTTTCTTGCGTGCGCGTTGGGGTGCGTGTAAATTTCCATGCACATGGGGCTGTGTTTTGTTCACCCGATGCGCGTTGTTTCTGAACTCTGGCTGCCGTAATTGTTATGTTGCACTCTCTCTTTTTTCATCGCCATCGCACGCTTCCTCAAACCGTGCCTATTTTTGTTGGCCTCGTTTGTTTGTGTTTTCGGGTGGGCGGGGTCTCACAAGCTGAGGAGGTGGCGTCTTCAAAATTCGCTAAGACGGGGGCCGCGACGGGGAAGTTGCACAAGGGTTTTCGTCCAGCTCCCGTCGATGTCCCCCCAGGATTTTCTGTTGAATTGGCTGCCGGACCGCCTCTGGTCACTCATCCAACCATGGCGGCGTTTGATGATCGGGGCAGACTTTACGTTTGTAACAACTCAGGGGTGAATATGAGTAATCAGGATTTGGAAAAGCAACTTCCAAATTCAATCCGGCAGTTGGTGGACGAAAATGGTGATGGGCGTTTTGATTCCTATCGAGTCTTTGCTGACAAAATGACTTTCCCGATGGGCGGAGTCTGGCACGATGGGTCGTTGTATGTTGCTTCGCCACCCCATATCTGGCGGTTGACTGATGTTGATGACGATGGGGTCGCAGACCGCAGAGAAGCAATTGTCAGTCAGTTTGGCTACAACGGAAACGCCGCCAGCATTCATGGGTGCTTTTTCGGGCCTGATGGAAGGCTGTATTGGACGGACGGCTATCACGGGCATGAGTTCAAGGATCAGCAGGGAAAGGTGACAAGCCAACGCGAGGGGTCCTATCTCTTCTCCTGCCGTCCAGACGGAACAGACAAGCGGATTCATTGCGGTGGAGGAATGGACAATCCTGTGGAAATCGATTTCACTGATTCCGGTGACATGCTGGGAACAGTCAATATTTTGTACACGCGACCGAGAGTCGATTGCCTGGTGCATTGGTTGCATGGCGGAGCCTACCCTCATCGAGAGCGTGTGCTAAATGAGCTCAAGGTCAGCGGCCCACTGTTAACCCCGTCGCACCGCTTTGGGCATGTTGCGGTCTCGGGGATGACACGCTACCGCAGTGGTCTGTTTGGCTCGCGTTGGACAGACAACTTGTTGGTGACGTTTTTCAATAGTGGCAAGGTTGTGCGATTGAAAACGCAAATGACTGGCTCCACTTATGAGTTCACGCAGCATGAGTTCCTAAGTTCAGCCAGTCGTGAATTTCATCCGACAGATGTTTTGGAAGATGCTGATGGCAGTTTATTGGTGGTTGATACCGGTGGTTGGTTTTATCGAGGTTGTCCTACCTCGCAGTTTGCGAAGCCGGAATTGCTTGGCGGTATTTATCGGATTCGCCGTGACGGCAAGGTAGGGCAAGCAGATCCTCGGGGACTGTTGATTGCGTGGGATACATGTACCCCACAGGAATTACTGGAACTGTTCGCTGATGCTCGGCATGCTGTGAGAGAATCTGCCGTAAATGAGGCGGTTGCGCGTGGTGCTGAAATGATTTCGGCTTTGAGTTCTGTAATTAATACTGCTGACCCTCTTGTGCGACGTCATGCGATTCTTGCAGTAGGGCGTCTTGCTCAGGATCCGGTGCTCGCCAAGGAGTCGGTCTCACTACTCATGCAGGCAGTGAAGGACTCACTGCCTGAGTTGAGGCAGTTGGCTTGCCGTAGCTTGGGATTCAGTCATGGCGCGGTTGATATTGCCGGTTTGGTTTCATTGCTGCAGGATTCAAATCCACACGTTCGTCGGCAGACTCAGACGACCTTGGGGATGAGGAGAGAGTTAGCGGCAGTGGGGCCCTTGGTTCAGTCCCTGAACCGTTCGCATCTCGACCGAAGTGAACGGCATGCTATCGTTTATGCTTTGATTGAAATTGGCAATGCGGAAGCAATTCGAAATGGGTTGGCTGGTGTGGGTCAGGCACGTGTTTCAGGGGCATTGCAGCGGCAGAGCTTGCTCATGGCGATCTCGCAGATTGATAACGCGGAAATGACAAAAGATGAGACTTTGGAACTGATGTTTGGTTCTGATGATGCCATCTTTCACCATGTTGCGTTGCAGGCTGTCCAGTCGCATCCCGATTGGGACGTCGATCTCGCCGCCAAACTTGATACGCAGATTGCGGCTGCAACCGATCCGGGTAGTGGTGTGAAGCGTTTGTTTTCCCGATTGTTACAGCAGGATGCGGTGGCGGAACTAGCCACGATGATGCTGCGGGACACCAATCCGATCAAACAGGTCCTGGTTCTCAACGCGATGGCTCAGAGTGATTGGAAAGAACCACGAGATGCGTGGATCAAGCCTGTTACTGAAGCGATGTTAGGCGAGCAGACCGCTGTGGCGAGGGCAGCGGTCGCTGTGGCGGTCAGATGGCCCAAGGCGGATTGGCTGAGGGGGTTACGTGTCGTTGCGGAGGATCAAAAGCGTCCAGTTGATCTGCGGATGGATGCGCTGGCAGTTCTCAATGCAGGTACGGTACAAACTGAAACGCTCACGCAATTGATTCGCTTGTATCGTGATTCCATCTCGCCTACCGAATCTGATCGGGCGGCGCAGATCATCGGCAATGCCCGTTTGAATCCAGGTCAGCTGGGCTTGGTAACACCTCTGCTGGCGAATGCGTCGCCTCGGCAGTTGAGAGATCTGATTCGCCCATACCAGCGGCAGCTTCCGCAGTCTGTGGCGGATCAATTCCTTGCGGGGGTCAATGACGCGGCAGCCCTGCTTTCGCTTCCTGAGCATGAGCTGTCAGATGTGATCAAGCGTTTTCCACGAGAATCGATTCCAATGGGTAACAAGATTCTGGATCGTTTGAAAAAACATCATCAGGAAAAACTTGGTCGGCTCGAAAAGCTTCGGAGTCGTCTGAGTGACGGAAATGCCATTCGTGGTCGAAGTTTATTTGCAGCTGAAAAAGCTAAGTGCAGCAGTTGTCACCGCGTGGGTGATCTGGGCCAAGCCGTGGGGCCTGATTTGACGACGATTGGGGCTAATCGGTCGGCAACCGACTTGCTCGAATCGATTGTGTTTCCATCGGCCAGCATCGTTCGTGATTATTCGACCTATCAGGTTTTGACGATCAATGGTCAGGCCTTCTCTGGAGTTCTTGTCTCTGAAAACAGTGAAGCAATTCAGTTGCAACAGGCGAGTGGAAAGTCAGTTCGTATCCTACAAAGCGAGATCGAGAGAATTGATCCTGGGAGCGTTTCAATCATGCCTGCCGGGCTTGAGCAGGCGCTTACGGAAGATGAATTGGTGGATATTGTGAAGTATCTGCAGTCATTGAAGTGAGTCTTTCGAAACGATAGCGTCAGTGTTGGTATTTCATTTCTTGAGTTGGGCGGGACAGCAACATGACACGCAAGACAGATCTCTCGACAAGACGCGATTTGTTACGGAAAGCTGGCGGTGCTGGCGTGGGGGCAACGGCTGGACTGGTTTCCGGGATCGTCGGCACGGGGCAAGTTTGTGCGACGCAAGTTGTGGATGCGAAAAGGCGTGAGGATTCGGTAGCCCAAAACGATAATCTGATCACACGTGAAAACGCCCGGACCGGTGCAACGGATTGGCAATTAACGCGGGTACGCACCGAGCCTGCTGATGGTGTGCGCTGTCCGGCAATTGAAGGTTTTTGTACTCGACAAAGTGTCGGTGCAGGAGAGACTTTGGGAATTTGCGTTTCCACCACACCGGTGAAACGTTTTAAGTTGGAAATTTTCCGAACGGGGTACTACGGAGGGCGTGGTGCTCGATTGATGAAAACCATGGATGCCGTGCAGGGGGAGCACTTTGAAACGCCTGCGAAAGCAGAAAAACAGCTTCGAGAGTGCACTTGGAGACCAACCGTCGAACTGAAAATCCCGAGCGATTGGCTTAGTGGTGTGTATGTCGGGCGGCTGACCACCGAGTCTGATGAGACGGGATTTGGCTATTGGCAAAGCTATGTTGTGTTCATCGTCAAGGATGACCGTCCAGCTGATGTGCTAGTTCAGTGCAGTGATAATACTTGGCAGGCCTACAATGAGTGGCCACTGCGCGATTCCGTGTACACTCATCCCCAAGGAAATCAGGGGCCATGGGCAGACGTTAGCTTTGATCGACCTTATGGCAAGTATCCTCAGATCTTCGACAATCCACAGACGATCGGGTCAGGCGAGTGGTTGTGCTTTGAATACCCCATGGCCTACTGGCTTGAAAAGCACGGGTACGATGTCAGTTACTGCAGTAACAGCGACATGCTGACGCCAGAGCGTGGGTTGAAATGCAAAGCATTCCTAAGCGTGGGGCATGATGAATACTGGGATCTGCGTCAGTATCACAGCGTGACTACCATGCGGGATCAGGGGGTGAGTCTGCTCTTTCTCTCGGGCAATTCTGTCTGTTGGGTCAGTCCATTTAGGGCCAGCGCAAATGGGCAGAACAATCGTATTCTGTTTCGAGGTGGGCCGTACGGCGGCGACTACAAGTGGGCTGAAATAAGAGAGCAGCAGCATGGGCCGTTTCCTCACCGGGGACCTGATGAAGGTTACTTGATGGGGGCCCGCAACGTTGATCCGGTCAATGGTGGCGGTGATTGGGTCTGCACTTTGCCGGACCATTGGCTGTATGAGGGAACGGGTTTGAAGTCAGGAGACACGATTCCCGGATTGATCGGTTGGGAATACCATGGCGATCCGCCGGATGACCTCAAGGGCTTGCAGATCGTGGCTGCGGGAACGGCCTTGCAGGGGGGGCGAAATCCGCAGCAATGGGCTTCGACCATTTACCCAGGGCCAGCAGGGAACTTTGTTTTTAATGCGTCAACCATCTGGTGGTGCCAAGGCTTGTCTAGTCCGCCGGGCCACATGTTGCCATGGTCGCATTGGTCCCGACCGCACGGACCGGATGATCGAGTGCAGATGATGACGCACAACCTGTTGCGTCGCGCGCTCGCCTGATGCAGCGTTTTTGCAAGGGAAGTATGCCAGCAGGCTGTGTTTTCGCCTGCCGTATCCCTGGCTTCTGATGCGTCTCGGTCTGCGTGGGGCGTCAGTCTACTTTCTGTTTCTATCGAATTTCTGTTTCGATCGAAGGCTCTGCAGCGGGCTCGGCATCCGGTCGTCATCGTTTCGATACACTGTGCTCTCTCTGGTCAGGCGTCGTGCTCCGGCCAGCAGCAGGTTTCAGTTGCTGCTGCAGGCGAAGTGGTTGTTCGGTACTCCCGTTACGGCAAGCGTCTAAATACGGAAAAAACCGATTAAATTGCGCCCAAATTGCCTGATCGCTCTGCCTTGAAACTAAGCTAACTACGTAACCCTCTGATCCGTGGGACTGAAAGTCGTGCCAGAATCGCTCGTTGAACTAGCTGATCGAATGTTTGTAGGACCTGTATGGCCTGCATCGATTCTTGTTTGTTTGATGGTTGCCTACACCTTATTGGCTCTCGTAGGTCTGATCGACTTGGGGTTTGACCCACCTGATTTGGATATGGACCCGGGTTTGGACTTGGATGTGCCCATGGAGGGCGTTGGCTTGGATGTAGCGGATGGCGCGGGCGTTGATTTTTTACATGGAATTGGTGCTGGCAGTATTCGCGCCACGAACTTTGGGCGTGTGCCCCTTGTGCTGTGGGGAGGGATTTTCACGGTCGCCTTTTGGTCCGTGTCCTATGGATTGTGGCATACATTTGAATCCGGCTGGTTTTCGCCTCCAGGTTGGTTCTCGAGCAGTTTTTTGGCATTCCCCAATGTCGTCATTGCGATGGCGGTCACCAAGGGTGTCACTCAACCGATGCTGAAGCATTTTGTCCCACCGCCAAAATACGGCCATGAAAAGCTGTTGGGCGCGACGTGCGAAATCTGCACCATTGAGGCAACAGGCGAATTTGGACAAGCGAAGTTTCGTACCGACGCGGCACCCTTGTTACTGAATGTACGAACAGATGGACCTCACATCTCGAAAGGAACAGAGGTTCGAATTATTGGTTTTGATCGAGATAAACGAATCTACAAGGTCACGCATCTTCAACAGGAGACTTCATCGTGATAATGGCAACTCACTTGCACACTGCTCTGCTTGCGCAGAACTCAAGCCCCTTCCTTTCTGGATGGGCGATTATGTTATACGCGGTGCTTGCTGCCGTTCTGCTTTCCCTCGCCTTCTTCAAGAAGTACTACATTGTCGTGGGGCCTGATAAGGCGATCGTCAAATCAGGTATGGGGGGCTTGGACGTGACCACAGCAGGCGGGAAATTCATCATCCCCCTGTTCCATCGCTACGAGTTCATGGATTTGACTCTGAAGAGTTTTGAAATCCATCGTGAGCAAAGTGAAGGACTGATTTGTCAGGACAATATCCGAGCTGACATCAAGGTGGCCTTCTTCATTCGTGTGGACAACACGCAGGAAGAGATGAAAGAGGTAGCCCAGTCGATCGGAGCCCGTCGTTGTAGTGAAATTGATACGTTGCGTGAATTGTTTGACGCAAAGTTCAGTGAAGCACTCAAGACGGTTGGTAAACAGTTTGAGTTCGTCGATCTCTATGATCAGCGTGACAAATTCAAGGACGAGATCCTGAAGGTCATCGGAACGGACCTTAATGGATACCGCCTCGATGATGCGGCGATTGACTATCTGGAGCAGACCGAGCTGAACATGCTCAGTCCGACAAATATTCTTGATGCTGAGGGTATCAAGAAAATTACGGAACTGACTGCCAATGAAAAGGTCAAGGAAAACCAGTTCACACGAGACAAAGAGAAAACGCTGAAGAAACAGGATGTGGAAGCTCAGGAGACGATCCTCGCTCTCGAGCGTCAGCGAGTGGAAGCTGTTGAAAAGCAGCAGCGGGAGATTGCTGAAATTTCAGCCCGCGAACAGGCATCTGCCAAGAAAGTGCAGGAAGAGCAGCGTCTGGAATCTGAGCGTGCCAGGATCATCACCGAGGAAGAGATTGGTGTCGCTGAGGAAAATAAAGCTCGCCAAGTGCTCGTGGCTCAGAGGAATAAAGAGAAAACGGATGCTGTCGAACTGGAACGTGTCAGTCGTGACCGTGACCTCGAAAAGACTGAGCGTCTGAGGGTCGTTGGTGTGGCTGATGTTGAGAAAGAAAAGGCCATCGAAACCGAAAAACGAAATATTCAGGAAGTGATTCGAGAACGGGTTGCTGTTGAGCGATCTGTGGTCGAAGAGCAGGAGCGGATCAAGGATACTGAAGAGTTCGCATCTGCTGAGCGTATGAAGAAGGTGCAAATCACGGCTGCCGAAATGAAGGCTGAAGAACAGCTGATTCAGCAGACGAAGCAGGCACAGGCTGAAAAAGATGCCAGTGCTTTGCTGGCTGACAAGGTTCGTATCGAAGCCGAAGCAAAACGGGATGCTGCTGAGAAAGAAACGGCAGCAACGAAAATGTTGGCCGAAGCCGATGCTGCTGCATCCGCTGCTGCTGGTCTTGCCGAGGCAACCGTTCAGGAAGCGAAAGCAGCTAGCCTCGAAAAAGAAGGCTCTGCAGAGGCAAGTGTGCTCGAGAAGAAAGCCGTTGCTGAAGCAAAAGGCATCGAAGCCAAAGCGGAAGCCGTCGAAAAGCAGGGCTTGGCCGAAGCAAACGTTTCACGCGAGAAGTATCACAGCGAAACTACCGGTATTACCGAGAAAGCAGAAGCGATGAAGCAGCTTGATGATGTGGGTAAAGACCACGAAGAGTTCAAGCTTGAATTGGACAAAGAGAAGCAGGTCGAGATCGCAGCGATCGATGCTCAGCGAGGTATCGCAGAAAGTCAGGCTGGTGTCGTCGGAGATGCTCTCAGGTCCGCCAGAATTGATATTGTTGGAGGCGACGGCGAATTCTTCGATCAAATCACTTCTGCTGTCAAAGGTGGCAAGGCGATCGACCGCTTTGTTTACAACAGTAAGGTGGCCACAGACATCAAGGACACGTTCTTTGATGGCAATGCTGAGTACTTCCAGAATCAGCTGTCTGGCCTTGTCAAACAGTTCAACTTGGACACTGACGGTGTGAAGGACCTGTCGATCGCGGCATTGATCGCGAAAATGATGGGCTTGGCGACGACAGATGATGTTCGGACACAGTTGACTGGATTGCTCAGTATGGCCGGGACAGCCAATGTCGCGGACCAAAAAGCTGGCCGACTGCTCTCGCAGAGCAGTTCTGCTGGGACTAACGGCCGTAACGGCTAAGACCAGTATGTAGGAATTCACCGCATCTCTGGCACGATGATCTCGATCGTCGTGTCAGGGAGTGGCTTTGAACACAGCATTTGGAATACTTGCTGGAGCCGATTTTTCTTCTGGTTTCAGCGGCGACCATCCATGGGCGACCCTTCATGACAGAAACTCAACTCGCTGCCGGGACATACGAAGTCCTTCGCAATCGTTTGCGAGATGCATCAGCTGATTTGCGCGCTCGTTTGGCAAAGTTGAACGACTTGCGAGCCGATGTATTCGGAAACATTGAAACCGTTCTGCTTTCTACCGAACGGGTAACCACAGAACATAACTGCACACCTCGTGATCTTGTCGCAATCGGCGACCAATTCATTTTTGGGTACAACGTCCAATTTGGATTGAAGTCAGAGGTCGGCTTGGCGGATGTCTTTTCAGCTTACCAATTCCGTGATCATACCTTTCATGCGCTAAGCCTTGACATGATTGGTGATGAACGGTTTGTCAGCGATTTTCACGAATTGTATCGTTTTTATAAAGATACACGATTCATTCGCTTCTTTCGAAAAGGCCCCATGCTACACATGGTGTTCCAGGTTGGTAAGACATCCAAGGACGTCAAGTCATTCAAATGGCGAGTCAATGAAGAACGAGTCGAGTATATCGACAATCGCAGTGAACACGAAGTCAAGGACCCGCCCCAGCATGAGTTCCGCTGGGTAAAGACAACACGTGACCAGCACCATTACGGGAGCCATCCGCATGTTTCCATCGAAGATCTTGTCTTCGTTGAAACGGTGGGCGGTGACCTGACAATCAAGGTGGAAAACAACACTGATAGCGGTGAAGGGATTTACGCTGAACCCGTGGATAACCCGGATCAGACACTTGATGATGCGGAGATCCACTACGCAATTGTTGGTAATCTGGTGCTGCTGAAAATCCGTCCGTATCAGGAGTCCGAGGATCGCTTCTTTGTCTTCAATGGAAAAATTCAGCAAGCGATACGGCTGGATGAGATTGAACATTCGTGTGTCATGC
>JBPCVE010000242.1:0-3306 GCA_051010795.1 Rubripirellula sp.
TTTGGCAGGGCACAAGAGTTGGGTGAGGTCGATCGACTTCTCGGCAGACGGGCAGCTGATGTATACCGCTTGTTGGGGCGGGACGATCAAAATCTGGGACCTGTCGCATGAGATCCCGGGGATGAAACGGAGTTTTCAGGCTCATCAAGGTGCCGCACGTTGGGTTCGGCTCAGCCCTGACGGGAAACGCATCGTCACGGGTGGCAATGATTTGATGGTAAAGCTGTGGAATGCTGAGAACGGCGATTTGGAGCAACAGTTCTCGGGACACGATCGGCATGTTTACGGAGTAGATTTTCATCCTGACGGCCAGCATTTGGTTTCACAGGATTTGATGGGCAATGTGGTTGTGTGGGATCTCAAGACGAATCAGAAACAGCGAACGATCGATGCCAGTGTGATGACGGGTTACGACAAAAAGTTCGCCGCGGACATGGGCGGGGCCAGAGACATGCAATTCAGTTCGGATGGGGCTCTCTGGGCCAGCGCGGGAATCACCAAGGTGGTCAATTCGTTCGCGGGAATCCAGGATCCGATCATCGTCGTCTTTGATTGGAAGACAGGAGAGACAAAAAAACAGCTTCGGGGTGCAGACAAATTCAAAGGCGTTGCATGGGGCGTGCGATTCCATCCAGAGGGATTTACGATTGGTGCGGGTGCTGAAAAAAGTGGCAAAGGGGAAATCTGGTTTTATAATGACGAGCAAGACACCGCGTTTCATACAATTGCAACGAAAAGCGCTGCCCGAGCTGTCGATCTTGTTGGCAATGACCGTTTGGCTGTGGCGCACGCGGATGGCGCAGTTCGCCTATATCAGATGACTGCGAAAGATAACGAACCGGACGAGAAACAAGGCGCGGCAGTCCCGCCGACGTCGTAATGGCGAGGACCTCGCTACGCTGGTGACATTTTGGCGTGGTCTAACGGACGCACGCTCTTGCGTACGTGACTCTTGGGCACGTGGCTCTTGCGCACATGATTGGCCGATGTTGCGTCAAGGATTGGCACGCGATGAAGTTTCTGCGGATCCATTGTGATCGCAGTGTCGCAACCTTGGTCTCGGGAGGTTGCGATGCTCAAACCGCAATGCCCGATCAAACGAGAGCGCATTTCGGTGCTTTGAACCAATCCGTAGCTTAGGAAATCATCTGTTTTCGATTGGGATGGTTGATTGCGGGCGGCCCAAGTCGAGCGCAGTGTCTCAACCCATTATCGCAACTGGGTTGTCAGCGGCCTTGAAATTGCAAAGGCTTTCTTCAAGACGTGCCTGCTTTGATTCTGTTTGATTTAACGGTAGTTCTTTTGACAGGTAACCTGAGCATGGCTGGCTTTGAATGCCAAGGTGGGTGCTCTGTTCCCATTCCAGTGGTTAGAAAAAAATTAATTCCTCGTCCATGAGATGCGTTGATTCCGGAATCGCAAATGGCGAGCGATCGTGCAATCGAGGTTTTTGCGCCTGACTGTTCGTTGGTTGTCGCTATGCAGGATGTAAGTCACATCATGCAAACTCTTTTCCACGGAGAATCAAATGAAAACTTTATTGCAAGTTGTTGCTCTCGCCGCTTGCGTCGGTGTTTTCCAGGCGTCCAATGTTTCTGCCGAGCGTCCCATGGGTACCTCGAATGATGGCAAGGGCGTTGGCACTTCCATTGGTTATAGCGGAGTCGATTTGGACGACGCTGCGTTAATCAGCCTTGGAAGTGATGGATACGATTGTCAAGGTCAGGGTCATTTTCGGCGAGCGATGGCCTATGTCCTACTGCTAGAACTTGGGTTGACCGAGTACGAGGCAATGGTGCTCATCATGACCGAAGGTCAACGTGGTGCGAACGGGCAAGAACGGCCTGTCAGTGAGACAGAACCAAAACCGACGAAAGTCGGGCCACTTTACGATGGACCTCACATGATTACCTGTGATGCCGTTTAGTGAATGAGCCAACGGTCACCGCACCCGTTTCTGGTTGCGAATCGTGTACGACTTTTGCAGTCCTGCCCAGCGCCGTGGGTTTCGGCGTTGGGCATTTCTGTATGCCAGGCATTTCTGTATTCCGGGCCTTACTGGTGAAATCGTTTCGGTTTGGGTATCTCGAAAGGGAGTTCTAGCATTCCGCACACATGCGAAGCAAACGGGTCACCGCTGTAGCTAATAACGACTGAAGAAATCCCAGACGAGGTCAACTGAATGGACTCCCAGCTCTTTTTTACCAGGTACACGATGCCCCCAATCTTTGACTTCGTAAAGCCATACCTCGCTACCATTGACACCACCGCTGTAGCGATAGCCTGTGGTTTGCGGGGACACTTTAACGATCTCTTCAGTGCTTGTTCGATCTAATTTTTTGAAAAATTCAATGATCGTTTTTTGGTCTGGTGCTCCACCCCATCCCCCCGCAGGCGACATGCGGCCGTCAACGGGGACGATTTTATCGGACAACCCGGAGATCTGAAGAATCGGAACTGGTTTCATCTTTTCACGTTTGCGCCAGGTTTCGCCACTCACCGTTCCAATGATTGATGCCGCTGCTCGAAATTGATCAGGGTGCTCACTTACCATCGTGTAGCTCATGAAGCCGCCGTTGGAGACGCCGCTGACGAAGGTGCGTTTCGGGTCGAGGGCGTGCTTCTTTTGTAACGATTCAACAAGCGCTTTTAAAAAGCCAATGTCATCAACTTTACTGAGCTTCAATCTTGCATTCCAATGGGGAATCTCTTCTCGATCAGGTAGTCCTTGCGGGTACACGACCGCGAATTTCTTCTCGTCAGCAACTCGAGTCATCCCCATTTCTGCATAATCACGCGCGTCACCATGATAACCATGAAGGAAAACAACCAGCGGCGCTTGCTTCGGTAAGTCTCTTGGCAGATGGAGCAGGTACTCTCGGTCAGTTCCATTATGATTAAAGACCTGAAAACCACGCTTGTTTTCCTGTTTTGGGATCGTTTCCTGTGCGAGCAAGCCGAGGCTCACGGATCCAATGACCAAACCAAACAAAAAACTAAATCGCGTTCGATAAAACAAAATCACACTCCAAATTTGTGTTCAAAGATGCCTGCGTTAGAAAATGATGAGGGACCAATTTGTTCGGACGCTAACACGATGTCGCGACTCAGAGTCCAACAATCGCCGGACAGGATTGACTTGAGCAAGAGAAATAGGTTGCACGAGTCATCGTCAATGCAACCTTAAGATTCCTTGCCGGTTGCACATCAGCTCACCCCAAAGCAAATCTGAAAGTGCCAGGAAGGACTTCAGCCTCAAGTTTAACAGAAGAGTGCTGCGGAGCAGATAGGCACACAAAATCCAGT
>JBPCVE010000243.1:0-2826 GCA_051010795.1 Rubripirellula sp.
TGATACTTGCCCGAGTCGGAGAACAGGACGGAGAGGCATATGCTGCCGTAAAGCGCATTCCTTCCGCTACCAGCTTGTCAATATTCGGGGTTTTATAAAACGTACTGCCCTGACAACCCAAATCCGTCCAGCCGAGATCGTCGACCAGAATCATCAGAATGTTCGGCTTTTCAGGTAATGCCGCGCTGACAGATGATCCCATCAGAATTGCAAGTGCAGCGAACAGTTTTACCAAGATTGCCTTTTGGGCACCTCTGAAAAGACCGTTTTGACGGCGCGGGTTAGGTTGTTTTGTATTTTTCATAATTAATTGATGCTGGTTCGGTTTGATCCGGTTTTCGAATAGGTGGAGTAACTGAATGGCACTTAATCGGCGTAAGGCTCATGCCTCTCCTGGTTTGTAGCTGCGGCGTGGCTTCTGCATGAGCTTGTACTTCTTCTGTCTTCGCTTGAGCACTCGTGGTTCGTTTCGGTCGGGGCGATTACCAACGACGTGTTGCGAGCAACAACGGTAGAGCACGTCGCAAAGCTCATCCGCATTGCTGATCAAGCCGAGCACAGGCAGCATATCCGAGACCGTCGTCAGCGTCGATTTGAAACTGATTTGCCATGGCTCGAAATTGGCCTCGAGCGCGGACTCAGCCATCACTCCGCGAATCAGATTGTACGCAAGCATGTGGCAACGAATTTCGTTACGAACACGATGTGGTTTCTTGCAGCGCAGGTGTTCCATCTGCATGATTGTCTTCAAGCTGCGCAGGCTCAGCTCAGCTTGCCAACGCCGGCGAAAAAGTGCGGCGATAGCTTCTTTGGTGTACTCGATGTCATCCAGTAGCGACGTGTGAACGATGATGTTGCGTGTCCGAAAACCTTTTTGAGTCACACGTATCTGGATCTCGCGAATGGTGATGAACTCGGGGTAGGATTCGTACTCCTCGGTGCTCATCCATTTCGGACGCGGTGGCTTATCAAGATGGATGGTGTGATCATCTTTTCCGTAGCGAATGCCGGTGCGAAAATCTGACTTACGCATTTGATGTTTGCGAACGACAACATGCGCGCCGCGACCGATCATTCTAGCCATCTCGAACCAACCGGCGTACGCGCGATCAGCAAGGAAAACGTCTGCCTCTTCGATGATTTGATCGATCTGACGAAACAAGCTGACTTCGTGAGTGAGCTTGCCTTTGTATCTACCTATTGCCGTCTCAAGGACAACGCCTGTGGACAATGCGAAGAGAACAACCACGCGCGCGATTGGGAAACCGCATCCGGGTGCTTGACTACTTAGTTGTGGGTAGGCTGCTTGATTCTCGGGCGTGTCGGCCATCGTCACGGTTGCACCGTCAGCGGTGACCACGCGATGGCCCAACCAGAGCCAACGATCGGGACTCTTCGTTTCGATTGCCTGTCCACTTTGACTGACCAGGCGCTGCATCGCTCGTTCGTCAAGCTTATCTCTCGCGATGCAGTAGGCGCCAGTCTTTGCTGAGCAAGCACGCTGGTTGTTTGCGACTCGATAGGTGATCAGTTTTGCAACCGCGGAAACACATCCATGATGGATGCTCATCACTTGCGTGAGAAACACCCACAACGTTACTGATGTGTTGTAGACTCGCGCGGCACCAAGAATCTCACTTGCCGAACCAAAGACGGACTCGATAGTCTGAGAGGACAACAGCGACGCAAAATAGAGATCGCCACATTGTCGCGCATGATGAACGCGGTTGCGAAACGAATCAAAGAGTTGATGGCACACGGGGGCTTCCTTGCTTTGGTGTGTTTGAGTGGTCAGATACCCAAACACATCGCAAGTGAAGCCCCTTGCTGTCAACCAAAACTAAAGCGTGTGCACGTCACGCGTTACGCCGATTAAGTGCCATTCGTGGAGTAACTGATTTTTAGATTTTATTGGTTCGTTTATCCGGTTTTCCTAGGCGTTTTCGCTCACTTTGAGACCTATCGGCGCAGGAATGCATAGCGGTCCATATTGTAAACTAGATTGCACAGCGCGTTATGTTGCTTGGCTCGGACGAGCCCGATCGTTCGCAGCTGGTCCATGGCCATTTGGCTCATGCGTCCGAAGACGTGTTCACAGCGAACAGGATACGGCTGCGCAGCTTGTTGGTTGCATGCTCTTCTTCGCTGAGGGCGATGACCGCGCGTTGCCTTGAATTGAATGAAGTTCTGGCAGTTTTTTTT
Organism: Rubripirellula sp.; assembly: GCA_051010795.1. Classification (GTDB taxonomy): domain Bacteria; phylum Planctomycetota; class Planctomycetia; order Pirellulales; family Pirellulaceae; genus Rubripirellula. Next base: position 2,203 of record JBPCVE010000243.1, read on the forward strand.
TTCATAAAATTCGCCTTCGACGTTTATTGATAGGAATTTGCTTATTCAAGGGTTTTTATCGGGGCGCCGGTCCTGCGGGGTTTGAGGGGGTGCAGTGAGCAACTGATGGCCGTGCCGCAGCCCGAGCGGCTTCGCCTTCTTTGATTTGCTGAGTCAGCCATTCCATCACGCGGTCCGACTCCGCCGCCGTTGGTAAATTCGGCTCGTCATCCGGCGGCATTTCCCCGGCACCCATCCGAGTGATTACTTCAAACCACAATTCCGCGTCTTTTCCGGAACTGAAATCACGCGACAATTCATCGATCCGAAAATCGCCCTTCTGTTTTTCCTCCCCATGACACCGCAGACAGTGTTCTTTGAAAAACGGCTCCACCTCAGCATTCGCAGGCCCTGTCAAAGCGACAGCACAGAGGGCGAAAAAGAGTGGGAAACGGAGGTTCATAGTATTCCGGGAAGCGCACCATCTTGGTGCAAAAATCCTTTATCGTCATGCCACGAAATCACGTGGCCTATTTTTCGAACAGATAGGGTCTGTTCATCGAACGTACCCTATTGGTTCGTAGGATTATTGATAGGAATTTGCTTATTCAAGGGTTTTTATCGGGGCGCCGGTCCTGCGGGGTT
>JBPCVE010000244.1:0-2720 GCA_051010795.1 Rubripirellula sp.
CTGTTCAACTGGTGCATCCATTTCATATGCTAAAGCGATCCCACTGTGGCTCATCACGTGAACCGCAGGGTAACCGCGTTGTAGCTAAATTAATTTTTCGCGCGTTCCTGCATGTCGAAATACCACGCATAGCTTTGAACTCCTATTTCAAATTGATTCAGGCTCCGCACTCAATAGTCAAGCATTGGCAAAAGTCACAACCTCGCCAACAAAAGAAAACATTTCGCTTCTCAACCACATCGAATCTCGAATTAGTCGCAAAACGCACACAAACCATGAACAAATTGAAGGGAAACTACACCTGCGCATCACCAATTTCCCCGATCTGCTTCAGCCGATATTTCGCCGGGAAAAGTTTTAGTACTCCGTTATCGACGAACTCCAATAATTTTTCTCCTGTATATTCTTCGAGCTCACCCCCGCGCGAATCGATCACGACAGCCGTTCCTTGTGGGTAACTCGTGTCCAGTCTCCATTCTTCGTCACGTCTCCGACGATTGCAAATGGTCTCATTTACTCAGCCGCGGGCAACTCTGACTTATACGCGTTTGAAGCATCCACAGGCAAGATTCTTTGGAACCACACCGTGCTAGGTTCATCCAACCCGATTCGCTCAAAGCCGGTCGTAGCGAGCGGTCGCCTTTATCATGCGGCTACTTTTGGATTCAAGGTTTTGGCGTTTGTGCCCACTCAGCCTATTGATCCTGAAGAATGAAAACAGCTGACAATTACCCATCGCATTCAATCGCTCTCGACATGCTGCTGAGCAAACCCTCATCAGCAGCTTTCCACTAGGTTCGCAAACAACAACAGCCAGGCCGGCAAACAACAACACAGGCCTGCACAAACACCAGTTCCCTGTGGCCGTCGCTACGCCTGCAACCTCTCATGCTTGGGAGCACCTCATAGTGGGCACCGCAGTGACTCCACGAGTACTTCAGTCGTTGCTCCTGACATGTACTCGGTCCAAATATTTCTCCCGCTTCCATCAAGCACTCTTCCGTCGCCGGCGATCAGCACTGTTTCGTCATTATCAGAAACATAAAACGCACCGGGGTGCTCTTTCATGTCCCAAAGTGGATCCAGCTTACGAATCAGTCGGCCCGGGTAAACGTCCCTGGGCGCGTTTGCCAGAATGAGATCACTGTTGGGCTGAGTTAACACCAACCGTGTCATGATATCGAACAACAAGACGTACGAATTTCCCCAGCGGTGGTGTCGGCAGGAGTAATGAGACCGAGTTGGGGTTACGGATAAACGCATATACTTTATTGCCTTTGCGACAATCTCTGCAGTTGGCACTCCTTGCTCAAGCAGTTCAAGCGTCTTCAACCCATGATCTCCCGGTTGTCCCGTTTGCCAATTCTCAACGTTGCCGCACATGGTAAGTCTGCCCAACGCTTCACCCGCACGAGGGCGAGCCTCGCAAGCCAACTCGCTTAACTGGATCCCGTAATACCCCAGCCCCTCCCGGTTGATGACATGCGGCACGATCCCGTGCGATCGATAAAACCGCTTGCAAAACTCATTAGCGAGAAACCACGCCAGACCAAATTCATTGCGTTCGTGTGGATTCTCACGCCACTGTTCGAAGACGTTTTCAGTCGACATCTTTATTGTCCTTCTTAAAGTGCCTCAGCTAGGTAGTTGCCCCGGCAACGAGTCAATGCAATCGCACTCCACAGTCACTTCAAAGCATCAGCCCCCCCGGTCGCACGGTGCTAGCTCACCGCGCGAAACCACAAAACAAAATCGCCTTGGATACACCTATGCTACAGCAAAGCAGACAGGATGGTACTTGCCCATCGATGGTGTGAACCGTTTTCGTATTACACACTGCGTCAACCTTTCCCGCAGTGAATTACAGAAGACAAGCACACTGTCAAACCCGCCGATCCGCTCACCTGCACCAGACAATTTGATCACGTCCCGCCCCGCAAATCAAAGAACACACTGACCTTGAACTGAACAACGACCGTGGCCGATTTGCAGGCGACACACCATCCCATACTTATCGCTAATGAACAGTTACACTAACAAACGCCTTCATGACATTCTGTTTAAAAATTGCAAAGAATCGTACGGACACGCTTGAACTCCTCGGACCTGTACGAGTCTCTTTTTGAGCCGAAATCGCGCACGTGGAGCCCGTGCCAATCTTGCACTTCGATAATCCCTGTCCGCTTAAGAAACAGGACAGGCACCAAGTCCTTCCCTTGCTCCTGCATGGACAGACGCTTTGCCCAGTGCTCCAGTTCCCCCACAGGCAGCTTGAGCACTCAACCAGCAACAAACAAACGTGGTGCTGGAAATGCCAATAACTCATTGTAAAAGAGCATTATCAGGCGTGACGCGATACCTGTAAGATCCAGCAAAGCATACGCAATCTATTCACATCAACCCGTGGCCAACGCAGCGACACCTCAGATATTGTTTCGGGCTCACTACAACAGTTGCAGCTTCAGCCCGCCACCTCTTTTCAAACCCGCATGTGCACGTCAACTTGTTTTTCACCACCATTCCAAAGTGGACAACGCGACCACATGATGAACCCTCGAAAAATCCGTCTCAGAACGCCACAGCCACCACTTACACGAGCCACGCGTAAGTAACAAATACATACGCACTGTGATTTCGCCAGCCTGTCACTTCTCCCGTGCGGCTCGCTACCATAACCGCCAATCGTGAGCCCAAAGGATGTAAATACCGAGCATTCCGTT
>JBPCVE010000245.1:0-3050 GCA_051010795.1 Rubripirellula sp.
GGCGAGACACCTATGACAACCGTTCTGCCGCTGCCGAAAGGCAACTGAATCGGAAGAATCAAGTTGCGCAGGTGGGAACCCCAATCGATGCATCAGCTGGTTTCCTGAGTGGAGATGAGTATCACGACATCGTGGAATTTCGTCAGCTCATGCAGACGAATGCGAACCGTGACCGCTTCGTCCGTTGTTTCATCACCAAACTACTCACTTATGCCAACGGCGAGGAACCTGACGACTACTCAGAGATCGAGAAGATTGTTGCAAAGTCCGCCGATCACGACTATCGCATCGTCGCGACCATCGCCGCCGTCATCGACAGCCCGCTGTTCCGTGAATCCACCCGATGAGGTAGGCCGTGAGGTGAAGAACTCGGCCGAACTGATGTGCCATTAGACGTCGGCATAGCGCAAATTGGGGACAGGCACAGAGTGATTTGACTGCAAATCAGACGAAGGAGTTTATGCCTGTCCCCCTTTGCCTTCCCTTGGCTTGCGCCTAGGCGACGCTACGTTAGAGCTTGTCATGATTGCTCCCGATAAGCAGTTGTGACTTGCCCCGTAGTGTTTCCGCACTGACGGGGTGTTTATTTAGGCAGAATGCCTACAGGAGCATTGTCGGGCGTCGTTGTGGGCGTCGTCAACGACCGGAGGAAGCACGCCCAAAGCAACCCTCCTCGAACCATGTCTATTTCGGAAGTTCGTCGCAAACCGTTTTTTGCCTGAGAGTTATGGCGAGGGTGTTGCTTCCGGTGTGTGGGTGCGCGATTAGGATTCGAACCACCGTCAGATAGCTGACGATGTCAAATATTGATGTTATTCGCCATTGCTTCTGCTATACTTCCTTGCAGAACATCCGGAGAACACCTCATGAGCTCATCCATTAATCTTTCACTGACCGACGAGTTGCGTGCGTTTGTCGACGCGAACTCAGGTGACGGGACTCTTTACGCTACCCCCAGCGAGTTTGTACGCGATCTACTACGGCAACAGAAAGTTCGCCAAGAAGCTGCTGCGGCACGCGATGCAATCCTTGAAGGCTACGAAGATGCCGTTGCGGGACGAACCGTACCGTTCAGAGGTGATCTTCGGAGTCTGCTGAAGAAGGTTAAGTAAGTGGCGAAAAAGGAACGTTCTGCAGTTTCGGTCCACATGACTCAAAGGTCGCTGCGCGACATCATGGGTATTGAGTCTTATTCGCTTGAGCAGTTTGGTAGACGAATCACCAATCAGTATCTGGATAAGCTGGAAGCGGGAATTAGCAGACTCGCAGAGAATCCAGAACTACTTCGTGAAGAACCTCCTTTTCATGCTTCGCTGAGGTTTTACAGAATTGAAAAGCACGTTCTTGTGTGTGAAACCGGCGTAAGAGGAAAGTTAATCATTCTCACATTACTTCATGCCTCAATGGATATTCCCACGCGTCTTGCCGAACTCGAGCCGATGCTACAGATGGAAGTTCAAATGCTCGCAGCACAGCTACGAAAATAGGCAGGCGATTCTGTTTCTGCCTCGTATCGAAACAGGGCCGGACACGGTCAAGGAGATTGAGGTGCGGCGGATCGCTCTGGTGATGGACTGGGGTGTGCAGCGGGAGATGTGGCATGATTTGTTTGCCACTGCGACGAGCCCAGTACGCCGAAACTAACTCCACGGGTGGATTCGGATAAGGGGCAAGGTCAATTGTAGCTTTCATTTCGATGGCAAACGAATCGCTGGATTTGACTTCAGGATTTCGAGCGTATCTTTGTCAATGAATCTCAGGCCAGTAAGGCTCAGACGCTTACCTTCGAACTTTACCAATTCCTGAGCCGTCTCTTTATCAATGGACTCTAGGCCTTGGAGGTTCAAGTACTTACCTTTCCACTTTGCCAATTCCCGAGCCGTGTCTTTATCAATGGATTTCAGGGAAGGGCCCAAACTCAACTCTACACTACGTTTTGCCAATTCCTTAGCCACATCCTTGTCCATGGACTTCAGGCCACTAAGGCCCAACGCTCCTTTAAGGCTCCCCAATTCCCGGGCCACTTCTTGATCAATGGATTCCAGGCCATTGAGGCCCAGACGCTTACCTTTGAACTTTGCTAATTCCTGAGCAACATCCTTGTCGATGGACTTCAGGCCTTGAAGATCAAGATGTCCTCGAAAGCTCACCATTTCCGAGGCCACAATTTTATCGATGAACTTAAGACCGTTGAGGGCCAGATACGTACCCTCGAATTTTGCCAATTCCCGGGCGACGTCTTGATTGATCGTGACCAGCCCTTCTAGCCTCAGCCATACATCCGCTGAAGGCTTATCCAGCAAATCTCCTTTAAAGCTCGCCAATCCTTGGGCAGCTCCTTTATCAATGGACTTCAGGCCTTTGAGGTACAGGATCTTGCCTTCGAACTTAGCCAATTCGCGGGCCACGTCTTTATCTATGGATTCTAGGCCGTCGAGGCCAAGAAACTCACCTTTGAACTTTGCCAATTCCTGAGTAGCTTTACTATCAAGGGACTTCAGGCCATCAAACTGCAGAGACTTTGCAGTTGCGTTCGCCAATTCCTGAGCCAAATACTTGTTGATGGACTTCAGCCCTCCAAGGGACAGGCGTCCTTTCATGTTCGCCAATTCCCGGGCAACATCTAAATCAATGAATTCCAAGCCACCCAGGCTCAAGAGGCCTTTGTGCTTCGCCAATTCTCGGGCAACGTTTTTGTCTTTCGCCGGATCGAAATAATCAAGGACCGTCAGTTTCGGAAGAAACAGCAGACTGGGATGCTCGGCCACAATTTGAGCGGCTTGCCTTGAATTCAAAGACTCTATTTCGCGTAGATTTTTCAGCAAATATTCCGGAAGCGGCAACTCCTCGTAAATACGCCGGGCTCGACTGCGAATTTTGGCATCTGGACTACCCGCGCCAGCGATCATTTCTAATCCCCGAGTCCCATCCCCAAAAATTAACGCCAGTCTTTTAAGGGACAAACCGCTACCTTCGAATTTCAGCAATTCCCGAGCAACGCTACTATCAACGAACTTAAGACCGTTGAGGCTTAGACGCTCACATTGAAA
>JBPCVE010000246.1:0-4518 GCA_051010795.1 Rubripirellula sp.
AAATGCCACCATACCGGTCCTTTTTATTGTCTCTGAAGGTCCGAAAACCAACGCTGGGAACCGTGACATCGTTGTTATGGATGTGCAAGTAAGTACGGGCAAGGATGCCCAGCTGATAGTCATGGTGTCGCATCCCGATCTGTAGAAAGCATCGTTTGACCTCCGCCCTTGAAATTCGCACCATGGTGAGTGAGAAGCTCTTGATTCCGGCGCGCTGTCCAAAAAAGACTTTCACAATGCCACAGGACTGTCACAAAGTGGATCAGAGGGAAAAGGTGTCAGGTACCTTTTTTGCTCGTTGCCCTCCAACAAAAGGTACCTGACACCATTGATTTATCCGGCCAGACTGCTCTCGAAGTGGAAAGTCCCAGTTTTGCGGGAGTGCTCCATGACAACCTGTCCAACAAGAAGCGTCAGGGCAGCGGGTTGACGCCTCTTGGTGAGAAGTATTTGGGATTCAAAGGAAACGCGTTCTCATCGCAGGACGCAACGGGATGCCGAAACACCATGGCCCTCGATTGATTGAGGCCATTCAATACTCCCAGTCCTCGTGTGCCAACGGTGCCCGCTTGAGTTCGTCGCGGTGGGTTCGCCGCTGGGGCAGGAACTCGTCTATGTAGGCTCGAAAGTTGTCATTGTATTGTCGGTCGAGCAAATGGACATCTTCTCAAAATATTCGCTCACGGTTTGACGATTTCCGTCGCATGATTTGATTCCTGTCTCATTCTGATTCACATCAAGCGTCTGTTCGCTCATAAGCAGGGCCATTCGCCTTGCCAGAAGGAATGGCACGCAGTTTGCCACTGAACACATTTGCTTTTCTGCTCCATTCTCCTTCTCAAGTGACCAAATGTTCTATCTTTATACGCCGCCAAAGTGCGTGGCAATCCTCACAATGATCGTCCTTGGAATCGCAAGCCAGAAACAGGCTACGGCGGCGCCTCCTGAATTAATCAACCTGTATTTCGCAGAACAAAACCGAAGTCATTGCGATCATCTGGTCGTCGCGATCCTGCAGGGAACCATCCCTTCCACTAAAAGTAAAGAAGGGCACGTCGTCAGCTTGTTCCCGCCGGGAAATACGGGTACCAAAAACTTACCCAAAGAAGGGCAGGTCATCGACCTGTTCCCGCCGGGAAGTGACGGTAACCGGACCGACACGGGTGGCGGAACGGGATCGGGTGTCACAAAGTCACTTGCCATCAACCACAACAGTTCGCGTTCCAACAGAGGTAGCCGGACCGACACCGGTGGCGGAACGGGATCGGGTGACACAAAGTCACTTGCCATCAGCCACAACACTACGCGTTCCAACAGAGGTAGCCGGACCGACACCGGCGGCGGAACGGGATCGGGTGATTCAACACCGGGGGCCGTCAGCTACAGCAGTTCGCGTTCCAACCGCCCCAGTTCCACCGATACCGATGAAGGTGATCTCCTCCATAAATCCGACGTCGTCCAATGCGAGCATTGTGGCGCGTCGTGTACCGAACCATGCCGCTGTAATCCTTCGGGGATCGGCCTGATCTTTGGAGCCACCGACGACCAATTGGGAATGATGCAAACTGAAGAGGGATTCAGTTACATCACCTATCAAACCTCCTACGGCATGCGGGCGGTCACACTCATTTCGATGGGACCTGATTCCAATCAAATTTTGGCCATCGCCAAAGGCTGGAAACAGGACGACGATTGTCACCAGCAGAGGCCACCGGTCTCCGTAGACCCCAACCCGTATGCTGAGGTCGGCGTCGCCCATAACCGGACACTGGACTACCTGACACCCGATCTCAACCTGACCCTGCTGAAATTACGGCAAGGCAATGACAAAGTGGTTCGCAAGAAACCGGGCCGAACTACCTTTGGCACCATCACGCTCAAACGAGCTTTTCAGGCTGCTCCCTCTGACGAGTTGGTCTTCCTTAACAGTTGTCTGTTCATGTCGCATATTTACCGTATTCCGGCCGACCAGTTCCTGCCCAACGAAGCGTTAACCGGTGAGGCGAATATTGCCGACGATGGTTACCGTTACTATCAGGACGTCCAAAAACGGATATCAGCCATAGCCCCGGTAGCAAGGGCTTTCCAGCAACTCGAAGAGACCCTCCTGTTGAGTCCCGATCTCACTGCGTTTAACCGATCCGTGGACCGACAGGTGATCGAGACGCTTCAATCACGTGAATTGAACGACGAGGAAAGGTCACTGGTTCTTGGTTCACTCTCGCTTGCCAAAGGAACGGTCGCCTACTGGAACGCCCAGAACGACATTTTTGACGGAGAAATCATCGAACGAGGCAACGGAAAATTCTGGGCAGACCTTGCAGGATTTGTCTCCGGCTTTAACAGTGCGATGTGGATCAATTACAACTTACCTGATTGGCCCATCCCCCATCCTTTCTTTGCTGGGATCCAATATGCAGCCATGCAGTCTGCCCTCTTCGACAAAGATTAGGAAACCAGGCAATTAGCCCCCCTTGCAAAAATGCGTCGGCTGGAGGCTGACGGTGATGAATCCAATGCAGACGCTGGCTAGTCTGGCGTCTGCTTTATTTGACCTCACGCTGAAGCTGACGTTCAGCTAATCTGACGGATGCCACGATGGTGATCATCCAGCATCATTTGAATCATCCACGCGTGAAAGAAGGGCTCCTGACACCTTTGATTCAATCTGTGGTCTCAACATGAATCCGCGTTAAAAAAAGGAAAACGTTGTAAGACCGCTGCCCTGCCGCAGTATCTACCGTACAGGGGCGGGCGTTCCGCCACGTAAATTACCTTGAGTTGCGGAGAACGACATGGCAACTGCAACTAAAAAACTGACACTCGCGATGGCATTTGTTGCAGGCAGCTTTCAAATCGCTTTTGCCGTTGATGGCAAAACACCATGCACTGACATTGACGAACCTCAATCATCCAGCTTCACGATCACCCTCTCGCCAACCGATCAACCCGGAGTGATGCGGGAAGACGATGATTCATGGTGGTGGCAACCCAGCAACGGTGAGCCTCCGTTTCGGTTACCTGAACCTGATCGAGAGCCTGAGCCAGAACCTGAACCTGAACCTAGCCAAGATCGAGTCTCAGGCGACAACTCTCTCTCGTTAAATTTGGAAATCTACTTCTGGTTAGAAATCCTGATAAAGGACGGCGGTCTAACTTTCGACGAGGCATGTGACTCAGTGTTGACTGAAATCATTTTGCCCAGTGAGGATGATGAAACCGAACTCAAGCGTCCCACATTTGGACCACATATCATCACTTGTGACTTTTTCAATTCCAAGCCTCCGGATGAGTGAGTTTGATGTTTTGAGTAAAAAGCAAGGGACAGCCACAGTCGTCTTCAGGCTACTGTCCCTATGAGGGTCGGGGAACAGAGCCTGTCACTGGTTTTGCTGTCCCTGCTTTTTCAGTGGCGCTGTCGTTGCTGAACATCCATCAAACCGATTTTCCACTATAAAGGGGGCTTCAGCGAAAGAACGCAGAAGCCTCTCTCGCAAACAGTAATCTAGGCCGCCGTCATGATGTGCACACTGGACCGCAAGGAACAGCCTTTGCGGACAGCGGTTTAGGGACAGCCTTTTGCGGACAGCCTTTGCGATCATCCGTATGCGGGCAGTATTCTTTCAGGCAAGTCGCATAGCGTCGGTGGCAAATCACGGACCACACCCAATCACGGTGTGCCAATGAGCACCGAGAGGCCACACGCGCATAACGCTAGAGTGTTTTGTCTTAAAACGCTGCAAAGAATTGTGCATTCGAGTAACCTATCGAACGCAGCAGCCTTGTCACCCACGACAGTTTTCCGGTATCGGCGAGGGGACCTGGTGATGCAAGGGACGCTTTGACGTTTGGTTTTCTGCTCAGTCTGGCTCGCTCGCTTCCAACGACTCGTACATTTACCCCACACTTGATCCATGATCTTCCGATTCAATTTCGTCTTCATACTGACGTTTGTGTTCGCGCTCAGCGTTACGCAGGCGGAAACCCCGCAGCAGACCTTTCCGACGGTTGACGAGCTTCCTGAGGTCGAGGAACTGCCTAACCCTTTCGTGTTCCAGGATGGGACAACAGTGAAGACGCCTGAGGACTGGGAGCGTCGGCGGGAAGAGATGATCGCCATCGTCCTGCACTATCAGTTCGGGCACGCTCCACCTCTTCCTGCCCCCGACAGGATCAACGCCGAGACGATTTCCGAGGCTACTGCGTTGAACGGGCAGGCAGTGAAGCGTGTTGTGCGACTTCGTTTTGGTCCCGACAACGCTCTTTCGCTCTTGTTGGAAATCCACGCGCCGGAGAATCGTCAGGGCCCTTTTCCGGTGATTGTTCACAACAGCCCTGGAATGTCCGTGGTCGACGATGAGATCGTGACAGATCTCGTACGGCGTGGCTACATGCTTGTAAGCTACCAACGAACCGACCTCCATCCGGATTGGGGGAAGGATCCGGAGGCAAAAAAACGGCGAGACCGCGGCGACGCGCGGCGCGCCTATCCCGATCATGACTGGGGCTGCCTTCGAG
>JBPCVE010000247.1:0-6732 GCA_051010795.1 Rubripirellula sp.
ATGTGAACGATGCCAAGAGCTATGTGCCATCACCGGTGCTGGCAAACGACTTGCTCTTTGTCGCAGATGATCGCGGGATTGCTCATTGTTTTGATCCTGCCGATGGTGAGCATTTGTGGCGTGAGCGATTGGGGCCGCATTTCAGCGCCTCTTTGATCACGGCAGAGGGGCTGGTGTATTTCACAGCGGATGATGGTGAAACCACGATCATGCGGGCTGCACGTGAACCCATCGTGTTGCAGGTCAACGAACTGGGTGAGCGGGTCTACGCGTCTCCTGCCATTTCACAAGGCGAGTTGTTCTTGCGAGGAACCGACCATCTTTTTTGTATCAGCCAAAAGTGAGAGTGTCCGGCTGTCAGCCTGATTTTCCGGATAGCGTCATTTGACCTTGGCTTGGTCGCTCAGACGCTTCGACTCAAAATCCCAGATCTTCGTCAGGTCAGTCAGTTTGTCTGGTTGTTGCTTGGCCAGGTCGTTGAGTTCCAGGGGGTCCTGTTTCAGGTGGTAGAGTTCCCATGGCTGCTTGCGTTCACGCACGATTTTCCAGGGCCCATGTCGCAATGCAGATCCGCGAGCGTGGTGGAAGAAAAGTGTGCGTTCATGCTCCAGTGGGCCCGTGAATGCTGCGGCAAGTGATGTCCCGTCTTGTGGGATTTCGGCTGCTTTCAATTTCCTGTCCTGATCCTTATCTCCTTGAGTGACTTCAAGGACGGTGGGCATGATGTCGACAAGGTGTGACACTGCGGGAATCAGGCGCCCCGGAGATTTAATGCCAGCAGGCCAATGGGCGATCATCGGCGTTCGGATTCCACCTTCGTGATCAAACTGCTTGAACATGCGATAGGGAGTGTTGGACGCGTTGGCCCATCCATAGCCATAACTTTGGTAGGTGTCCTCAGGACCCGGCATGATGTGCGGAAGATTACCAGGTCGCATGGGACGACCATCACGCGTCGTTTCAGGCAAGTAGTCACCTTTGCGATTTGCTCCATATTCCACGTGGCAACCGCCATTGTCGATTGTGAACAGAATCAGAGTGTTTTCAAGTTTTCCTGTGTCTTTGAGTGTCGTGATGATGCGACCGATGCCCCGATCCATTGCTGTCACTTGAGCAGCATAGACTTCCATTCGCCGCTGTTGCCAAGCTTGGTTGTTCTCATTTTTCCAGATGGGAACTTGAGGGTGACGAGGCGATAGTTCACTCTCCGGTTTCAGGATGCCAAGTTCTTTCATTCTTTGCAGGCGTTCTTTTCGCAGTTTATCCCAGCCCATGGAATACTTGCCGTGATACGGTTCAATGTCTGCTGGCTTGGCGTGCAATGGCCAGTGGGCGGCAGTGTAGGCCACGTATAAAAACAATGGTTTGTCAGCTGGAGTGGCACGAATCATTCGCGTGGCTTCAGAACTGATGGCATCAGTGATGTAATAGTCTGGGTCGTTGCCTGCTTCGTTCTCTACGTTCTTGCGATTGCGGTGCAAGTGAGCCGGTGCATAGAAACTCGCGGCGCCACCGAGGATGCCATAAAAGTCATTGAATCCCCGATCATTCGGGAAGACACGGTAGGACTTTCCACCCAAGTGCCATTTGCCAGACATGGCCGTTTGGTAACCCGATGGACGCAAGCGTTCCGGCAGGGTCGGGCACTGTTTGTGAAGGGCACCATTGACCATGGATGTTTTGTGATACACCCCCGTCAGCATGGCTGCTCGGGAAACCCAGCACATGTTCTCGCTGTAGAAATTGGTGAAGCGGAGACCACCGTACGCCAGCTGATCGAGATGGGGGGTTTTGATTTCACCACCAAAGCAGCCGAGGTCCGAATACCCCATATCGTCCGACATGATGATCAGGATATTTGGGGGCTGGGCATCTTTGTTCCCGATCGTATTTTCGGTTGCATGACATTTTTCGCCCTGCTCGCTGCTCGACAACACAGCAATGAAAATGCTGGTTAGCACAGCAATGAAAAGCAGGTTGGAAGTCAGGGGTGATGGCAGTTTCATGACGCGAACTGGGGGCTTGCGGTGTTGGGTGGTGGTCTGCTGCTTGATGCCTTGCCACTCTCGGTGCGAAGCCGGTAATCTGCACTCCGTGAACAGGCTTTGTGCCGGGCAGAGTGGGCATGCACCAGCGCTCATGGTAGCGGATCAAGTCATGGCTGGCTCAGATCCGCTGGGAATGTGGGAGTGGCACCTGATTGTGAGCAAACGTAGGCTGAAACCTGGCAGGCCCATTGATGTAAATCCGTCAACCTCATCTTGCCAAGCATGCCGAGAACAATTGCTGCAGTAAAGCAGTCTCCGGCGCCAACCGTATCGACCACCTCAGCTGGGATGGCAGGCAGTTGGCTTATTTCCAGATCTCTGGTTTGCTCATCTTCGTGCAGCAGCATTGAGTCGCGACCACCACGGGTCAGGGCAACCAGTTTCAGTCCAAAGCGTTGTTTCAACTGCAACAGGATACTGCGATCATCGCCGTTGATTTCAAAAACCTCAGACAAGACGGGTAACTCGTCCTCGTTGCACTTCAGGACGTTGGCCATTGGCAGTGATTCTTTTAGAACGGACTGGTTCCAGAATGGAGACCTCAGGTTGATGTCTAACACACGCAGGCAATCCGGAGGCGTAGCAGCTGCAAATTTCTGAATGACATCCTGTGAGGGTTGGCAACGTTGCCCGAGTGTGCCCCAGCAAACAGCGTCAGCTTTTGCGGCCAGATCGGCGAGACTATCGGACCATGAAAAATTGTCCCACGCCGTATCAGCTGCGAATTCATAGCTCGCACTGCCACGTTCATCGAGGGTCACATTGACTTGGCCAGTCGCTTTGGCGTTTTGCTGAATTGCATCCGTGCGGACGTCATGATCACTGAGTGCTTGAATCGCTTGCTGTCCGAGCGAGTCTTTGCCGACAGCACTGAGCATGTACACTTCAGCCGGAATCGTTTTCAAGCTTGCCGTCGAGCAGGCGAAATTGGCGGGCGCGCCTCCAAATCTTGCTGCATCAGGGAAAATGTCCCACAGTATTTCGCCCAAACCGATGATGGTTTTGATGGCAGTGGCGTCTTGTGTCATCTGCACCGAGGTCGTTTGAGGATAGTCATTTGAGGATGCATGTGTGGATCGCTGCAATGAGGCGTTATGGCAACGATTGGGATGAGAGACAGCGTACCCGTCATCCAGTTCCCTGGCTACAGACTGGGCACTGGCTACAGGCTTCAACTGGTCGACGTGGTCTGTACTGCCTGTTGGTTGCGGATTGCTGTGCTGATCAGGCAGGCCGGTACCGTTGGCGACCCAGTCAAGCGAAGTGGAAAGTGGTGTAGAATTGGGGGCAATCTGATAGGTGTTTGTTCGTTTCCAGTGGAATAGTGGAATCTCAGTGAAGTATCGAAATTGTGGCCCGACGACCTTTGCCCCGATTCTTTCGAGCGGTGTTTGGCTGTTCGTGTTGCTGGCGTTATTGTTCGTCTTGCCAGTAGGCTTGGCAAACGCCCAATCTGATCAGGCAATGCAGTGGTCGCGATTCCGTGGCCCCAATGGTAGCGGAGTAACGACTGAAATAGGCATCCCTTCGCAGTGGTCCGAAAAGAATTATGCATGGGTGGCTGAGCTACCCGGCGTTGGTAATTCATCCCCAGTTGCATGGGGCGATCGAGTTTTTGTGACCGCTGCTGATGTAGAAAATGAAATCAGGTTCCTCGTTTGCTTTGACCTGCACAGTGGTGAGGAGATTTGGCGTGCGGCAGATGACTTCAAGTCCTACAAGAAACATAAGAACAACAGTTTTGCATCGGCAACGCCCGCAGTTGATGCTGATCATGTTTATCAGCTTTGGCACTCAAAAAAAGCGACCTCGCTGATCGCTTATGATCATGGTGGTAACGAGCAGTGGCGTGCCGAGTTAGGGGCCTATCTGCACGGGCAGGGTGGGGCGACCAGTCCCATTGTGGCGGGGGATTTTGTCGTGGTTGCACACGATCATAAATCAAACAGCTTCTTGCTTGCGTTGGATCGAAAAACTGGAAAGCAGCATTGGAAGATTCCCCGCGATGGAAAACGGGCCTGCTATTCGACTCCGTGTGTGCGCGATGCAGATGGCAGGCCCGAAATTGTCTTTGTTCATTGCTTCGAAGGTGTGACCGGCGTTGATCTGGAAACGGGCCAACTGAACTGGATGGTTGATCCTTTCGGGCGGGAATCGCAGCGAGCGTTGGCGTCGCCGGTGGTCAGCGGAAATTTGGTGATCGCCGGTAGTGGTGCGATTGCGGGTGATCGTCAGGTCGTGGCGATCGGACTCGGTAAGGATGCTGATGAGTCGGCTGCGGAACTCTATCGCGTTGTCCGCCAGGCACCGCATGTCCCGACACCACTGATTCTCGGTAACCGCGTCTATTTGTGGAATGATGGTGGTATCTGTACGTGCTGTGACTTGCGCACTGGCGACGTCGTCTGGCAGAAGCGGGTGGGCGGTTCCTATTTTTCGTCACCCATTGCGATTGGGGACCGCATCTTTTCGATTGACACGACCGGTGAGGTTGTCGTGCTTGCAGCAGGTGATACGTTTCGCGTGATTGCCCGCAATCCCATGGGGCAGGGGAGTCGCGCAACGCTCGCGGTTGCAGGCAAGACTTTATTGATACGCACTGAGGGGAAGCTGTTTGCCGTTCGCGGCAAATAGCGAGGCAAATAGAATGCTTGCTGTAATGAAACGAGGCTGTCCTTTTGCGTTGTATCAAGCCTTGATGTTTAACCTGTGTTTCCGAGTTTTACTTCGATTGAACGACATGAAAAATCTTTATCACTCTTTGGCTATTTTACTTTTTCTGAGCTGCTTTCATTGTGCACTGGGGCGTGTCAACGCTGAGTCGGTCAGGCCCAACGTCCTGTTCATTGCAGCCGATGACATGAACTGTGATTTAGGTGTGTATGGTGACCCGATGGTCAAGACACCGAATCTTGACCGGCTAGCAAAGATGGGCGTGCGGTTCGATAACGCGTATTGCCAGCAGCCGCTCTGTGGCCCCAGTCGTGCCAGCCTGATGACAGGCTTGCGGCCTGACACACTGGATATGCACACCTTGAAGCATGAACTGCGTCAGAAGAACCCGGATGTTGTCACGCTGGGGCAGTTGTTTCGCAATAATGGGTATTTCTCCGCGCGGGCAGGCAAGATTTATCACTACGGCAATCCGGGGCAGATCGGTACGGATGCCAACGATGATCCAGCGACTTGGGACCAGCGATACAACCCGGCCGGGATTGATAAGACCCAGGAAAGTTCCATCACTCGTTATGGACCACAGAAGGGCGGGCTTGGGATCTCGATGGCATGGTGGGATCCAGTCAGCAAAGATGAAGAACACACCGATGGTATGGTTGCGAGCCGTGTTATCAAACTGATGAAGGAAAAAAAGGACGAGCCGTTTTTTCTGGCTGCAGGTTTCTTTAACCCGCATTGTCCTTACGTTGCACCTAAAAAGTATTTTGATCTATATCCGCTCGAAAAAATCACCGTCCCCAATCTGAAGGAAGCACGGGTGGATCTTGAGGATGTGCCACCCATGGCAGTGCAGCGGGACATGAAACGTTGGCCCTATTACTTTGATGGGGTCACGGAGGATCAGGCTCGGAAATGCAAACAAGCCTATTACGCCTGCAATTCGTTCGTCGACGCACAGATTGGACGTTTGTTGGATGCCCTTGAAGAAAATAATCTGGTTGAAAATACGATCGTGGTTTTCTGGTCAGACCACGGGTATTTTCTAGGAGAAAAGGGCCTCTGGTATAAGCGTAAAGCTTTCGAACGGTCTGCCAGAATGCCATTGATTATTTCGGCGCCCGGCATGGATCACGGTACGCAGACGCAAAAGCCGGTTGAGCTTTTGGACCTCTACCCAACACTTGCAGATCTGTGTGGTCTGAGAGCTCCGGCAGCTCTCGAGGGAAAGTCGTTGAAACCGCTGTTGCTAGATCCCGATTCCGCTAACTGGAAGAAACCGGCGGTGACTCAGGTTTGGCACAACAAGAAAGCATGGGGTTATTCACTGCGTGACGAGCGTTGGCGGTACACCGAGTGGTTGCAGGGCAAAGCCGGACGCGAATTGTATGACCATGCTACAGACCCCAATGAGGTTCACAATCTGGCAGACAGTAAGGAATATCAGCAACTTGTTGTTCAATTATCAAAAAAGCTGTCACCGTTTGTGAGGCTGAAGAAGCACAAGCGGGAAAACTAAATCAGGCGTTTCGTTTTGTAGGGTCGGATAGTTCGCGTCGGAGTCAATGATCGGGAGATCTATAGTGAATTGGTGTCGGCAGTTGGTTGTGCCCGTCAGAATGGTGCTCGTGGCAGGAATTGTCTTCCTTGGAACTGCAGGAACGGTTCTTGCACAGGAATATAATGGCAAGGATCGTGAGCGACAGGCGAGAAAATTGCTGCTTGCTCATTACATGCCTTGGTACCAGGCAAAGCCTTTTGCACCGGCATGGGGTTGGCATTGGAAGATGAATAAGTTCGATCCCGATGCAACCGATGTTGGGGACTCGCCCGAATCTGCGAAAAGGCAAATTGCTTCGCACTTCTATCCATTGATTGGCCCGTACGATTCGGCCGATCCAGCCGTACTTGAGTGTCAGCTATTGCAGATGAAGCTGGCGGGAATTGATGGTGTCATTGTCGATTGGTACGGACTTTCCGACCTTTATGATTACCCTGTCCTGCATCGGAG
>JBPCVE010000248.1:0-3977 GCA_051010795.1 Rubripirellula sp.
TCGATGCTCGACTCAACCAGTGCTTCGGAGTCCCAAGTTGGCCAAGGCTGCTTCGCAATCGACTGGTCGCCACCAAGGACATGCCACAGTTCCTCAGCAAGGTGCGGTGCGTAGGGGTTTAGCAGAATGAGGAACTGCTGCATCGCCTCTTTGGGTCGGGATTTAGCCCGTGTGAAGAAGTTGGTGAACTCCATCATCCGCGCTATCGCCGTATTAAAGCTGAGCGAGTCTGTATCTTCGGTGACCTTTTTAATCGTGGCGTGCAGCATACGTTTCTGGTCAGCGTCACATGGCTGGTCACAGACCGCAGCAGACAGCACCATCTCATCTGCTTTGGGATCAACGATCATTCACCAAACACGATCCAAGAAATTCCGCACGCCCCCCACACCGGTCATCGCCCATGGCTTGGTCGCTTCCAATGGCCCCATGAACATCTCATACAGTCTCAGAGCATCGGCCCCGTACTCACGAACGACTTCGTCCGGATTGACCACATTTCCACGACTCTTTGACATTTTGAAGGCGCGACTGTCGACTCTGATGGCAGGATCATCTTTCAGCACAAAGCCTTCACCCTTCTTTTCGACTTGATCCTCAGTCAACGTTCGAGAGGTGACCACCTCGCCATTTGGCCGCACCCTCTCACCCTCGGCATTCCGTTTCACCTCGTTACTAGAAACAGCTTCTCCCGACGCATCGACGTACCCACTGAACTCAACCTCTCCGAGAATCATCCCCTGATTGACAAGTTTCCCGAAAGGTTCGGGGCAACTGATGTGTCCGCGATCGTGCAGAACTTTATGCCAGAAGCGTGAATAAAGCAGATGCAAAACAGCGTGTTCAGCGCCACCCACATACAGATCCACTGGCATCCAAGCCTTTTCAAGCTCTGGATCGATCATTGCCTGATCATTTTTGGGGTCGATATACCTGAGGTAGTACCAGCAGGACCCTGCCCATTGGGGCATGGTGTTTGTTTCCCGGCGATAGCGTTTGCCATCGAGTGTGACGTACAACCAATCGTCGTCTGCCTTCGCGAGCGGCGGCTCAGGCCGACCATGCGGCTTGAAGTCCTCGAGCTCCGGCAGTCTTACGGGCAACTCACTTTCAGGTACAGCACGTTTGACCCCGGTCAAACCGCCATCGGCATCCACTTCGTGCAAAATTGGAAACGGCTCGCCCCAGAATCGCTGACGCGAGAACAGCCAGTCGCGCAACTTGTAATTGACTGCTTCCGCGGCTAATCCGTCCCTGTTCAACATCGCAGTGACGGCAGTTTTGACAGCATTTGTTTTCTGGCCGTCAAAATCACCGCTATTGATTGCGTTCCCCTCGGCGACAAAACAAACGTCACCCTGCATGATTCTCGCTCGCTGCGGATGATCTTGAGGTGGATCCACCACCGGAACAACTTTCAGATCGAATTGCTTTGCAAATTCAAAGTCACGCTCATCATGGGCCGGAACAGCCATGATTGCACCGGTCCCATAGCCAGCCAGCACGTAATCAGCGACCCAAATGGGAACCGGTTCACCATTGACGGGATTGGTCGCATAGCTACCGGTGAAGACACCGGTCTTTGCACGGTCACCATCGGTGCGTTCACGATCACTCTTGAAAGATGCTTTTTCGCAATAGCTGCGGACCGCATCGCTTTGCACTTCAGTGGTCAACTGTTCGAGCATCTCATGCTCGGGCGAGACAACCATGTAGGTTGCCCCAAACAGTGTATCTGGCCGCGTCGTGTAGACCCTCAACACTGATGAGTCAGGCTCGGCAGAAAAACCACGCGACCGACGGCTCTCGGCCCACTCATTCTTGCCAGCTTCATCACCAACGTAAAAATCAACCTCGGCTCCCGTGCTGCGCCCAATCCAATCCCTTTGTAATTTTTTTATACCGATGGGCCAATCAACATCATCCAGCCCATCGAGCAATCGCTCAGCATACGAAGTGATTCTTAGCATCCACTGCCGCAGTGGGATTCGCTTGACCGGATGACTACCGCGTTCACTTTTCCCATCTTGCACTTCCTCATTGGCCAGCACCGTTCCCAAAGCGGGACACCAATTCACCAATGCATCGTCCTGATAAGCCAAACGCTGCTGATCCTGATACTTGCCCACAGCCTCAACGCCCTCAGCTTCTACCTCGGCAGGGATCGGCAGTTCTGCGATTGGGCGTCCCTTTTGTGCATCCGCATCGAACCACGTGTCATAGAGCACCAAGAATATCCACTGAGTCCAGCGGAAATAATCCTCGTCGGTGGTCGAGACCATGCGATCCCAGTCGTAACTGAATCCGAGCATTTTCAACTGCCGGGTAAAGTTATCGATATTTCGTTGGGTTTGAATCCGCGGATGCTCGCCGGTTTTGATGGCGTGCTCCTCGGCAGGCAATCCGAAAGCATCAAACCCCATCGGATGCAGCACCGTCTCACCACGAGCCCGCGCAAACCTTGCCACAATGTCAGTTGCCGTGTAGCCCTCAGGATGCCCGACGTGCAAGCCATCACCGCTTGGATAGGGAAACATATCCAAGATATAACGTTTCTTTTCTCCGGCCTGACCAGGCGTTCTGAAGGTGGAATGATTGTCCCAGTATGCCTGCCAACGGGGTTCTATTTCGGAAGGGTTGTATCGGGGCATGGCTATCAGACGCAGGTAAGAGAAACATTCAGAAGCCGAGATTCTAGATGGTCAGCCGATGACGGAAACCCGGGACAGTCCGACCGGTGTGAGAAAAACAGGATCAACCCCATCGCTCACCCCTCGAAAACGCGATCCGTCCGCCCAAATAGCACCAACTCATCGCACTGGCTGGGTTGCACTAGTATGGGGCGAACCCGCGTGCCTGCCTGAGAAGCAAGTACCGCGCATGGGCTTGACGCTGGGCAACAAAAAGCTCTCCAGTTTGCCAACCGGGCTCAGTTTAACCCTGGGCGATCAGGCAACCTCTGCGGCCTGTCAACGTCGTTCGTACCAGCAGATCACCGCTGCACATCAAAGTCGCTTGATTCGTAGTCGTCGATACTCAAGCTGCCCACGATCACCCTCAAGCCCAATCGGCCCCGACTCAGGAATCTTCAGTGCTTCTTCGATCACCTCGCCGTTACAGGTACAGTGTGCAATCGAATCTTTGACGGTGACCACAAGTTCGTTCCAGCCCCCCGAACGAAATTCTTTCAGACTCTTGTAAGGCCCTGCAAGTGGGAAATCACGACACTGCAACTGGGGCCCCCGAAGGAAGACCCCACTATCAGCATTCGGTGTGGCACGGAACTCAAGCTTCAGGACAAAATCACCCGCGAACTCATCAGTCGTCCACAACTGCTGAATTGCTCTGCCTTCCGCAGGCGTCGTGACCACCAGCCTTCCGTTGACGGCGGCGTAGCGTCCATCGGGTGTATTTTTCTTTCCCTCAAATTCCACGGGCTCATCAACCACTGGCCAAGCAGGAGCATTCTCGGGATTGCGTCCCAACCAGCGTTCCCTGCTCTTTCTCATTTTATCGCTGGTACGCCGATACCCCCAACCGCTCAGGTCTTTGCCATTGAAAAGGGGCGAATACCCCGACTCAAGCTCCATGGGCGGAGCACTCTTATCAACAAAACCATGAGTTGCGAGAACAGGCCATATCGCTGCCAACCACTTCTCGTAGCCGACCCGATTCGGATGCAACAAGTCAGGAAATTCGGACTTCTTTGCATCACCCTGTTCGGTAGCGAACAACGTCCAGGTGTCTACGGTGGTCACCTGCTTGTTGCCTTTGAACCCAGCCGACATTAATTGGTTGATTTTTTTTATCTGTTCACTTGGACGCTTCTTGGATGCACTGCTTGGAAACACCAGGCACAACACCACTGGCATCTCCGCGTTGTGTTGTTCCAGTGCCGTCACGATCAAACCAACATTAGCGGCAATGGTCGCAGGTTCAGCATTCTCTTCCAGATCATTGGTGCCCATCAGCATCAC
>JBPCVE010000249.1:0-16809 GCA_051010795.1 Rubripirellula sp.
CTGCGATTCCAAATTCTCGCAGTGGTAACATGCCATTGCTTCGAGCTTCTTCCCGCAATTCGTCTGTCGATGCGTTGCCCAGCACCATGTCACGAATTTTGTCGTTCAGAATCATCAACTCAAACAGAGCGATACGGCCCTTGTAGCCGGTGTTGTTGCAATTGTCGCAACCTGTTCCCTTGAAGAATTTTTTGTCGACGATGTCTTCGGGTTTGAGGCCCAGGTCGGTGAGCATCGAGCTGCTTACTTTGGTTTCTTCACGGCACTTGGTGCAAATGCGCCGCACCAATCGCTGGGCCAGAATTGCTTCGACCGTGGCACAGATCATGAAAGGCTGAATGCCCATGTCTTTCAGACGAGTCACCGTTGCCGGGGCATCGTTGGTATGTAGAGTGCTGAACACAAGGTGTCCCGTTAACGCTGCTTGAATCGCAATTTCTGCGGTCTCGAGGTCGCGGATTTCACCTACCAGAATCGTGTCTGGGTCCTGACGCAGGATGGCTCGCAGGCAACCTGCGAATGTCACGCCAACATCGGTGTCGATTGGAATCTGAATGATGCCGTCAATGTCGTACTCGACGGGATCCTCCGTAGTGATCAGTTTGTCGGCGATATCATTGAGTTCCGTCAGTGACGAATACAGCGTGGTGGTTTTGCCGCTGCCGGTTGGACCGGTTACCAACACAATTCCATTGGGGCGGTCGATTGCAGCGCGGAACTTAGACATCATGTCCTCGTCCATGCCCACGTTCTCGAGGCTCAGGTTGACAACACTGCGGTCTAAGATCCGCATGACAACGCTCTCGCCGAAAATCGTAGGCAGAACACTGACGCGAAGGTCAACTGGGTGACCACCCACCATCAGTTCGATTCGACCGTCTTGCGGCATTCGCCGCTCGGCGATGTCAAGGCTTGCCATCACTTTGATTCGTGTTGTGATCGCAAATGCCAGGTGACGCGGTGGTGGCACCATTTCATAAAGAACGCCCTCTGCCTTGATGCGAATTCGGAACTCGTCCTCAAACGGCTCAAAGTGGATATCACTGGCGTGGTCTTTGATGGCAAGCAGCAGCACCATGTTCAGCAGTTTTCGAACCGGCGCTGAATCCGCCAACGCCTCTGCGTCGGTGATATTGAATTTTTCGGTTTCAAGAGCTGAGATCGCTGCTTTCAGCTCTTCGTCGTCAGCGAGTTGTTGAACGAGTTTTTCAACGCTTTCAGTTTCGCTGTCGTAGTGCCTGCCAATGGTTTGCAGGACATCCCGCTCGGTCGCGATGACCATCGAGATTTCATGGCCAAGAAAGGTCCGCAGTTCGTCCTGAATGGTCAGGTTCTGTGGATCGCACGTGGCGACTGTCAGCACGTTATTTTCAAATGACAGGGGGACCACACGGTAAAGCTGTGCCATGGTTTCAGTGATTTTGGCGATCACTTCATCGTCGAATTCGGCGTCTTCCAGTGACACCGTCTGCATTCCCATCTGCTCAGCAAGCGCTTGAATCAACTGTTCATCAGTGACCAGTTGCATGTCTTCCGCAATTCTGCCCAACAACGCGCCCGGTTGTTGCTCCTGCTCTTCCAGCACGATCTCAAGCTGCTCGTCGGTTAGAAAACCAAGGTCAACGAGGATCTGTCCGATGCGACGTGGTGCCATTTGTCAGTGACCAATCAAAACTTTAGGTGGTTGCGGATTTGTTGTTAACAATGTTTGCATCCGGAAGACTGCAAGTGACTACCTGCACACTTGTCTTTACGGGGCAAGCTGTTGGGCTATTCGCCGGTTTATTCATCTTGGGGAACTGGGACCGCGTCGTCGCCTTCACCACGACGGGATTGCACAATTCGCTTGGCAAGGTCATCTGGGCGATGTGCTTTTGCCAGCACTTCTTCCACTGAGACGGTTTCATTTTTCCAGTGGTGGAACAGTGCATCATCCATCAACTGCATCCCGAACTTGGCACCCGTTTGCATGGCGCTGTTGATTCGGAATGTCTTGTTTTCGCGGATCAAGTTGGCAACACCTGGTGTCACGTTCAGCACCTCATAAGAGGCACAGCGTCCACCGCCAATTCTTGGTAACAGCGTTTGGGCGACAACGCCAATCAGCGTGCTGGCCAACTGGGTTCGAATCTGGTCCTGAAGGTTGCCGGGGAACGCGTCGATGATTCGGTTGACAGTGCCCTGAGCACTGTTGGTATGAAGGGTGCCGAATACGATATGGCCTGTCTCAGCAGCGCTAATTGCTGCCTCAATTGTCTCAAGGTCTCGAAGCTCACCCACGAGAATCACATCAGGGTCCTGACGCAAAGCGCGTCGAATTGCTTCCGAGAAACTGGGGACATCAACGCCTACCTCGCGCTGATTGATCGTGCTCTCGATGTGATCGTGATAAAATTCGATTGGGTCTTCAATGGTGATGATGTGGTGGTCTAGCGTCTCGTTGAGAAGGTTAATGAGACTTGCCAGTGTCGTACTTTTTCCAGAGCCTGTCGGTCCGGTCACGAGGAACAGTCCGCGGGGGCGGTGCACCATCTTGACGACTGCCTCGGGCAGTCCCAACTGCTCGGGCGTCAATTTATCGTTGGGGATCTGACGCAGCACCATCGAGATGAAGCCGCGTTGCTTGAACACTGATACACGGAATCGTGCTGCCTCACCGAACGCAAATCCAAAGTCAGCGCTTCCGCTCTCCTGCAGTTCCCGTTGGCACCGCTCTGGCGTGATGCTCTTCATCAACGCGACTGCGTCC
The DNA here is from genome assembly GCA_051010795.1 of Rubripirellula sp. Classification (GTDB taxonomy): domain Bacteria; phylum Planctomycetota; class Planctomycetia; order Pirellulales; family Pirellulaceae; genus Rubripirellula. The sequence continues at coordinate 2,750 of JBPCVE010000249.1, forward strand.
TCTGCTTCCAACGTCTTGGTTTCCAGTTTTCGCATCCGCCCGTGCAGACGAAATACCGGAGGTTGTCCCACCACAATGTGGATGTCACTCACACCTTGCTTGATGGCTGCTTGAAGCAGTTTGTCGATCAGAACGGTAGCCAAGAGTCGCTCCCCAGAGTTCCTTGCATCGACACAACTTACACGCGGCATGCGTTCGGTGGGTCATCCGCCAGGAATGCAATATCGTTTAAATGGAAAAGGATTTTGAAATTTGATCGCGATCGTTGCAGGCTTGCCGGGAAAAGGCTTTTTGGCAGGCCGTGCAGGTCAAGGCAGGGTGGATCTCATATCTCGTCTGCCTCGCTGAGGTTATTATTGTCTGTTTGTCTCAGAAAACAAAAAAAGTCGTCCACATTGTAGTGTTTTTGGGCGCGGGGAATGCCAGTTGTGAGGCCGGAGGTCGCCGTATTCGTCGTGGTGCCAGTACCCAATGGCGGGCACGATCGGGGGGGCTTTCTTTGGTTGGAGCCGGGGGCAATCGTGTCGTTCCCCGGGCCGGCTTCGCTCGCCGGCTGATACGATTCGTCGCGTGCTCGGGGGGGTGGAAAGTTAAAGGCTTAAAGTGAATCGAGGTCGCCCACGATGTGCCGGAACGCGAGTTTCTCTTGCTCCGTTTTCTTGGCCACACGATAGACTTCTTCGAAGGTCGTGATGCCACGAATTACCTTCAGCATTCCATCAGTGTAAAGTGTTGACATGCCGTTACTTATGGCCTCTTCTCGGATCTTTTGCGTTGTTGTGCCTTTGAACATAAGTTCACGTAGTTTGTTGTTCACCAGCATCAGTTCGTAAATGCCGATACGGCCTCGGTAGCCCGTCCTGCCGCAGTACGCGCATCCTTTGCCCCGAGAGAACTCCGCCTGCTTTACCATCTCGGGTGGCAGTCCTGATTCTTCGATCGTACTTTCGGGGGGGGTGTAGCGAACCTTGCAACGTGGGCAGATGGTCCTGACCAAGCGTTGCGCGAGCACTGCAATCACGCTGCTTGCCACCATGTAGGATGGTACACCGATGTCCACCATTCTTGATATGGCACTGGGCGCATCGTTCGTGTGTAGTGTACTGAATACCAAGTGTCCAGTGAGTGAGGCCTGGATCCCCATCGAAGCGGTCTCATGATCTCGCATCTCGCCGACCAAGATGATGTTGGGTGCCTGCCGCAACATCGCGCGAATGATGAGTGCGAAGTCGAGGCCAATTTTGTGCCGAACCTCGACCTGATTGATGCCTGGCAAGTAGTACTCGACGGGATCCTCTGCAGTGATCACTTTTCGGTCGGGGCGGTTCAATGCGTTGAGCGCGGCGTACAGAGTGGTTGTCTTGCCGGAGCCTGTCGGGCCGGTGACAAGGATGATGCCGTTGGGGCGGCGAATCAGAGAGTTGAAGTTTCGGAAGTCTCTTTCGGAGAGTCCGAGCTGGCGAACGCCCACTTTGATGTTGTCTTTGTCCAGCAGACGCATCACACAGGACTGCCCGTGGTTGGTCGGGATAATGCTGACGCGGAGGTCAAGTTGCTTATCCCCAACGGTGATTTTGATCCGTCCGTCCGTGGGACGCCGTTTTTCAGAGATATCGATTTTGGACAGAATTTTGATCCTGGCAATGATCGCTGAGAGCATCCTTCGGGGGGCATTCTCGCGTTCGACGCACACGCCATCAATTCGGTATCGAATCCGCACGCGATCCTCGAAAGGTTCAACGTGAATGTCGCTGGCTCGCAACTGGACCGCTTCCTGAATCATCAGGTTCACGAGGCGGATCACTGGTGCGGAGTTGTCATCGACATCCTCCTCGGCCTGTTCACTGTCAGCATCTGTTTCGGTGAAGTCGATCGCGGTGTCGGTGAATTCCTGCAGCATCGAGTCAGCAGATTCACCCTCAACCTGCCCGTAATAACGGTTGATGGCACCGATGATTGCCCCTTTCGAGGCGAGTGCCGTTTCAATCTTACGATTCAGGATGAAACGCAGCTTTTCGATGGTTTCGAGGTCAAATGGATCCGCGATCAGAATTCGCAGTGCTCCGTCCTCCTCGCTGAAAGGCAGAACCGTGTTCTCACGAGCGACCGACTCGGGCACTAATTCCACCACTTCATCGCTGATTTGGGCCGATCGGAGATCGACGTAGGGGATTTTGTGATGCTTGGCTAATGCTTCGGCCACCTCTTCTGGGGTGGCATATTCCATTTGCACCAACACATCACCAACATCCGCATTGGTCGTCTTGGCAACCTCTTCGGCTTCTGTCAGCTGGTCGAGGCTGATCACGCCATTCTTAAGCAATAAGTCGGTAAAGTCCTGAACCACTCGGCTCATAACGGCGTTCCTGGAAGCATGCGGATGAGAGAATAGTGCGAGGTTCGAACCACGTTGGTGCCTCACCTATTTGGCCCTAGGATACCAAACGGGCCGGTTATTCGCATTACAAATTAGGGGTTCTGTGCCTTCATCACATGCGAAAAGATGAGAGGCTGTAGGGGGATTGTCGGTAATACCTGCCGTTCGCCTTGGGCCTGATCGGGAGATTTTCCTCTGGTCGCCATCCTCATTGTGAATTTGGGCCGAGCAGAATGACCGCCTCTACTCGCTGGTAGATGCTCGCTTGCGAGAGTGTCGGAGCTACGCAATGGGCCGCGCAGTCGTAACATGCTTAACATCTGGATAACCAGTGGGCAGAAACCCAGATACCTAGTGAACAGAAGGCCAGCAAGCAGGTGCTAAAGGCGGGTTGAGTGCAGATCGCAGGATTCCGAGTGCCATCATCACGGTTCGACCGAGAGCGAAGGCACGGCTCGGAGTGGGGGGCGAAAGGCCTCGTTGTCTGGCCAGATCAGGTTTTCAGTTCACTGGCGGCGCGGGCTAGTGCCGCTTTGTGGCTGGGTCCGTTAATTCCGCCTTTTCCTGACGCGTGGTCGCGTATTGGGGCAGGACTGTCGCGTGTTGTGGCAGGACTAAAGGCCAGCACGGACGACGCCGACAGCAATTCCCATCACTTTGGCTTCACGCACATAAATGGGGGCCATGGAGTCGTTTGCAGGCTGCAAGCGAATCCTGTCTCCTTCCGGATGCCAGAACTTGAGCGTTGCCTCGCCTTCAGGCGTCTGGGCGACGACCATATCGCCAGCGGCTGCTGTTTCCTGCTTCTGGATCACGACATAGTCGCCATCGGTGATGTGGGCATTGATCATCGAGTCGCCTGAGACCCGGAGGATGAATCGGTCATCCTTGAATAGCATTTCGCTAAAGTCGATACGATCGTTTTGTTCAAACGCGAGTGTCGTGGGGCCTGCAGCCACCATGCCAGCCATTGGCAGAGCATGACCGCTGCGATCGGCTGCCTTAGTCAGTTCAATGGCCCGGGACTTGTTTGGGCTACGTGTGATCAGGCCCTTTCTCTCGAGTGCTCGCAGGTGGCACATCACCCCGTTTGGGCTCTTGATCTCGAAATGTTCACCGATTTCGCGAACGGTGGGTCCATAGCCGCGTTGCACAATGAGATCACGAATCATGTTGTAGACATTTTGCTGTCGATCGGTGAGCTGCTTGGCCATTGTGGGGCATCCTTCTCGTTTAGGGGGGGTGCGGCCTTCTTCAGGAGGGGTGGTTTAGTGTACTGCATACTAAACGTGTGTCCATAACAATTGTGGGGGGACCTACAGGAACCCGTTGAAATGGCAAAGCGCCCAAAGCCCCGCGGGAAAGCACCAATAAGCGAACCAATGGAGCCGGTCTTTCCTGCTCCAGCCAATGAGCCACGTCAGGGCTACCACGCCGACTAAGAAGGACACGGATGCGCCCACCGCGAGCTCGATGATCGAAAACTCGAGGGTTTCACCGGCGCTGGCCTGTTGCCAAATGTCTTTGATGGCAAGCAGGCTTGCCCCGAGGATGGCGGGAATGGCCAGTAAGAAGGAGAAGGTCACTGAGTCCTCATTTTTCAGCCCCAGTAGCCTCCCACCCAGAATGGTCGATCCACTGCGGCTGATGCCGGGAAGGATCGCGAACGCTTGAAAACAGCCGATGATCGCCGCTGCTCGCCAGTTCAATCCGGTGTAGCAACCGTCTCGTGGGGAAAGTCGACCAAGTACCACCAGCATGCAACCTGTCATGAGCAGCATCGCGGCTGCCAATGTCGGGTTGGTCAGCAAAGTCGAGAATTGGCTTTTGATGGTCAGCCCTACGATCGCTGCGGGCACCGTGCCAATCACCAATAAAGGCAAGACTCTGCGATCGCTCGTCAGAAGGTTAAGGATTCGTTTCCAGAACACGACGAGGATCGATCCCAAGGTGCCAGCGTGCAGGATGATTTCAAGGGTCGCAGATTCGCCCAGTTCACTGACGGATGAACTGAGTGCTTCCAGTAATGCCCCGAGGATGACGAGGTGCCCTGACGAGCTGATAGGAAGGAATTCAGCGATTCCTTGGACCGCGGCAAGAATCAGAATTTTGTACACGAACGCGGTTGATCCAATTTCAAGCTTCGACCAAGGTGGAAGTCGAGCGAGTCAGGGTGATTTGTATTTTCGAAGCCAAAGATTCATACAGACTAATTAAACTTGGGCTGAGAGATGGCTCTCGTCTTGGAAATAGTTTTCAACTTTCATGTGCCTGATCAGCAAACACGTGCCTGATCAGCAAACCAAATCCATGCTGAGGGGTGTCAGGTGGTGATGCTGAGTGGGAATGGCCCGCCAAGCTTTGACCATGGTACACGTCCGCTTTGTCCTTGCGGTATTGACTTTGCGGTTCTTTCCCAGAGATCGTGCTGACTTTACCTTGGAGGCAGCTTGATGGGACAGTGTTTTGACTCGCGAGGTGATGACCAAGCATGAAAGTATTCCGAAGCATGAAAAAACTACCCAAGGGCATTTGGTTCGCATGGAAGGAACGGCAAAATGGATCGCAGTGATGCTGATTTCGAAACGAAGGGCGGGGGCAATGCCTCGTCTGTCAGCCCTGCTGCGAGTCATGATCCTTCAAGTGGTAATGGGATCGGCGGTGATTTGATCAACTGCCTGCGAGGTTGCTGTATGGGGGCGGCAGATGCGGTGCCTGGGGTCAGTGGCGGAACCATTGCCTTGATCATGGGGCATTATCAGCGTTTGATCGCCGCGATCAGCCACTTTGATGTGTCACTGTTGGGCATGCTTCGCAAGCGTCAGGTTGCACTCGCCTATAAACACGTTGATGGTCGCTTTCTCACAATGCTCGCCATCGGGATTGTGCTTGGCGTGGTCACGTTTTTGCGTCTCATGGGGTGGTTGCTCGACAATCGTTTGCCCGAGACTTTATCGGTGTTTTTGGGATTGTTGCTGGCGAGCGTGTGGATTGTTCAAGATCACGTTGATCGCTGGACCGTGCCACGGATTCTCTGGTTCCTTGGAGGTGCTGTCGCCGCTGTCCTCATTTCTCGTTTGCCTGCGGGCGAGGGTAATGGCAGCTTGCTTTTTCTCTTTGGCACGGCAGCCATTGCAATCTGCGCAATGATTTTGCCAGGTATCAGTGGCGCGCTTGTCCTCGTCATGTTTGGCTCCTATCACATGGTCACAGGTTTGATCAAAGATTTCTTGAAGTTGAAGATTACGATGGAGGCCTTCTTGCAATTGGTTGCGTTTGGGAGCGGTTGTGTTTTCGGATTGCTCGCCTTTTCGCGAATCTTGAACTGGTTGTTGCAGCATTACCGAGGTACAACCATGGCGGTCTTGATGGGGTTGATGGTCGGCAGCATTGTGAAGCTCTGGCCGCTGCAGCGGCCAACAGATGAAACGGCAAACCTTGATCTTAAGAATCGAGTGATGGAGTATGTGTTGCCCAGTCAATGGGACAGCAGTCTATGGCCGTTGTTGCTTTTGACGGTAGGCTCGTTTGCCATCGTGCTGGCCATTGAATGGTATGGCAAGAAACGAGCTGGGCAGCTAACCGCGAGATAGGGGCGGTTTGCAGGATTGGCGGTAACCAGCGCAGAGCTGGCATCGGATTATCGCAGACCGTTGAAGCTCATCGACAGTATTTGCTGAAAGCCTTGCACACAAAAAAAGAACGCCAGCACTTCGCGCGAGTGCTGACGTTCGGACCCCGTGGATCGATGTTCTGTTTTCAGACTACGGCGAGAGTACTCAGGTGAACTACATGAGCTGTCCGCGGATCCTCTGTCTCTGTGATCCGCATGTTGGTTCCCGTTTACTTGCTTGCCAACTCTTCGTTGTCATCGGTGACAAATGGATTGAGCCGAACAGTTCCCACAGCGTTGGCCTGAACCTCTTCTTCTACTGGGTTGATCGCTTCAGGAACGATGATGTTGCCCGGTTGTTCCAAGCAAGGGTTGCATCTCATGCCACCACGTGGAGCAGGTCCAGGCGTCGGAACTCGAGGCTGTTGGAACTGAACACGCAGTCGACTCTGGTAGTTTTCACCTGCTGCAACCATCGGTGGTGATGCAAAGGGACTTAGACCATAGGGTCGAGCATGTCGGGTCCCGTAGTAAACTGGTGGATTGAGTGCGAAATACGGCGGCGTTTTCAGGGAAGTACCGTAGTTGGCGCCATAAGGCTGGTAGAATCCAAACGGCAGAAAGCCATATTGTCCCGGATTCTGGGCCGCAGCGGTGCTAGGGACACAGAAATAAGCCGAAGCCAATAGGCAGCAAGGAGCCAATCATCGCTTCATCGAAGACCTCTGTCGGACACATTGAACAGGAATGTGCATCATGGGATGCGTGACGTCATATACTGCGTTCCAAGGTGCTACACGCACGTGGGTGATCCACTCGGGAGACGGTTTGGAAAGCACCCCCGTACCTTCCACTACGAACGCTAATTGGTCCCACTGACTCGTTCAACCATTAAAATCAAAAAAAATGTGTTGCTTTCCTCATAACCGTTGCGATCAGCCAATTTGGGATACGCAAAATTGAACATCGCCTGCATCATTCATTCCCTTGATGGCGGCGGAGCCGAACGCGTGATGGCTGCTTTGGCATCCCGTTTGTCACAGCGTTCCCATGAGGTGACCCTGGTGACCTTGGGCGATGGGAAGGGAGATCGTCACGAGGTGGACGCGTCGGTTCAGCGTCGCCGATTGAACTTGCTCTTTCAGCAGAAAGGTTGGCTGGGAAAAGTTGCCAGTAACCGTCGTCGGGTCGTCGAGTTGCGAAATGCCTTATCCGAAATTTCGCCGGATGTGGTTCTTTCCTTCTGCGATCGTACCAACATTCTGGCTGGGTTTGCCTGTCCCAAGGCGGTGCCTTTAGTTCTCAGTGAACGCAGTGATCCTTCTCAGCAATATCTGGGACGTATCTGGGAATGCCTGCGTGATCGATCCTACCGCCGCGCCGATCATTTGATCGCGCTTTCCGAAACGTCGGCGGAGCATCTCCAACGACGATTCTCGGTTCCCTTGAGCGTGATCCCTTCCGCAGTGGACCTGCCACCCATCCGGTCCGATCGAGCGATCGCGGAAGCAAACCGGCTGGTGCTGGGGATCGGCAGGCTGGAACCTGAAAAAGGTTTTGATCGATTGATTCACGCGTTTGCACAGGCTGACTATGAGTCTTCGAGCTGGCGTTTGCGAATTCTCGGTGAAGGGTCCTGTCGAGAATCGCTGCAAGAACTGATTGAGCAACTGGGATTGCAAGACCGTGTTGAATTGCCTGGGTGGGTGCGGCCTGTTTGGAATGAGCTCGCCGCCGCCACGATGTTTGTGTTGCCAAGCCGCTATGAGGGATTCCCGTCGGCACTCCTTGAGGCAATGGTGGTTGGGGTTCCGTCGATCGCAGTTGATTGTGAGAGTGGCCCAAGAGCGATTCTTGCCGAGCGGCAAACGAAGGCTACAGTTGCGACCGACTCTGATCACGGAGGATTAAACGTTGCCTCCACCGAACTCACGCAAGGCCAGTTGCCAGGCGGATTGCTGGTGCCCAATGACACCGCGTCCTTGTCTGATGCCATGCGGTTGTTCATGGCGGACTCGCAAACACGTGAAAGAACCGGCCAGCAGGGTATCGAAGTGGCAGAGGGCTTCGGTTGGCAGGAAATGGTCGCCCGCTACGAAGCCGTCTTGAAACGGGTGGTGGAAAAATCCAACTGATTCGCCGCCCGCGTGTTCTATTTCTGCCGCTTGGTCGTGCTCCAAATGCGAAGCGAAACACAGGTCTGGCGTCTCTGAAGAAACTGCTGCGAACCTGCTGGGGCATGTGGGTCAGGCTACCCGCAGGAATCCGCCTTTCCAAGCGTAGCCACTGCTGTCCGTGTGGGAGAGCTCTTGGTCCAGGCAGACGCGCACATTCGTGGCCACGTTCTCCTGAAAAGAAAACATGGCATCGAATTGAATTTGTGATCCCGGTCGCATCGAGAAGTCAATCGCAGACACTTCGTGCAATACGGTCTTGGATCAATTGAACATTGAAGCAAGAACGGCGACGAAGGCACGCAATGGTGACATTGAGACAGCTACAGGGTGCCGCTATCACGGCATGCCAATGTTACAACATGCCACTGTTACAACATGCCACCGTTACAACATGCCACCGTGTGTACGGGTGACAGTCATGTGACTTGGCTGGTCCATGAACCAGAATCGCTCCCATTCGTCGACGACTGCTCGGAGATCTTCCGATGTGTACAGCAGTTGTTGCACGCGTCGCTCAGGTCGAGACGAGTAGATCGGCAAGAAGCAGCCGACGGATGTCGTCAAACAGACGGCGAGAAGGGTGAGTTGCATGAAACGTCGCATCAAGCGTTCCTCCGTGAACGATTTGCAGTCGTTTGAGCAGGCATGGGGCTTGCTCAGGTTTGATCGATGTCCCAACGGCCTTGCGGGCTGCTGGGTGGCGGTGCTTCCAAAGGATTCGCCGCCGGTGGTGGTTCTAACTTCTTGGCGTCATCCAAGTCTTGCTGTCGCCGTGCTTCGGCTTCATCAAGTTCTCGGACTCGTGCCTCCATACTCTTACCAGGCTTGAAGGTCACGACATGCTTTCGTGGTACTTCAACCTGCTCTCCAGTCCGTGGGTTGCGAGCTTTTCTTGCTGCGCGGGGTTTTACCTCAAACACGCCAAAGTTGCGTAGTTCAATTCTTCCGTCCCGCACCAGGCACTCAATGATCGCATCAAACGTCTTCTGGACGACTTCCTTCGTTTGCTGCTGAGTCAGTTTTTCGACCTCTTCCGAGATCGTTCTCACGATGTCTTTCTTGGTCACTCTGACTCCCAGTTCCGGTCTGAAGTTTGCTTTGCGATCGTTGTAAACCCTTGCACACTTTTGACTTACCACAGGGCAAAGTCTAGTGTCTTCAGTTCGGGAGTCAAGATCGCTGTGCAACATCCGCAGACGGAAACTGCAGCCGAAGGCAGTCATCTACAGGTATCGGCACTCTTCGCCCACAACTTTGGAACAATCGGCATATTCGGAACATACCTAGTGACAAGATCGCCCAGAAAACTCTATTTGACCGCGATTTACCCGCTATTTCACCCAATTTAAAAAGCGAGAAAAAATCAGCGGCGGCACTTTGGAGCAAGCGAGGAGCAAGCTTTATCCGCCGCTTTGGGGCGATCCGACTGTCATTCGCGTGTCGAGAGCAGGAGGCAAGCTAGTGACGCTGAGATGCTAGCGAATCGGGGTTACAGCCAGCCGCGGACAATGAAACCGACAATCGCACCTATCAGGAGGCTGGCTGGAACAGCAATGGCAAGCGAAATTGCAATCGCAAGTGTTGAGGTCGATCTGGCAATTGGTTCCGCCGACCAATCTTCGGGTAGCGGCGGGATCGTCGAAAGCGAATCTGATTGCCTTTCCGGTGAAAGCGGATTTCCCGACCCGTGTCCTGAATGATTGAGCTCAGTTAGCTCGGGAGTTTCACGCAGTTGTGACGGTTCTTTGGGCGGAGGTGGAGGCGTCCAAGCTTTTCGGTCGATGGGCACATCCACGATTTCGGTGGGGCTGTTGGCCCATGGCTCAAGTCTCTCGGCGACCTCGTTCCCCGTTTGGATGCGGCGAGCCGGGTCCTTTTCCATCATGTCGGCGATCACATCAACAAACTCCTCAGACAATTCCGGGGCAAATTTTCGTGGATGCCACGGGGTTTGTTCACAGTGCCGACGACATTTGGAACGCGAGTCTCCACCAGGAAACGGTACCTTGCCCGTGACCGTGTAATACAGGGTGCAGCCGAGCGAATAGATATCGCTCAAAGGGCCGACCGATTTTGGAGTTTGGATTTGTTCAGGAGAAAGGTAATCGGCAGTGCCGACAATTTTTCCCGCTCTCGGATCGTTCTCGGGACTCATGCTCCAAGTCGCTAGCCCGATGTCGGAGACTTTGGCATGTCCTTCGGGAGTCACGAGAATGTTACCGGGCTTCACATCCCTATGTACCATGCCTAGTTCATGAGCATATTGCAGCCCCTGTGCCGCTTGGGAAACAATGACTGCGGCATCGTTCATCGATAGCGGGCCGTTGTTGCGAATCAAGCGTCGCAGGTCTTGTCCTGGAACAAACTCGGTAACCAGATAATGCACATTGCCGTCTTGTCCTGCATCAAAAGCCCGGACCAGAAAGGGATTGTCCAAACCCGCCTGAAGTCGGATCTCGTGCATGAAGCTCGCGCGAGATTCAGCCGTTGATTTATCGAGCGGCAAAACCTTGACGGCACATTCGCGTCCCATCACGCGGTGGACACCTTTGAAGACATGTCCCATGCCTCCTTGCCCGATACCATCGGTGATCAGATAGCCACCGAGGGTAAACTTGGTGTGTCCCACATTCAACTGTTGAGCTTGATACTCGGTGATCAGCCCACTTTTGACCAGTGCGGCGGCTATGATATTTGGGTCGTCACTACCCGCGGTTTCGACAACCTTTTCGTACTTGCGCTCTGTCACCAGTCCGCTGACAATCGCGGCTTGCTTGAAAGAAAGTTTGGGCTGTGGTTCGCTTATTGACATGGTCTCAGCGTATCAGAAAACGGATTCTCTCCAAACGGTTTCGGGCCGTTAGCGACCCGCAGCCTGATCAAAGATTCTGCTTCAATCAGGTGTTCGCCGCAAATACGACCAATATCTCGCTGCTGGCGTGACTTTGCATTGTCAAAGAAACCAGATCACCTTCGCAAGTCAGCGGCAGCAGGTTTGATGAGGTGTCCCCTGCATCATTTTCTTCGTGTGATTCTGAACCTTCCGACTTTTCAGAGGTCTGCTTGCCGCTAAGAACTTCCTCAAGCGTTGCCTCCAACTTGCCCGTCATCATGTAGGCAGATTCTACATCTCTCAGGAATCGCAAAGACGCTTTGCATTGTTGAGATTTGGTCTGAACCAGCCTGATCATTGCGTACAGTTGGCCATCTTCTGATCGATCAATCTTCAACTCTGAAACGAGCAGATCGCGAGGTGACGTGTGGAGCAGCCAACCACTCGTCGGCGCGTTTTCCGATCCTCTCACTTCGATCTGCTTCGCGCCGGTCAGTAGTTCGCGTGCAGCGTTGACTGGGTTCGGGACGTCCATGCCATAGTTCATGTTGAATTTGGCCTCGGTGTCACCCGGCACCGCGATCAAAGTATCAAGGAAACGATTTCCGACTCGTCGGTGGAATGCAGAACCGTTGCCGCAAATCAACGTTTGACGCTCGGATTCGTCCAAGAGGATGCCCAGCGGAGAGACCACGCGGCGTGAGCCCGGGCGGTGCATTTTGTCTCGAATTAGTGCTCGACAGATCGAAGACTCGTTCGCTACCGCGGCGCGTAGCGCATAGTAGTTGTCCCATGGTTCCCCTTTCAGCTCGTGGAGCACGTCGATTTCGCCCGAGACCATCAGCGTTCGAGATCCACGGGGAAGTGAGTAGCGGAGGGTGAAGTTGGCGAGAACCGCTTCGCTGTTGCTGTCGATTAGCTCACCCTTGGCTTCAATGGTGCCAATCGCTGCGTTGGTGGTGATGATTCGATGGCCGCTGCAACGCATCAAGGTTTCCTCGCCCGGCGTGCTTTTTTTGGAATCAGAAGGCAGTGGGCTGCAGCGGACAAGACGCATGGAAAAACGATTACCCCGGGCTCCACCGCTGTAAATGCCAGCGATTCCACCCGTTTCAGCGCTGATCGCAATCTCCATGAACTCATTGGTCAGTGAGCGTTCGTCTGCAATTGGCTTCACGCCACCCAGCAGGCTCTTGCGAAGACGTGCTCCGATACCGCCTCTTGGGTTGTTTTTAGAATCGCTTTGGCGAAGTAACACAAATCCGCAGGCGGGAATATCAACGGTGGTTTCGGTGACGTTACCTTCCTGCGAGGCGGCAAAGATATGTTCAGCTTTTGGCGGTGGATTACCCGAGGCTGTGACACGCGTTCGCAGTCCATTGGAATGTGGATTCAGCAACAGGATGTCGCTGTCCCGGCTATCACCTTCCTGAGTTGTTTCGCTGAGAGTGAATCCCATGGCTCGGGCCAGGTCTGTTCCCGGAGCAGGCGGTTCTGTCCCGCTGACGTCTGTTTTGGGGGAATCTGTTTTGCCAGATGTCAAACGCGCCATGCCGACGAGCAGTTTGTTTTGTTCGGCGATCAGTTCATGGCGGAACTTCTCAGCAGCAGCCTCAATGGGCTGAGGTGTTCCACTGGCTATCAAGGTACTCAGCCACTCGGCAGCGTCGGGCGAAGAAGCAGAGAGATTCCCGTTGTGATAAGGGTGCTCACCTTCTCGGAAGTAGTCAGCAAGTGTCCAGAACCGACCCAGCGACAAACTCCAGCTTGCGATGCATTGCAAGTCTGCGAAAGAGTCGCAGGCTTTACCCGGCCAATGAGCGAGCAGAGCCGTTGCAATTTCACCACTGTCGATTGCTTCACCCAGCTTTGCGCCCAGATTAAGAAACGCAGCGTCGCTGGCAGCATCGATCGGCTTGGCGGTCAAGGCTTCAAGATCGCCTGCGGCTGATTGCATAATGACTTTTGCTTCATCACCAAAGCCTCTTCCCCCCGCAAAGTCGATGGGGATCATGCCGCAGTAGCCGATTCGGGCCAAAGTCGGCGTCAGGTCAGAAGGCGTTGTTCCGGCAAAACGTCCATAGACGGCTGGAGTGATACCGATGGACTGCTCAATTTGCCTGTGGCAGTCGATAAATGTTGACTCGGCCTGTGACAGGGTCATGGCGTCAAGGCAAATGTTGTCTGCCGGTCCACCACCGGCCCAGCCCATGGTTTCGCATTTCAGCAAGTCCTTAAGTGTGTCAACTCGGGGGTCGCTTGATTGGGCCAACACTCGGCACAGATCAACATCAACAAGGATGTTGGTTGGTACCTGCTTGATTTCTGAATCAGCGTCCTGATTGGGTGTCGTATTTTCAGTAGCAGTTTGCGAGGCGAGTTGCAGCAAGGAATCGAGTGTTGACTCGCTGGTCAGCACCAGGTCGATCAAGTGGGGATCAGATGAGAAGTAATGGTCACGCTCTTCAGCAAGGCAATCAAACACGTCGTGCAGAGCCGCGATGGATTCTTCCGCTTGACCGTCGATAAATGCTTTGGCTGCTGCCACCAAGCGATTTTGCAAATGGATTTCATCCAAGTTGCTGGTGTACCGCAACCGCCGGGTCATCACTTGGATTTGCAGGGAAGCATAAGCGGCCGCAAAGAAATCTTGTTCAGTCACCGTCCGCGATCCGTCAGTGAGTGGCGGGCATGGTTCCAGATTAAGCTTGTCAAGCATCTCGTCACGGCTGTTGCCGGTCACCCAGCACGCCTCTTCGGTTTGCTGAGCGCGAAGTTGATAGCCATCGGGCAGCATGTTGACGCTTGGGTTGGGCGCCGTGAACAAACGTTTCCCAATAGGCTCGGGAGGGGCATCTGCGCGATGCCAGGTCGGGATTTGCGTGGTCTGGGCCAGCAGGCGTGGGTGCCACAGCACCGTCCAGGCAGCTAGCAGGCTACGAGCGTCATAATCGGATAAATCGGAAGGGAAATCTTCCAGCGTCGACACGGGAATGAGGACGCAGCACTCGTCAAAAACTGGCATGGCGGAATAAATTTGACTTGGAAGTGCGGGAATTG
>JBPCVE010000250.1:0-16650 GCA_051010795.1 Rubripirellula sp.
CCTGCTCGATCCACATCACTGCGGCATCACAACAGGAATTTGCCGAACCGGCATCTCGCATTTGAACGAGTGTTAAGCGTACATTGCGTGTCACAGCATTAATCTCCCACCAAAACATCGCGAGCAATTCACCTTGGTACATCGTAAGCCCCCGAAGCTGTTCTTTGCAGGGACCGACACTGATGTTGGCAAGACCTATGTTGCTTCTCTGGCTGCCCGCGTCATTGTGGACGATGGGATCAAGCTGGGTGTCTACAAGCCTGTCGCCAGCGGATGCCACACCGAGCAAGGTCAGCTCATTGCCGAAGATGCTGTTTCACTGTGGAAAGCAGCGGGAAAACCACTGAGTCTGGAGCAGGTTTGTCCGCAGCGATTCAAAGCACCTCTGGCCCCTCCTGAAGCGGCTGCACTGGAAAAAACACAGGTCGATCGCGGGAAACTCATGGATGGCATCAAAATTTGGGAGAAAAACTCCGAGTTGGTGATCGTCGAAGGTGCCGGAGGCCTTTTCAGTCCTTTGGCAGATGGAATCCTGAATATCGACTTGGCTGATCAACTCAACGCTCCCGTAATCGTGGTCGCAGCCAATCGGCTCGGAGCGATTCACCAAACACTTGCCACTTGTGAAGCAGCGGCAAAACGAGGCATTCAACCCATTGGAATCGTTTTATGCGACCCGACGGGTACAGCAGATGGTTCCGCAACAACCAATTCCGAACAAATTGAAAAGTACTGCTCTGTCCCGATTCTGGGATCAATCCCATTCAACGGCACTGCGCGAGATGCAGAATTTCTGAAATCATTGCCCGGTAACATCGACAAGTGAATCTGTTTACCAAGGCAGTCACCACAAAACAGAGCCACTGCAATGTTGACCGCTGGCAGTTTTTTCACACCGACTTCCTGCGTCGCCGAACGGTGCCAGTCTCTCCCTCATCGACACCACTGGGTCGCACCCGTTTAAACTTCATGCGCAGATTGAGAAATTCGACAAAAAGTGAAAACACCATTGCAAAGTAGACATAGCCCTTACTGATCGGTGTGCCCACTGCGTCGCTCACGAGCACCAACCCAATCAGCATCAAGAATGAGAGTGCCAGCATTTTCACTGTGGGATGTGTCTGCACAAAGTCACTGATCTGGTTGGCGAAAATGATCATGACGCCCACTGAGAGAAGCACCGCGAGGACCATGATCTGAATATCTTTCGCCATACCTACCGCAGTAATCACCGAGTCGAGAGAAAAGATCATGTCCATGAACGCGATACGAATCAGAATTCCTCCGATACCCACAGAGTGCTTGGCTTGCTCAGCCTGAGGCTCTGTTCCTCCCGGCAAATTCCCAAGCTCAGACTCATCTTCGCCACCCTCGATTTTGTGATGGATTTCGCGAACGGCGGTATAAAGCAAAAAGAGCCCACCGATCAACAGAATCAAGTCACGTCCTGACACATCATTGACCTCATGCGCCCCGATCAAATAATCCTTGATTCCGGAATCAGGGACAAAATCAGACAGTTCAAAAATCGTTGCCCCCAGCCCCATCAGCCATCCGACCATCATCAACAGAATGATTCGCATGATCATGGCAAGAAACAAGCCCACCCGTCTCGCGAATGGTCTTTTGGATTCCGGCAGTCTTCCAGTGATGATCGCGATGAATACGATATTGTCGATGCCAAGCACGATCTCCATCATGGTCAGCGCGATCAACGCCAGGATTGCTTCGCCTGACCAAAACGACATGTTGGTTGCCAATTCCAGACCTGATGCAAGTAACACTTGTATTCCTGTGGGTCGACTTGAAACGCATTGCATGCAGGCACCGCCTGCCGGTAAAACCGACTGCCTTAAGCGTCAGCGATGCTGCAACTCGCTGAGGATCAACGCGTCCCCAGCTGAACGGAAGCCCTGAAGACGCTGCCCTCCTGCAACCGCGGATCATGCAGAAAACTGTCCACTCAGGATTTCAGCACAACGTCTTCGCACAGAGTTTTAGCACAATTCGGACTCACCAACACTTTTTCATCGAACAGCACCAGTCTCAGGACTCGTCTGCCCGTCACAACACGCAACATCGCCAAGCAAAAGCATCCACTTCAAGCCCATCCACCACCAAGTTCCAATTTGAACGATCCCGTGTGCCCCCCCGTGATGAAAACTTTTCTACGAACAATTGATTGCCAAAATTGGCAACACGCCACACCCGATTGCTTCTTCGTCGTAACTAGTGCGGTGTGCCTGTACTAGCGCGGTGTGCGTGCTGCAAAGAAACCGTTTAAACAGCCCCACGATGACGTGGGTCTGTTGCGAGAATGATTTCACTGATTCCGGTTTGATTAAAACCCTTGTAGCCTTCATCCCGTTGCAGAATTTCAAGGTGTGAGCCAACAGAACCCTCACTCAAGAACTGTTTTTCCTGCTCATTACTGATCTGACCACCATCACACAAGCAGCGAAGCCGTTCAGGGGTGACTCGCCAGATCTCGCCGACCGTGAACGCCTGTTTGAGATAGTCAAAGTCGGTAAACGGTTTCATCGTTCGAATGCCAGCATCCGCCAACTGCGCGCAAGCAGCATCGAAATCAAACTGGCACTCCAGATGGTGCATGCCTGCCGCCATGATTGCTTCACCATGCAACTTGCACCACAAACCGACGGTTCCCAACTCGTCACGTGGCAACAATCCTTCATGTGCAAAATCTCCAGTCACCTCATCGTGAGATAGATCAACATCAGCAAAGATCACGATACCTGCAAGTGTTTGCTCCAAGACCTGGGCGCCCCAACCTGCCTCCGCCCCACCATAAAAGCGTTCTCTGCAGGTAAAACCCAGCACCTCCAATAAACCAATCAGCTGGGAAAAACTTTCACGACTGCTGCGATACGTGTGATGATCGTGATTTGCCCACCCGAGCCCAAGCTTATCCTGCCGTCTCTTTTGCACTCTGGCTGCATGATTGCGACTTTCCCAGTAGCCTCGCTCTGATTGAAAAAACAGATCACAAACACGATTAGTACCAAGATCCTGAATTGCAGCACTTAACAAACTGAGTGCGTGTTCAAACCCAGCTGCTTCGCTGCAAGCTGAATCTGCAGCAGTAAAAATACGTTGACGGGAAGAGAATGCCGCGCGATGCTCTGCCAACGCAACCGCGACATCAGCGACTCCATCACCCACTTCAGATCCCCACTGAAATCCAGCTGTTCCGTGTCGCTCAATCACCGCCAGCCGACAGTTTGCTTCACGTGCAACAATGGATTTCTGAATGCATGCTGTCGGCTCACCCATGAACCCCACATCATTCAAAGCGTGAGCATTCAGAAAATCTGCAACTGATTCGACTTTCAGCCAAACGTCGGCTGTCGGTTGTTCTCGCAATCGGATCACAGGGACCATTGCCTCGGGGTGACGCCAGACCTCCTGTTCTCCGTCATGCTCGGTGCGGGTATATCCCAGTTCTTCAATGCTTTCCGAAAAGGGATCCTCGAAAGGAAGACAGAGATGATCGACCCAATCAAAGAATCTCGTTCCCGTTTCATTTTTCATGCGTTGTTGCAAGCACGAAGCAAAACGAATCTCACTCACGATCTCATCAACTCGTTTTGCGACCAACCGAGCAACTTCTGGGCAACACTGCCAGTCAAAATCTTCGTTCAAGCTTCGCTTCATGATGATTACCCTAGAGGACGCCTCACTTCCGTTGACCTCTCTATTCTAACCATCCCTTCCTGGTTTCTGCGGAGTTGAGGTCCAGGAGTTACAACGCAATCGCAGATCATCAACAACGTCCAACAAGGTGTAAAACGCCGGTGTATATTGATCGACAAGCCCCTTTCCACCCGCACCGAGTTAAAAAAAAATGAAACGCCGCGACTTCCTGCTTGCATCCTGTGCTTTGACCGTTGCCTCCACCTCGACAAATGCCACTGCGACAAATGCCACCGCCGCCGAGAACACCGACAAGATCAGGAAGGCAGTCAAGTATCACATGGTGTCCGGCAAGCTAAGCGTCTTGGAAAAGTTTCAATTGGTCCAAGATCTTGGGTTTGATGGAATCGAGACCCGCGTTGCCTTGGGTGAAAAAAACAAAGGCTTGGTCGATTCCTATCTGGATGCCAGCCAAAAAACCGGCCTGCCCATCCACGGTGTCATCCACTCCAACAACCCAACGCTTAAAGAAGCCGTCGACCAAGCCAGTTACCTGGGTGCGAACTCGGTGCTGCATGTCGTCCCTTACAATCAAAAGGTGGGCTACTTTGAGAATTATCGACAGACCCAGACAACCATCCGAACCGCAGTGTCACGAGCAGAACAAAAACGTGTCATGATCCTGCTGGAGAATGTATGGGCAACTTTCTTGATCGATCCTGTAGCCATGGCGAAATACATCGACGAAATCGATAGTCCGATGGTAGGAGCCTATTTTGATGTGGGCAATGTCGTCCGTTGGGGATGGCCACCCCATTGGATCGAGGTGCTAGGGTCGAGAATCAAAAAACTCGACATCAAAGAATACGACCTGAAAATTGCAATGAGCGAAGGTATGCGGAATGGATTTCGACAACCACTTGGCTCTGGTAGCATTGACTGGAAACAAGTTCGCAAAGCACTCGCTAAAATCAATTACCAAGGTTGGGCGACCGCAGAAGTGAAGGGTGGTGATCGTGCAAGATTGACGGACATCGCGTCCCAGATAAATGATGTTCTGCAAATTTGAAAAGAAACACATCCATCGAAATCACGCACCCACGCAACCTTACTTCAAGGAATCGCCCGTCCTCGCTGCAACTCGGTGTCCCACTGTCGACACCACACTGATTGGCGCGACACCGAATTGCTCAAGATGCCGATTTGCCAGCATGACTTGCCCTTCATTGAATCGATGAGCAGTCACTTCCCAGTAAGATCGATCGTTCACCAACAATTTGGCCAACGATGCTGGAGTGTCATCCACAAATGTCCTTAAGCGATTTCGAATATCGAAAATCCTTGCCCGCTGCTCGGCATTCAGGTCATCATTCCACAAGGTTTGCAGTACAGGGATCACAGGAGTCCCCCACTTCAATAATTGACGATGGGCATAGGAACGTTGGGCAACCGTTGGAGCCGATAACGATTCAACCATTTCCTTAATCTCCGCGACCGAAGGGGTGCCACCTCTGTGTGCCTGTTCGACCATAGCCAAGCTGGTTTCATCCATCAGCATAACCAATGATTTCCCTCGAAGCAGGCAGGCAATCAGTTTACCGAAATGGAGATCAAAAACTTCGGGATCAAGCTCACGCAAGTGCAACAGAGTCGCACCTTCGCATTTTTCAATGTGATCGCTACTAGAGAATGACCACTGAATCATTCCAAAAGCAGGCTGTTCCACAATGACGCGTTGACCAGATTTCAGCAACCTCGATTCCAGTCGAACGTAACCAGCATGCTGCACATTCAGCGTGAGTTGTTGCGTGGCTGTTTGAAACACGTAATGCAGTGACGGGACTCCTCGCTCTGAGGTCACCGTGATACTTTCGCTTATCCCCGGTTCATCGCGACTTTGTGTGCCTTTTCGATGCTGGGGACAGTTCAGACATAGCCGTCCCTGAATGAACTGAAAACGGACCATGTCAGTTGCGGTAAAGAAAGTAGGATCATCGTATCCTGCACGCGTCGAAGAAAGACGTTCATCGGCGGGCTGTCCTTGGGCAAAAGACTCCACGTCCGTGATGGACAAGCCGATAACGGCTAGCAAAAAACTCCACCTCATCCCTGAACCCTCTCCTTCCCCGACTGTCTCGGGTTCCATGCTTTTCATGGATTGATTGGGTTCACCTGTTGATCAGTGCAACTGATCACAGACAGCGTTCGGCAAGCTCATTGGCAGCTAATCGTTGACGTCTAAAGGCGAACCCTCTGTTGTGGGCAACTCGGTTACGGTGGACGCGTAGGCCGTCCCTCATCGGGCAGGCCGACGAATCCAATAGTGTTATCGTCAAAAAAGCTGTCGGGAATGAAGAGAAGATTTTTGATCGTTGAGTCTTCTCAAACAACCCGCCGATAAGTCGCCCGAAAGTCATTGCCAAAGCGATCTAACGATATCAAGCGAAATTGCAATGCATCAGCAATTTGCTCAATTCCAACGCCACCGATGGGCCCTTTTGCAGACTCGCCGCCAAATAACTTTGGCCCGAGGTACACCTGACACTCATCAATTTGATCAGCCGAAAAAAAGCTAGCAAGCAACTCTGCGCCACCTTCCAACATCAAATTCGTCACTTGCTTCTTCCCTAAATGCTGAAGCATCTCGCTGACCATCTCACTTGATTCCTGGCAGTGGAGAGAAATCAGTTGAACGCCAGCCTGCTCGAGTTGGACAAGACGCGCAGCATCAACTTCCGGCCCCACACATAGCGTGACGGGGACATCACAAGCTGAACGCACCAACTTTGACTCAACAGAAGGCAAGCGATGCCGACAAAAAACGAACCGACCAGCTGGCTGCAATGAACAAGACGACTGATCCTTCGTGAGACGCGCGGTCAACATGGGATCATCAGCAACGACGGTTCCCATTCCCACAGCAATCCCATCCACTCTTGCTCTCAAGCGATGCACTTCCTCACGGGCCTGATCACCTGTGATCCATTGGCTTTGCCCACTGGTAGTGGCTATCCGCCCGTCCATTGTCATTGCCCACTTGGCAATCACCCACGGTCGTCCATCGCGTATCAGTTTCAGATATGGTGCGTTTAGCTCTTCCGCCTCGTCCTGCATCACCCCGACCGTTGTTTCAACACCTGCCGAACGCAACAGGCTCAAACCACCACCGGAGACTTTGGGGAACGGGTCAGCCATTGCCACCACGACGCGACTTACCCCGGCATCAATCAATGCCTGAGCACACGGAGGTGTCTTGCCATGATGGCAGCAGGGTTCCAGCGACACGTACGCGGTGACACCGCTTGCTTGCTTCGATGACTCGAGTGATCGCAGAGCTTCTACTTCTGCATGCGGTCCACCGAATTTTTGGTGGTACCCTTTTCCAATCACTCTTCCGTCGCGGACCAGCACGCAGCCCACCATAGGATTGGGCTCGACAGCACCCTGCCCCTGTTGGGCCAATCGAATTGCCATGCCCATGAAGTGCTGATCTTTTTCATTCACAGCATTTCCATGTTTCAACAATCGGTTGGGACCACCAACCGTTGATTCGGGCTTAGGCAAATCGGGCATCTTGGGTCAATCCATTCCTGGAACCCAAAGCTTGCCGCCACCACCACCTGCGGCGCCGCCACCACCACCTTCAGGAGCGGGTGAACCACTGTCAGGCGTCCACAATCCACCGCCCTGCTCGGCTGCAGGGGCAGGAGCCCCTGGTGCCTGGCGAGGAGTACCATCGGGGCTGATCAGGCCGTAAGCCATCAACGTTTGCTGCAGCTTGGCCATCACTTCGGGTTCATTGCCGTATTGCCTTGAGAGTGTTTCTACCGCGTTCTGGAACCCAGGCCCGTCTCCTGCAGACAAACGCAGCCCAACTTCACTGAGCAACAGGTTTGCTGTGGGGATGTTATTGGCTTCTGCAAATTCCTTTGCTTCGTCCATCAACTCGATCGCCTGCTCGTTACCCTCTGACGCATTGATCAACGTCATGTAAGCAAGCATCTTGGCTGGTTTTTGCTCATCGCTCAGTTCAGCGCCGATCAACTGTTTAGCAACACGGCGAACCGTCGGAGTTGCAGAAACCTGTTGGGCACGCTGCAAGAGATAGATCAGGGATTCCGCATCCAGTTCGGAGCAGTCGATTCGATTGAGATCTTCGTTCGCAAGCGTTTCAACATCACCCGACGCTGGCTTCAGCATTGGCTGCGGTTCAAGCTTGGCGATCTTGTAGGCCTCATCAATGATTCCCTGCCCCTTTGAGACCAGAGCATCGTACTGTTCAACAAGACGTATCATGACTGTTCGCTCGAACAGTTTGGATTCATCATCACAGGTCGACTGGAGCGATCCGCCATCGAGCATGGGGGTGTCGATGGAAGTAATCGCTTTGGGCATTCGTGCTGCCATCAGGCCATTCTGCAGTTTTTCTGCTTCGGCAGGCTTTGCCTGAAAGCGAATCATTGCAACCGCTGGTTGGCAGGCGACCAACATTGGCAACAACTCTCCCTGTACCTCAGTCAGCTCGACATCACCCACTGCATCCTGCACCCCTTCCTTGACGGTGTTGAGGAGTGGCTTGCGAACATCAAGCACTTCCAGTCTTGCCTCTCGATCAGTCTGTTTTCCGTAGACAAATACAAGTGCGATGGCTTCGGGTACTTCCTCGATTGGCGGCAACACTTCAAGCGATTCTGGCTTATCCCGATCCAGCATCTGGAATCCACTACGTGGCGGCACTTCATCCTCAGTTGTCCGCATCCCAGCCAGCAGATCGGGTGGCAACTCAACAAAACGAGAACTCGCCATCAAAGACATTTCGGTCTGCTCGGGACTCTCGAGATCGCCAAACATTTTCATGATCGGGATCGAAATCTCGGCTGACGTTGGATCAACCAACGCGGACATCGCCCGGTGGCGAACTCGCTCTTCGAAATCCAGCGTTTCACACTCAGACAGTTTCTTCAACAACTCCGACTGGGCGTCAGTGTTTCCACGCCAGATCGCACACGTCAGCAACCCCGAAAGGATCGCAGGTTCGTGTGGCACCGTTCGCCGCAGCGATTCAAACTTAGCTTCAGCAAGATCTATCTTATTGTTGCGCAACAGGTTTGCAGCTTCGTCATAGCGTTCTCCCCACGTTGCATCACCTGGACGCGGCACAGGTTGCGGTACTGTTTTCATCAACTGGCTGATGGTCGGCGCCGAATTCATCTGTCTGAGAACCGAGACAGATGCCTGCCCCCCTTCATAGCCGGTCGCCATCATCGAAAGAGTCGCATAAACGCGGGCTGTAAGGAAGATTCCTCGTTGCGCTAGCGAGTAAGCCAGCACTGATGAGACGTCAAGCACAAATGAATCGACATCACTTCCGCTCTCGGTCAGAGCTTCTAACATGGATGCCGTCGCATCCTCCACTTCACCATGAAACAGTTTGGCGGCAGCTCGCTGAGTCAACGCAAGTGGATTGCTGGGCTGCAAACGAATAAACCGGTCTGCATTTTCGCTTAACGAGTCATACTCGCGCAAGTCCAACAGCAGACGGCCACGGATTGCCAATGCCCAAGCTGCGTTGGGGTGTTCCTGTAAGATCGATGACAATTGATCAAGTGCAGGTACCACCTGCCCTCCATCAACCATGCTCAGAACGGCATCCAATTCAGAAACCGAGTCATTGCAGCAAAATTTGATTTTCTTTCCCGTGCCGCAGGGGCAAACAGCATATTTATCGACAGACATCAGGTCGCTTTGCCAATCAGGTAATAGGAACGGGGCGAAGCCGCCGCCGGAAGCACAGACTTTACCATGACAGACGGCCAAGCCCATAGCCCTGACTGCCCACAGAACAGCCAGATACCGCTATTACCAAGCTTATTTACAAGCGACCATTCTCTCAAAAATCAATACTCGCCAGTTCAGCACATTTCGAAACACTGAGGGAGGCGTTTAGGACGGTGTGGAATGGAATACGAATTTGCGTGTCGCAGCCCAACACGCACCGCGACCATCGATTTCCGGGTGCACAGAAATAGCCACGTGGCGTCGGAGCCGTCTTGCCAACGATTCCAAACCAGCGAGACTCAGTTACGATCGGGGGCATCCCTGCCTTCCCCGAGCGTCCGCGAAACAGCCTCGGGTCGCAGCAGTTCATGCAATTTGGAATCCGAGGGCAACGGCTTTCGACCGTGCGATGTTTCGCGGTCCAATTCGCGGTACCGAATGGCAATCAGGTCAGTCAACTCGTCGAACACGGCACGCGCTTCACGCTCAACCAGCTTGTCTGTCAATTCACGCCCTGCGACTTCGCCTGGCTGCAACAAGTGGCGTATGACTCTGCGTTGCCTGAGCAATTCAGCAAACCGCTTCGCAACGCGAGGATCCGTTGATATTCGCAAATGATCAAACTCGTGCAGCACCACGTTATTCGACCAAAACTCCTCGGCCCCAGGTTCATCACGCAACCAGATCACATGTCGGGGGCTCCACCGCAGATGGCTGAAACCTGCGTCAATGATCAAGACGCGTGCACCCTGAGTATCACGCGACAGTTGCCACTTGGCTTCGCTCCTGTATCGATAAGAAATGGAATAGCGAGTTTCACCAATGATTCGAGGATCACCCGAACTTTCCCTCGGGCCCACTTCAAAGGTCACTGCCCCTGCAGCGAGTAACTTTTTCAGGTTCCGGGGCGGCTCCGGCAAGCCCGACATCAGCAGTCTTCGCGGTTGCTGGCCCACGACCGAGCCACTCGTCATCAAAACGACAGCGAAGACAAATACTTTCAACGCCGCAGCAAAGACAACTGTTTTTTTTAGAAAACGGTATTTACCCATCGCAACGAACCTTGCTAACGGTATTCATGTTGGCGGCACTGCGCTACTGCTGGCGGTGTCCCAGAACAAACCAAACGATCTCCGATTCAAGGAATCATGCCATGGTGTTGTTATACAAAGTTGCGGCAGTCTTGATCCTTTGGCCGGGCACAGGTTCCGGCAAATCCAGCGGATCGCCCCCCAGTGTTACGCGGGCAAAGGTCGATCTGATCGAACTGAATCACTTTCTCGACGATGAAGGTAGAGAAGTCTTTCAACAGGTCATCTTTTACGACTGGTGCCAACCCAAGCACCAGTTCCACGTGCGTGCATGGCGGCTGATAAAAAAAGAGAGCCAGCTTCCCGTTCGGCACTGGAACCCCAAGTCCTATCAGTGTACGTGGCACGACGGCCTCACGCTACGACAAGTTCGGGCCAGCAAAATGAGAGAGACCTGGAGCCAGCAGGATCCAGAACGAGCGAATCGGGCACTCCTGCCAGAGGAACAACGCATCCCGCTGTTTCCACGACGAATTGCGAAACGCCCAAACAGCTTGCCAAGCAGCCCAACGGCGCAGAGACCCACGACTCGCTGAAACGTGAACCAACAATCACTTGCAGTTTGCCAGACGACGCACCGGACTCAGGCAAGCCACCGGACTCAGGCGACCTCACGTACCACTGCTGGGATTCAGCGGCAAGCAGAAATTGACAGCAGCATGTCAAACGCCCCACGGCAAAACAAACGAGCCAACAACCACCATCCTTCACCTGCAGTCATGAAGCAGAGGGCAGGGACCAGAGGGCAGAGGTTTCAAAACAGAGACCGGCGTCGACAAAGACAAGACTTCCTCGGACTCAGCGAAAGATGCTCAACGTCCACCGAGCCCATGGGTTTACGAAGTCGAGTTGGCGACCACTGGTTTTGTGCTAGCAGCCTGGTGTTGGATTAGCAGCCTGGTGTTGGATTAGCAGCCTGGTGCTGGATTAGCAGCCTGGTGCAGAAGTGACCTGTGGGGGTACGTCGCGGACACGCGAATCAGTCCTGCTGCACACGCCCCAAAGCCTGAGCGGTGAAATCTCTCGCGTGATCAAGCAGCTCATCATAAGACAGCGTTTCGACATCTTCACCGATCAACTCTACCTCAAACGGTCCTTGATAATGATAGTCTCGCAGTGTCCCCAAGATCGTTGTCAGAGGAACACAGCCGTCTCCTAAGAGACATCGATTCATCTCACCCAAGGGCGAATGCCTCGCATCACCCAATTGCACAAGGTGAAGGTAAGGAATCACGTCAGGCAGCCAACGCACTACTTCTTCATCCATCCCGACATGGTAAGTATCCAGCACGAGTCCCAACTGGGGACTATTCACTGCTTCGATGATATCGAGTGTCGACTGGAGATCATTCACGAACGACCATTCGTTTCCACAACCGGGGTGGATGGGCTCAATCGAAAGCCGCACTCCAAATTCTTCGGCAACTTCCGCGATCTCTTTCAACGCATCGCAGAGAGTTCGCTTGGCATGGTTGCGGATGTGATTATTCCGACCACCCGCCAACACAATTAATGTTTCGGCCCGCAAAGTTGCAGCATCGTGCACCGCACTGACAGCATCAAGCACAGCATCTTCAAACGCGCGGCCATCACTGCCGGTAAATCCTCCGGCCCACGACAACGAGGTGACGCCCAGTTCAGACTCGGCCAACAGATCAACGGCGCGTTCCACGCCAAAGTCTTCTAATTTCGGCCGATAAACTCCAATGCCCTTGAAGCCTCTAGCCGCATAGGCGTGGACATCGTCTTCAAACGCCCAGCGAAGTGTCGAGAGCTGACTGATTGCAAGCGTATTCATCCGTGGCAACTGGCTTGTACAGAAAAAGTTTGGAAGTGAGAGGCGGCAGTATGTTTTGTAACGTACCTCTTGTAAAGATTCCGCGGTAGAATATCGGGTGGAATCCCACAATCCAAGATCACTTCATGTGCGGCAACCGACGGCCTTGACGGCTTGCTTTGGTCAGTTGTTCATTCAATTCATCAACGGATAGCGGCACAATGGAGATGGTCATCAAGGATTGCGGGTCAATTTCGCTGCTCGCACGACGCTTTGCTAGCTGTTCAACTTCTTCCTCGAGAGAATCGAGCCAGGCAGGAACATCCAGCCCCACCCCGGTCGGATGCCGCGTCAACAATTCTGCTTCCTGCATCAACAAATCAAACGCGTGACTCTCCCGATTGGCTTCGGCATCCCGCATCGCGGGCCCCACCAATGCACGCATCCTGTCAATCGTCATCGGCTGCACAAAACGCTCCTGAATGCGATCCGCAACCGTTGGCATCCGCATCGCATACTCCGTCTGCAGTTGCCTCAATTTTTGAACGTAAATATCAGCTTCGGTCCCGATTCGTTCGCTAAGACTACGTCGCCACATCATGGCAGCTTTCTCTAACCCGCTTCTCACCAGAACCTCGTGCGCCCACATCACGGGCTTCAGGTTCCAGGCAATCCGTTCGTACTTCACTCGCAGACGCAAGAAATCAAGGAACATGTAAACGAGTTCACCACGATCACTTTGAGTCGTTGTGCTGTTGTAATCCAAGTACTCAGTGTGATGATCGATCAATGATTCATAAACAAGCGTCATCCAGCGATCGGCCTCGGACACCTGCAGGAATCCATTCTCCAAATCTTCTACCAACCGGGTATCAGCGAGATGATCTTCGCCTTCTTCCATCGCCCGCGTGAGCCACTGCGAAACACCTTGATGCAGAATGGCACGCACGTTACCCAGCTGAAGAAACATCTGGGTAAAAACGGGATCGCCATAATCTTTCACAAACGAAACCAGCAGTTTCCATTTGCGCGGATCAATCACGGCTTCAAGCGGAGACAAGCGAAGCGTTTGACTGTGGGCCAACCAACTGCCCAACAACGTTTCAGCTAGCCGCTCAAGCAACGGAACCAGCGTTTCTGCACACTCATTGTCACCAATCAATGCAAAATCTTCTTCGTCCTCCTCAGATGCATCCTCAGTCGAATCGCCTGCATCGATTTGTTTCACACTTGTTTGACCAGCGCTGCCATCGGCAGCATCGCGATCAGCTTCAGCAGCGGCGTCAGCTACTTCCTGGCTTTTTCTTGTCGACTCGACCAGCGAAGCAACAAGTGACCGAAAGCCTGCTCGAAACAGCCCATCGAACTCGGTTACCGCCCCAGCGCCGATTGGGTTACTGGTTTCCATCTCTCGAGCTGTTTCAATCAACCTGCATGTTTCGACGAGCAGGCCGCGTCTAGGCAACCAGTGCATCAAATGCCGCAGCACCCTCTGTCGCAGCCTTGCCACATAAATTTTGACAGGGTCTCCGCCTCGCGACAGTGGAATGTAAAGAAGATTCTTGTCACGCAGGGCATCGAGAAACGGCGGAAACAATTCACGCACCTGCTTCTGATCACTGGCGATCAAGGCACCAAACATACGCACAGCCTGTGCGTCATCTTCTACCATCTCTTCTTCGGCGATTGGATTTGCTTTGCCACCGGACAGAGCGAGCAGAACGCCGCTGATCAAGCGGCGTGAATCAGACATTTCAACCGCTGTCCCGATAATTCGCTCCATCAACGAATCTCGCAGCACCCTGCGACGGTCGTAACTGCGCATCGAGTCTTTATCGGTACCAGCTGGTGCAATTGGAAACTCACGAACCGAGTCCAAAAGCTCCAGCAACCCGATCCGATTTTCTCTCGCACGTTTAGCCCAAGCTTGCAACGACTCGATACGGTCCGCAAGATCATTTTCACTTTGATCAGCGACTGCGATGTCAGCAGCAACCGCCCACATCCGCGCCAGCGACTGCATGAAGTTGAGGTGCTCAATCAGGCGTTTGGACTCTGCCTCCAGAGCATCATGTCCTATTTCCTCGGCAAACCCAAATACCGCCCCCTCGTTTCCATCATCGGTCGTGTCTCGATACGTAACACCTTCATACGCGGCATCGTACAACCCTTCGCCATCTTCACCTTCTTCAGAGTCTGCTGCGGTGAGTTCGCGATCCCAGTCACGCGGTTTTTCTTTTTTCTCTCCCAGGACAAAACTTGGTGCGGACCAAAACTCCTCCGCATTTGCCTCAAAGTAGTCGAACATTTTACGGACCAACGGCCAAACTTCAGCCGTGTCCCAATCAGTAACCTGCTCAAGAGAAGGTTCGCCATATTCCGCAAGATCACCGATAGCAGACCTGCGTAAATGCAACAGCCAGCGTTCAGAAAGCCTCGGTAACGAATTACCTCCTAAACGCAGCCCCACCCGCTCCGCATTACTCAACCAATGCACCAACAACGCCATAGCAGGGACGAAATCCTGCCGTTCCAGCAGTGCAGAGATCACAAGGGCGTAGGCCCTGGGAGAATCGAAAAGGTCTGCATGCGGTGCCCAGAAGGCTACATTTCCAGCTTCAGCACCGCCTTCATGCCAAAGCCTGAGTGCTCGAGCAACCAGTTTTGCTGATTCATACGACTCCAATGGGTCGGCTGCTTCGATGGACTCGACTGTGTGTGCCGCATAAACACGCCACCACTCTGCCATCTCTCGATAACGCGATTCCATTTCGTCATAAGCAGCTTGATCATTCCGTGCTGCTGCTTCGCTCCAAACCCGAGCGGTGTAACCAAACACCTGCTCGACGAGATACAGCATGTCATCAACACGCGAATCGTGAACACCACTTTCCGGCCCAGCGTACAGACTGAAATTTCCACCACAGGCAAGAATATCCCATGGGTCAATCAACGCTCCACACTCGATAGCCCTCTTCATCAAATCAAATGCAGTGGCGGGCACTTTGACAGCGGCGTCAAGGTCTCCCGCACGAATCGCACGGAGCCCCAGGGTCATCAAGCAGTCAATTCGACACATCATCCGCGCCGATGCAGCCGAGACCGTATCGGTCTGTCGCTTGGCTGCATCGGGATACCCCATCCGAGCATAAAGACGAGCTAATTGCACATGCTGCAACTGCGCTGCTCGCCTTTCTGCCAGAGCCGCATTGAGATGCTGCCGAGCGGCTCCGAAAGGCTGCCGACGTAGTTTTTGCTCGCCATACAGTCGCTCGGCATGCTCACCATCGATTTGCTTCATGCAATCTTCGTAATACGCATCCCGGTAAGCAGCGATTGGCCTCATCAGCCCACCCAAGGTGATGTCGCTAGTGTAGGCTCCCGGCCCCCATCCGGTAATGCCGGACGCCATCAACATGGTCCCAGCCAGCACGCTGGCTGCTTCGGCTACTTTTTCCTGTCTCTCAACGCCAGTCTTACCGACGGCCCGCCCCAGCAACGCCTCAAGAGTGACCTGTCGGAGCACAAAGCGATTGTAGAAACCATCCTCAGAAATTGACCGCTCGTCCCAACCTCCGAAATGATAATTGGGCCGTCGATTAACAGGATGGTCAAAATCATACGCCCTCGGATCGATAGAGATTTCCTCAATCCGTTCAAGATCGAAGGATGCCGACCGCAAAACATCCTCTGCCGTGGTCCCCAACTTTTCGATGGCGAGCTCGATGATTTCCCGGTAGGGACCGGCGGAAACACCCGCGTCCTTGACGTACAAGGGAACGGGACAAACGAACTCGTGCCGGTAAGGCTGGCAGGTTCTATTCTCAAGCATCGCGACCGGACGATAGCCGACAAAATCGTCCAAACGATCAATCGCGGCTTGAACGACCTGTTCATCATCACCCGTCAGGCCGACCGACAGCAACGCGTCGGCAGCGCGGGCCATGAAGAAACCATTGAAGAGTAACTCCGGTACTTGGTGAAACAATAGATCCCGATGAAAATCGAGATACGCGGGTAACAACTCGCTCCAAAGTAACGAGGCAAGCCGCGATGCCTGCTGACAGTCCTGAAAGGCAGTTTCGCTGCCCTGAAGAGTTTCAAGGGTTTCACCGATCCAGTCTTTGACAACCAACCAGGCAGGCGGCCCTGTCAAAGGATCCCCCGCGCTGGCAATATCAAACACGGTGCTCCAAGCAGCCATGATCGAAGGATCACTGGCACCTGATGAGAAATTCATATACCCCGCCAAGCGATGTAGCGTTTCGCTTAAATTTTCGGGTGGCGGAGTATTTGACATCAAGCAGCACGCATGGAGGTAGGAAGCGAAGTCAGCGGGAACTCACAAGC
>JBPCVE010000251.1:0-6628 GCA_051010795.1 Rubripirellula sp.
ATTCCATATGACCTGTAGGTCTTCAAATTCCATGTTTGTCTTCCTTTGTGCACTGTTCTGTAAGCCGTTTTTTGATGCGGTTCAACTTCACACCAACGTAGTTTTGTGAAATGCCCATCGTGTCACCGATCTCCCTGTAACTGAAACCGTCAAGCATCAAAAGCGTCAGTGAACGATCAATTTCATCAAGCTGTGAAATCTTTTCGTAAAGCCAGTCCAGTTGTGGATTCTCAACGTTGGCACGTTGTAGCAGTGGCCGATCATCGGCCGTGATTGACTGGTGATTTTCACGGTGTCGTCGCTCTTTCTTTGACCATGCCATGGCGCAGTAGAGGGCAACACGATAGATCCACGTGGTGACAGCAGAGTCGCCACGATAATTCGGAATCGAATTCCAAACTTGGGTCGTGATTTCCTGAAACAGGTCGTCCTGGTCATGGGGAGTGAATGCGTAGGCACGCAAAACCTTGAACAGTAGGCCCCTGTGCTGGGTAAGCCATTCCTCGAAAATTCGCTGCTGCTCTCGTGGTTTCATTGTGTGGATCATTTCAGCTTAACTTGTGATCCGAACCCTCGGGTTTCTTACAGAATGTGCGGAATTTACCCAAAAAGCGTGCCTGATTGGAAAAATTCGCAGAATGGAGTCGCACTCATTGAGGTGTTGGGCGATGGGTACAACGGCAAATCGATTCTTGAGAACAAATCTTACAGGAGCGATTGGTTCGGGCATTTTCCTGTGCACTGATGAATCCAGAGGAAATTGACTGCTGACACTTACATTCTCTCTACCACGGCTGCGCATTCGGTCCTTCGTTTGGCAGCAGGTCTGCTTAATGAAGGAAGGTGCTCGACATTTCTAGCTGGATTTGGCAGAGCAGCTGTTTGCCGCGGGCTGCTGAGAGAAAACCTGCTGCACACCTCAATCATTGAGTGATCTTGCAGGTCGTATTGGGAGTTCACAGAAGGTCAGTGCTGCGATGTCGTTTGCGCCACGGATGATCGAATCCTCCTGTCTCCACTTCCCACCTCTGACGTAGGAGAGGGTCTTCGCCGTTGAAGGTTCGGCCAGTTTCAAAGTGAGGATTCTGCCGTTGCCGGAAACAGAGATCAGTTCAGCGGAAAGGTCATCGAGATAAAAACGTCCCAGGATTTCCTCGTCCCATTTTACATCCTGATCAAAAACGAGTTTGATTGCATCTTTTGCAGCGTCGACATACGAAACACTCTGAATATCCGGCGGCGTGACAGGTGTTCTCGTTTCCACACCGTAGTTGAATTGATTGACCAGCGGAAATAACTGCCTTGCCATCGCCGCATAGCCTTCCGCCAGGAAGTGGCAGCCGCCTCCTGGTCGAATCCCGAGAGTCGACATGATGCTCATGTTGGAGAACTGCCCGGGCAATTGTCTCTGCTGCTCACGCAGCCTGTCGTTTTCCACCGACCGACTGCCACATGCTCCCGGCCAGATCTGATGAATGTAGTAGTGTTTGATGTTCGGGTAGTCTTTCTTCCAGGCTGCCGTCATGCGAAGGAAGTAGTCCTGGTAATTTACCCAGCCAAATGTGCCGGTTGCCCCTGACTCTCCTTGGTCATTTTCTCCCTGATGCCATAGCACGGCACGAACGCCATGCGTCAGTCTTGCTTGCTGTAAACGCCACAGCAGTCGGCCGTAGATGGTGGCCACATCTGTCGGATCAGCCTCGTTGCGTTGGTGCTGGTCAACGCGTGTTCCCCCTTGGGCACCATTGATTATACAGATGGGGATTTTGTGTTTTTCGATGAGCAGCTTGCCCAGTTCGACACCCCAATAGCCAATCTGTAAATGATGGTGGTTCTGACCGCCGTTGAAAGACAAGGCATTGCCCCAGACCACGTCTCGGGCTCGGTCTTTGTTTGTCGTGGGTGTACCAAAGCTGCGCAACCACGGACTTCTGAAGGGATGGACGACGCGTTGGTCTGTCCATGCTTCGGCATTGGATTGACCCTGAATGACAAAGACGTCACCGCAGACCAGGTCATTCGCCTTTTCGAGTACGGTTTCTACTCCATCACGCGTGATGCCAAACTCGGTGCGATAGGCGGTCAGGCCCGCCTGCAAATTTACGGCAAGGGAATATTTGTTTTCGGAGCTGACCGCTTGCCGCTGCGTGTCGAGCAGTTGGTCACCGGCATAGAGTTTCAGAAAAACGGAATCCGCTGGTTCTTTCAGCGTGCCTTTGTAGTGAAGGGTTCCTTGACCACGATCGTCGCGAGCGTAGAACTGGTGGTCCACTGGCTTTTCATCGATGTCAGCGGTACGCACAACCCATGGATCATGATTCGGTTCGGTAACGATGATGCTGGCAGAATGTGAAATTGCGTCACCGCCATTGTCGAGGGCGAGTGCGACTGTCAGCGTGCCGCTGTTCTGGGCTCGCTTCAAGACCAGTTTGCCCGCGTCTGTTTCGCTGACCGTGGCCATTCCCGAAATTTTCCATGAGTAGTTCAGGTCGCCAACACCCTCAGATTTCATCTCTGCAAGGTTGACGATTGAGGGCGAGATCTCCAGTTCATCCCTTCCATTCCACGTCTGGGGAACTTCGAGCGTGTAAACAGGATTTGGGATGCGTTCCCGGATGGTAATTGGGAGGGTGTGCGTCTTCACACCAGACTCCAACACCGCTTTGAAAAGCAAGTTGACCGTTTTGCTTTCGGCAACCCTTCCTGAGTTGAACTCATAGTTGAAGCGGTCGACAACGAGTATTTCCTCCTTATCTCCATCCTGCAAAACCCAGTAGACCTTTCTGGCTCCTCCCGCTTTTGCTGACAGGGCGATTGCGGACCCCTCCTTCATCACCAAGTTTGACTCCGAAACCGAGAAGATATTCCCATCCTGAACCAGTGGACCAACCAGCGAATGCAAAGGCTTTTGGTTCTCGACACAGAGTTTCAGCCAGTTGGACGAGCGGGCTACGGACTCGAAGCGTACCTCGTCCATGGTTCCATTGAATGGTCCACGTCCGTTCCCATGATCACCGAGATCGACTGGCGTTGATGCGGGGGTGCTCAAGGTGCCGAGTTTGCTAACCACCTTGCTGTTGTTATCAATTGTTCTGTTGAGTACGCCATCAACATAAAAGCGAACCATGTTCTCCGACACGCTCAGCGCGATATGCCGCCATTGGTTACGTGGCAGGGTAGTGGCGCATCGTGGGTCAAAGCCGTAGAGATGAAAACGCGGCTGCCCTCTGCCCGTCATCGTGAAATACGACAAACCCATGTTCGGCTTCTGTCCGCGTTCCGGTTCACCCCAGCCACCAATCGACGCCTGAGCCCAGTTGTGGCTTTCGAAGTTTTTGGGATTTATCCATGCGGACATCGTCCGGTCGGCGTTCCCCGAAGGCATGCAGGTCACCCGTCGATCGCGTTGGGAGCCGGTAGGGCGGACGACAAGAAATTTGTTAACGCCAAACTCCTGGGCGTCACCGATGATGCCGCTGGTATTGGTGGTTGGCTTGTCGGGTCTGTTGAATGCGTCAAGATTGTTGGAAGTAGCGTCCTGCAGGTTATCGCCCAAGTGCCAGACACCGGCAAACCCTTGCGAGGTCTGGAATACCTGCTCGCCGTTGCCTTCGCTGGAAGCCTTGGCGTTGCCCCAATGCATCTTGATCGCCTGCTGATCATTGCCCTTGATGGTCGGGACCCGAACCCAGATCGCGGCATTGCCTGCCGACGCATCCCAGCGTTCAATCTGGTAGGCCAGTGGTTTGCCTTTGGCGGAGAAACGGATGTCCTCGCCGTGGGGATTCGCCTGGCTGAAGTCGAAAAAGTCCTTGTGCAAACGGACCAGTAGCGGGAAGTCTTTTTCTGACGCAGACGCAGGCAAGTTCGCGCCGTTGGGCGTTGTAACGATGTACATCGAGCCTGAGTTTTTCCAGTCACCATACTGAGCCGCCGTTTCACGCAGTCCCACGGTGAGCATCGCCATCAGAATCAAAAAAAATTTACAAGGCACGCTACTGTCCTACCAATGTTTGAATTTCCAGTGTTCCGCAAGCATTCCGGTTCGCTGACGGCAAATACTACCAGACTCAGGAGTTCCATGTTCGCATTCGATAACTGCTATTATCGTGACAGATCAGAGGGAATCGCAACCAAATGAAACGAGCAGAAGGATCACGAGGTCGTGAATAAGTGTCTTGCCGCTATCGCCATCTTCTTGTGTGCTTCAACGCCCGGAATATCAAACGATTTTTCAGTGAAACGATCGCGTATCAATGCACCGGTTTTCAAAAAGCTGGCCAAGGGTATTAATATCGACACTGCATATCCGGACGCGGGAGTATGGCCGAAGATTCAACATGATCGCGCTCACTTCCAAGCTGCCGCCGACGCCGGCTTCGATTCCGTTCGGGTCATGATTCCGTTTAACGCTAATTACGAGTCTATCCAGAAACAGATCAAGGATGCATTCTCGAATGATCTGGCCAGCGTTGTCTGCATGTGGGGATCGCCTGCGTGGTCCGTAAATCCGCAATTGGGTCAGCAGCAGATAGCAGATAAGTGGAGGAAATTGGCCGAAGCGTGGAAAGTGTTTCCAAACGATCTTGTGTTTGAGATACTCAACGAGCCTCAAGGAATCGGGTTCATGAAGACGAACGGCGCTGAGAAAGTAATGCCGTTGTACAACGCCGCCGCGCAAGCAATTCGAGATGTTGATCCCGATCGCCCCATCTTGATTGGCTCGCCTGGTTCGAACGATTCAGAGTTTCTGGACCCGTATGTTACTGACAAATACCTGACCTATACGTTCGATGATGGCAAGGGATTTTACGAGGACACCAACACGGGGGTAGCTATCCATTTTTATAGTCCAAAGCATAAAGATGGTTTGAATTTTGCCATGTGGACACAGTCTCTCAAAGGCAAAGATTGGAAGTCTCCCATTTTGACCGAGATAACCAATGCGGCGAAATGGAGAGACAGGATCCGAGTCAACATCCCGATCATCACGACTGAGTGGGGCTGTTGGCAGTTCCCGCAGCGTTCAGAGCAGGAATTATCGCAATGGCTGGATTACCACATGTCCAGTTTCAGGGCCTACAACGTGGGTAACATGTGGTACACGGGAATACAGAATAACCAGAGGTCATTTGGAATATTTGATTCTGAACTGGGCTGGAACCAGACCGTGTTGGACAAGCTTACCGGTGCGAAACCAACCGTGCTTCCAGCAGTTTCCCAGATAATCAATGGCGAATTTTTTACGCCAGATCATGCATGGCTTGTGACCTCGGAAAAAATCAAACGAGAATACATTCATGGCAAGCAAGCTTTCAGTGGTTCCAGCATGCTGAAGCTGAGCATCCCTGATGGCGTGCAAGGACAGTTGTACTTGCAGACGTACAAAGGAAAAAACGAGTACATGGGGGCCCCCGCCAGGACGTTGCTGCACCTGATCAAAGGGCAAACCTATTTGATAAGTTTCATTGCAGCCAGTGAAAATGGTATCGGTCGGATCAAACTAATGCTCAAGAATGCCAAAACCGGGGACACGCTTTACGACAGCCACCAAACTGAACATGCGTGGATTGAAGTTGGTAAAGAACCACGTACTTACACGCGGCATTATACGCACAATGCGAAAACTGAAATGGATGTGCGTCTTGAACTGGATGTAGGTTCCAGAGGGCAGGTTCTTTATCTGGATAAGGTTGAGTTCATCAGGCATAGTCCATCTGCTCAAAGACTCCGCAAATAGGCCTCTGCTGTACGATTTGCGTCAACCATGATCTCAGGGAATGCAACGCTTGGCGGCTGTCGTTGGCCCGGCATCTCGGCATCAAGCTGACGCGAAGTCCACTGCTCGTTCATGCCATCAACTGCTCAAGGGGGCCGGTAAGACCGAGATGCTTCAGACTGGAGTCAGGTTGCCCAAAGGTGTCCGGATTTTGCATGCCGGCAGCATGCATCAGTGAGAGCTACAGACTGTCAACGGTGCGGTGACCTTGGTCGCCATACTTTGGGTACTCGAGATAGCGGCCCGCGGTCAGTTTGCCGCCCATCCCACCTAGCAAGACGAACGGCCAATCGTGCCCTGCGCAGTGATGATCACTGGATGAGCAGGACATGTAGACGATCATGGTGTTGTCGAGCATGGTTCCGTTTCCTTCCGGAATGCTGTCGAACTTCTTCGCCATATTTGCGATCTGTTTGAGCTGCAGTTTTTCAATTTCCATCCGCGCCTGGTGCCCTGTCCATCCATTGGAGGCAGTATTCTCCTGCAAGTGACCGAGGGCGTGGACGGAATTGGAGAGCCCGAGTTCCGTGTACTTCACCCCCAGTGTGTCCGGGCGCAAGGTGATGACATTCGTCAGGCCGGCAATCAGAGCTGCGGTTGCGATTTCGAAGTGGGATTCGATGCGAGCAGAGGGAGCAATGGTCTGGCTTTGTCCTATCGATCATTTCAACCTAACTAGTGACTCGTCATGGTGAATTACTTACAGAAAAAACAAACCTTCCAATAATTCTTGC
The DNA here is from genome assembly GCA_051010795.1 of Rubripirellula sp. Taxonomy (GTDB): domain Bacteria; phylum Planctomycetota; class Planctomycetia; order Pirellulales; family Pirellulaceae; genus Rubripirellula. The sequence goes on from JBPCVE010000251.1 coordinate 6,514, forward strand.
TGCTGCTTCGTTGGTTGATGCGACTGCTCTCGACGATCGCACACTCACAAAGCGTGATTTCCAGCTTACGCTGTGGCGTTGGAGTCCAGTGGACTGAATTTGACGTCTGATACGG
>JBPCVE010000252.1:0-26569 GCA_051010795.1 Rubripirellula sp.
GTTCCAGGCAGTATCCGGTGGTCTGCTGGTCGGCTGTCCCGCTTTTGGAGTTGTTGCAGCGGCGATGTTTTCGGTCTCATGTTCAAAGGTGGGACTATGAGCCTTATGGAGTTGCAGTACGGGTGAAGGCGATTCGCGACCTTGGTGGCCGCCCCGTGATTTACGGGCAAGCTGGTGAGGCCGACCAACTACCCGTCAGCGAACGATTTCGACACCAAGCTGTCGGGAGATCCAATGACTGGAGAAAAGAAAAAGAGTGGCGACTTGCTGGCAGTCTGGCTCTGATCTCACTGAATCCACGTCATGTGCGGATTTTTACGCTCGATTCTTGCTTGGCGAGGTCAAGACTGGTGAATCTTCCTTGGAAAGTGACCATTCTCAAGCAGAGGTCGAAACGAACATTGAAGAAGACTGGAAATGATGGCCTGTCAGAAATCTGGAAAGCGGTATAATCAAGAAAAGACCGCGTCCTAGCGAGGCAGAGCACGGACCAGCGAGACGCAGTGAAGGTGATTCCGTCAGTGAAATGAGGGAATGAGCTCACTGGAAATGATGCCCGTTGGTACCGAGACCTGATAACTGCACCACAGACGACACTGAAACAGAGACGTCGAGTAACGGGAGACCTGAGAAGTTGAGTACTGATAAAGCTGAAAAGTCGAGCACTGATAATCTGGTCACGCTTTGCGAAAGTCCTTCGGCAATTCACGAATTGGCTCACTATAAAACCTTGGAGCCCGATGAGCTCCGGCAGCGAATTGCTGCGGTTCGCGAGCAGTTAGGTGATTCGCTTCTGATACTCGGACATCACTATCAGCAGGACGAAGTCATTGAGCATTCGGATTTACGAGGTGACAGCTATAAGCTGAGTCAGATGGCAGCGGACAGCGAGTCGTGTCAAACGATTGTATTTTGTGGCGTCCATTTCATGGCCGAAACGGCGGACATCCTCGCGAATCATCCGGACAAGATGCGTCAACGGGAGGGACGTCGAGTGAACGTGGTGCTGCCGGATATGGCTGCTGGTTGCAGCATGGCCGACATGGCTGCGATCGCTCAGGTTGAAGCAGCTTGGGAAGACATGTCGGAGGTGATTGATACGGAAAAGGTCATTCCCGTCACTTATATCAATAGCGCTGCAAGCTTAAAAGCGTTTTGCGGTCGTCATGGTGGCATTGTCTGTACCAGTAGCAATGCCAAGGCAGTCATCGAGTGGGCCTTTGAGCGAGGTCAGCGTGTTTTCTTCTTTCCCGATCAGCATCTCGGTCGTAACACCGCGTTGGAAATGGGAATTGAGGAGTCCGAAATGCCTGTCTGGGATCCGTATGCTCTCGACTTGGGAGGCAACACAGAAGCCGCGATTGAAAAGAGTCGCGTGATTTTATGGAAGGGGCATTGTAGTGTGCATCAAATGTTCCGGCCGGAGCATGTGGAGGGGTTTCGTCAACAACATCCTGGAATCAAAATTCTGGTTCATCCGGAGTGTCCACGCTCGGTCAACGATTTAGCTGATGTGTCCGGAAGCACAGGGAAAATCATCGATACGGTTCAAAATAGTCCGGCTGGAACGAAGTGGGCAATCGGTACCGAACTGCATCTCGTCAATCGGCTCAAGGCAGAGCATCCTGAGCAAGAGATTCATTTTTTGAGTCCGGTTGTTTGTATGTGTGCAACGATGTACCGCATCGATCTGCCGCATCTTTGCTGGACGCTCGAAAATCTTAGGGACGGCGTGATCGTCAACCAGATCCAAGTCGACGAAGAGACGAGTAAGTGGAGCCTGATCGCGTTGGAGCGTATGCTGGCTGTGCACTAATTGCACGCGGCTGGTGGGAGGTTTTTGGGCCAGAGACCAGAGCTAAGCAAGTTTGTCCTTCTCGGCCTGAATCATGCGTGTCAGAATTTCACGAAGTGGTAGGGTGATATCCCATTCAGGATAGTGTCGCCGCAACTTGGAAAGGTCACTGATGTAGCAGATGTGATCTCCCTTTCTAGCTTCGTTTGACATGGTGTATTTGAGATCGTAGCCGCTGATCTCGCGGATCATTGTGATGCATTCCAGCACACTGGCAGCATTTTCACGACCGCCGCCGATGTTGTAGACCTCTCCAGGACGCGGCTTTTGCGCGAACGCGTCGAACGCTTTGACCACATCACTGCATTCAATCTGGTCGCGGACCTGCTTACCTTGGTGTCCAAACACGGTGTAAGTCTTGCCATGCACGGCAACATGGACCAGATAGCTGAGGAAACCATGAAGTTCGACTCCGCTATGGCTGGCACCTGTCAGGCAACCACCACGAAAGATACCCGTATTGAGTCCAAAGTAGCGTCCGTACTCTTGCGCCAAAATGTCTGCCGCGGCTTTGGATGCGCCAAAGAGTGAATGCATCGTCTGGTCGATTCGGCAATCTTCGGTGATGCCGCCGTAATCTTGCTGGTCTGCGTAGTCCCAGCGAGTTTCAAGTTCCTGAAGGTTCAATTCGTTCGGAGCATCACCGTAAACTTTGTTCGTGCTCATGTGGCAGAATACCGCTTCGGGTGCAAATTGACGTGTGGCTTCCAGAAGATTGAGGGTGCCGTTAGCGTTGACCTCGAAATCTAAAAAGGGGATGGCAGCAGCACGGTCGTGACTGGGCTGGGCAGCGCAATGAATGATCAGATCCGGATGTTCCTTTCTGAAAAGGTCAAAGATCGCATCTCGGTTGCGTATGTCCAGTGATTCGGTTCGGAAATACTGGGTCTCTGATTCCAGTTGCGTGCGGTTCCACTCGGTGCTGCCTGTGGGGCCGAAAAAAGTGGATCGCATGTCGTTGTCGATCCCGATGACCTGGTTGCCCGGAACGTCCCAGTGGCGTACCGCGGCAGAACCAATCAAACCACTCGATCCAGTCACGACAACAAGCACATTCAACTCGATTCATTGAGCGGTTTTCGTTTGATCCGAAGCAACTTCACCAGTGAATCGGTGAGTGTGCGAATCAGTTTGATTTGGCTGCCACGTCGAATCCTGAGCATATCGACGGTCAGGCAACTTGAAAAGTTGGCAGCGATGACCTGCGTGCCACCACTTGGAAGTGCGCGAATGCTTTCCAAGCCTCAGTATTCTACAGGTACTTGAGGCCTCAGCGGGTAAGCCTGCCGATCGGTGCAGCATTATCCAGCCAGCATCGGCAGAAAGGCTAGAAGCTAATCCCGAGGGGATGCGTTACCTGTTTGCCCATCTGAGCATGTTGATCGTGGCACGATCTGGTTTCTAACTCTGAGTAGGGCAAACGCAGGAACGGGACGCGTGACAGCAGCTGGTGAAGCCACAAAGCAGCCTGAGGTGTGCGCCAGGTGAGCCGTGACGGTAAGCCGTGACGGTAAGCCGTGACGGTAAGCCGTGACACGGGGCTGTGCCGACAGCAACTGGCCGGTAGTAAAGAAGGGGTGGCTAATGGGACTCGAACCCACGACCCTCGGAATCACAATCCGATGCTCTAACCAACTGAGCTACAGCCACCGTGTCAGGGAACCCAAAATCTGGGTCTTTGACGTCATTCCTGTTCCAGTCCGTCATCCAACAACAATTCTTGTCGTCGATCACAACACTGTTGGCCGGAATGGTCAGTTCCGCCCGAGAGCGAACAACTAACTGATGCCATCTGCCGCCCCGCCGCAAGCGGTTAGCAGAATTGACAACCTTAAATAAATCAGGTTCGTTTGGGAAGCCTACAAAACGCAAAAAACACGTTCGGCTGATCTCCCGAAACTGGAACGGCTGACGATCTTATCGGTTATGTAAAAAGGCGGGCATATCACGGCAGGTTGGCTTGGGGATGGGCCGCCATGTATTCGGTAAGATCGTTGGATTGACATCAGCCGGAAGGCTAAGAAAACTGGAGGTTCTGAAAAAACAGATGATTGGGGGGCGGGCAGATCCGTAGGCAAGGTTCCGCCGGCAGCCGTCCAGTTCGGCGTGTTTGCCCCCGGGGCAGGCACGGTTTTAAGTGGACCGTGCAAAAGTCGCTGAAATGGATCGCAGCGGCTGCTGCCGAATGTTTTTTGGGTCGGTTTTGTGATGGCGCGGAAATGCTGATCGGAAATGCTGCCCTCTGCAGGTCTGCTGTAGCCGGGAGGTGTTTTGGTATCCGCCATTTTCGAGTTTCCCCGTGTCATTGAATACCTCAAGAGCCTGTTGGGGGCGGCTACATCATCGGGCAAGGTGACGCTTTTTTCAGACCCACGGATTTTCAAGGTGCAGTGCTCAAAACGTGGGCGTGGTCATGCTGGGCTTGGTCCTGTGGCTTTCGGTCTGGTGTTTTTAAAGCAAGTCATCATGGGTACTTCGTGTCGGAGGGTAAACCGCATGCAAGCACCGCAAGTTGAGCAGGAGCTTGAAGCTACCGAATTTGCAGTGAAAAGTCTTGTTCCGGGGCGAAGATCGACTGTATTAATTACAGCTCCTTTCCCTGATGGACGCTTCTTATCCACCGCGAGCTGGTTATTCACCGCGAAAAAGGCGTTTTCTCTCGATGGCATGCCCTTTGCGGGTGGTTGGGATTTGCCCCGAGAGCACAGGCTGGCATCTTAGGCGGCGGGGACCGAGCTGAGCTGAGATTTGGGGTTCAATTAGGGGAGAGCAGCAGTATGAATAGTGCGGATATCACTTTTAAAATGGCCCAGATGGTGGTGGGCTGGGGTGGAAATCGCCCGGCTGGGATTAGCCTGAACCGTTGGAATGCGATCATTAAGTTCGTGCTCAGCCGAGCCGTTTAAGGGTTCTGTTGATGTCGTAGGCGAAGTTGTGGCAGGTCAACGCGGCATTTGTCATATTCAATTCGCATGCTCGCGATTGAGGTTGTGTCTGTATCTGAGATTTCTCTCATCAAGATCAACGCAAAGCAGGCAATATTTGAGGCCTCGCATACGAGTTGGGTACCCATTGCTGTTTGTGAATTCGGCCATTTGCGACTCTGCGAACTCACATTCGGCTCGTGAGGCACTTGTTGAGGCGGGATCCTAAGCCAAATCTTTGTTCTTTTGTGCGTGATTCGGGTTTCTTTCTGGTGCATTTGGCGCAATCACGCATCACCCCAATTATCCTGCGGGTTGGGTTTCTGATGTGTGATGAGTCGGGCAAGAATGAAAAACAAGAAAAAAATCGGGACGTCAAAAACGCAGAAGGAGTCAGAGGCCTTGAGCGTGGAGCGGTCCATGAATGCTCACGCGAGTGCAGCGGGTGAAGGTCCCTCAACGACAGTCAAGACGTGGCTTTCGATCTGGGTTGCCGTGCATCTGATGGCGATTGCGGTCTCGTTCACAGCAGTCGTGCAGCCTTCTTCGCTCCATCAGAAGTTATCTGAGGTTCTGCAACCGTATTTGCGACCTTCACACTTTTCGGCTGATGATCGACCGGTCTATCTGACTCATGGTGATGCTGATGATCAGCCACATCGTATTGAGGTGACGACCGATCGCGTGACTGGTGTTGCGACTTCGGACGATTTGAAGTGGCGGGTGATTGGGCCTGCTCAGGGAGGTGGTTTTGCGTCGACTGCTGGATTGGCTGTCTCCGACCGAGTCGCGAGGTGGCTTTCCACGGCCGCAATGCTGGCAGAAAATGATCAACCAAGCCTCGTCGCAGATTTGATCCTGCCGGTCGTGGCTAACCAGCCATCGATTCAGGGCGTCAGGATCGTTCGCTACCCGACGGATCTGAACGACATTAACGCGGGTGCCACCGTCCCCTATCTCGCTCGAGTCGTACGCGATCAAGAGAATGTTTCTCTTGTTCAGTTGAAGGAATCAAGATTATCTGCACAGCCCCGGTTGTCTTTCTTTCCTGATGAGCACCCGCAAGCAGCACCACAAGTTGCATGGCGGGGCGCGACGCAGCCAGACGCGACGATGGATGCATTGGGCCGACCTCTCACCGTATATCACACCCATGCGAATCACCGCATAATCGCGGAGATGGGGCGATGAACAGAAATCGCAAGTCGGTCAAAGTAGAAAAGGAATCTGAGCTCCGTGGTTGGGATCGCTATTGGTTTTCGAGCGCGTCTGTTGCACCGGTCAGCATGATTCGTGGCTCGTTGGCAATGATCACCTTGATCTACTTTTTGAGTGCTTGGTCTGATGCAGCATTTTGGTATAGCGATGGTGGTCCTCTTTCTGCGACCAACGTCTCTGAGTTTCTGACAACCGGCGGCCTGGAATCGGCGGGAAATTGGATCATCTCTCCGCTGTTCCTGACCGAGAACGCCCGTATCTATCAACTGTATCTCATTTGTGGGATGGCAACCGCTTTGGCTGTCTTCTTTGGCCGTGGTGGTCGTGGGATGGGGTTTCTGCTGTGGTGCTTGTTTGTGGGGTGGGCAAATCGTGCCATGTTGCTCTCAGGCTTGGCCGAGACACTGTTAAGTCTCGGTCTATTCGCTGCGGCAATTTCACCGGCGGGCAGTGCGTGGGCCGCACTTTCCGTGAAGAGAAAAATCAATCGAAACACCAGTGAGGGATCTCTCGACAGCCACTGGACTGCTGGCTTTTCTGAAAGGTTGCTTGCCACACAAATCACTGTGATCGGTTTCGCGACTTGGGTTGCCATGCTAGGGGGAAGAGTTTGGTTCAATGGGCTGGGAGCCTATGCATTGGCAGCACCGGTTGAAGATCGAACCATCGACTGGACCGGTCCCGATTCGCTATTGGTTCAGGTCTCCGTTCATGAAGGTCTCACACACTTGATGATGATCGCATTACCGTTGGGGCTGTTGTTAGCATGGCTTCCAAAAAGCAGCCAGATTGGCAAGTTGGTCCTTGTCGGGTGGTGCATCGTGATTGGCATGCTTGGTTCGCATTGGCTTTACGCAATAACCTTTGCGGTGCTCATCTGTTCGATTCGGCCTGCTGCGGTCGGATGTGACGGCGGCATGGAGCAATCAAGGGCTTAATATCGGGCCTTCGGCCAGCGAGATCGCTGTTTTCAAATTCCAGGCAACTTATTCTGATGCCAAACAGAATTTGCTGCCGCATATTCAGAGCAAGAAGTGCCGTGCTGCGTTGTCGTGACGGAGGCAAACAACTATCTTTTAAGGGGTTGTGTTCTTTCCCCGTTCTGGTGGTTTTCGGTTGTTTTTAGTACGCAAATTCTTTTTCTTCTTGGTCATCGGGATGGCGGTTTGTTCGCCTGTGACTTCGGATGAACCTGCGGAGTTGGCTGCATCGGTGTTGAAGATACGAGCTGAATTTGATCGCCTCGATCAAGATCAGGACGAGCGATTGACGCTGGATGAGTTCTTGCAGCTTCGCGACAACAAAGCAGAATTGACGCGTGACTTTGCACTCTATGATTTTGATCATTCCAGTGCATTAAGCCGAGCGGAGTTTTCATCGGTTTCAGGACTTTGTCCAGCATGGATTCGAGGAAGCATCCCAGATCCATTGAATGAACTGCTGGAAAATGCTGTGTCGGCTCTCGATGAGTCTTACGACCAATGGAATACGCGTCCCAACGAATATGTGAATTCCCACAGCTTCGTTGCCAATTTCATCGGCTCCATCTCACCCGAGGGTAAAAAGTTTGTTACTGGTAGGATTTTGCGGCAAGCTGATTCCGATGGTGATGGGCAGATGAACCGTGCGGATGCACGAAAGTTTTTGGCTTACCAGTTAGGCATGTTCTGGGGTGATGGGCACGAGATTCGAGAACCCACCGGACGGGTTCTGAGGCTCGACCGATTCCTGATTGCGGATGCAAATACTGATGGCTCAGTGACACTTGATGAGTTTACCAGTCACGGATGGGGCTCGCGTTCAAAAGAAGAGTTCGAGCGACTGGATGTCGAAGCAGACGGACGGATCACGTTTCGTGAGTACCGCGATTATCGACACACTAATAATTATTTTGATACGGTCGAATGGTTCAGGAAGGCCGATGTTGACCTCAGTGGGCTACTGGATATGACAGAGATCAAGCAAGCGGCAGATGAGGGCCGACGGCATCTGGTCGCCTCGACCATTGCGGCGTTTGATCAGAATCGTGACCAGTTTTTGTCTCTCCAGGAATTTCGAATCTCAATGTTGGGGAATATGAATTACCCCTGGTCGAAGCGTCCAGTGGATTTGAATCGTGACGGAAGTCTTGCCTACGATGAGTTCATCTTTCACAACACTGATTTGTTTCAATTGCAACGTCGTCTCTATTTTCACCGCCTTGATCGCAATCGAGACCGGCGGTTGACGCCTGATGAGTTTGAGTTCAGCGAAGCGAAGCCTAATGCGATTCGAATGGAGAGTACCGATGGGCAGTCAAAGGTAGTGATTTTTCAGGATGAGAGATTTCCTGCTCTCGGGTTGCCGGATGTTTCACCCGATGGAACACGAATGCTTTTTCATCGTCGGTCAAACGATCCCGAGGTTGGCAGTCAGGTTGTGTTGTCTGATTGGAAGGGTGAAGTGATCACTGAATTGTGCAGTGGCAAGCAGCCATCATGGTCAGCTGATGCGAGCCAGTTTGTTTGTGCGAGAACAGTTAGTGAGGGGGTCGCGGGGAAACAAATTTGGGTGATGGCGGCGGACGGCAGGAGAGGAAGCCCCATCGGTCAAGGGACGTCACCACGCTGGTCACCTGATGGCAAGAGGATCGCATTTTTTCGTGACAACGGCATTGTGCTGTATGACACAGATAAAAAAGAATCACGAGTGCTCGTTGCAAGGGAAGGACACCGTTACACAAGCTTGGGTAATGCAGTGGCTTGGGAACCAGATAGCCAACGTTTGGCAGTGCTCGCCACACGCCCGAACTTTACCGAACTGGTACTTGTGTCGGTTGCAAACGATGCTGAAAAAAAAGGGTTGGTGAAAACGCCACCAGGGAAGGTCGAGGCGGGAGGTGAGAGCGGAGAGGTGACGCTCAATCCGCAGCGGGGCTTTGCTTCCTGTCGTAGTGTGGGGCAACTGTCTTGGGGATCTAATGGTATCTGCTTTGCAATCAGTCCAATGGTGAATGGAAAGGTGGCCCAGAAAGCATCACTTCAGTTATGGGTGCCGGAGTCGAATGGCGGTGTGAAGGCCGTTCCTCCTCTTTCACGGGAGGTTGTCTGGAAGGCAGCGTCGCTTGAGAAAAATGGGAAGTGGTATGTCGGTGTCTCTGAACACTGAGTGCTGGCGACAGGTACTCTCGATTTTGGCTTTTTGCGCGTCCTAATTCTTGCGTGGGACGCAGGCACGTTGCCCCGGAATTGCGAAGGTGTGAGCAAATTGGGGTCACATCGAATCGTCGTTGTTTTGTACCTTGCCAGCATACACATTCCTCGAAATTGAATTTTCGTTGAGCTAAATCAATGAATCGACCAAGTTTTGATGCCAGCAGCGATCCGCACCGCGAGCAAGCGGCCCAACCAGCGGAAGCCTTGACTGATTCTGAAGGCAGCCGAGGAAGGTCGCCCATGGGGGATTCCTCGAGTGATCAGAAGGTGCCGTTTCTCGGGATTCACTTCAAATGTTGCAAAACCTATGGACGAATCTACCGCAGTCCTTTACGTCTCGTTTATGAGGGGCATTGTCCAAAATGCCGAGGTTTGTTGACAGTTCCGATTGGTCCAGGAGGACTTGATTCGCGATTTTTAACGGCACAGTGAACCACTGGCTAGGCACGAACGCTCGGCCCAAGAAGGCGGTGTGATTCGTGGCTCGTTTGCTCGGCTGACCATTAAGTGCGTATGAGACCGATGCGTCACCAGGCAGCATGCGGCTCAGAGGGTGATCGCAGCACAGCACCCATCGACGTCTGGTTGGCGGGGCAGCATCAGCCTTTCGCGAGGGCTGTCTGTTTTGATACTGTCCTTTCAAGTGACGCCATCGTTGAACCTGTTTTTGTGTTTCACGCGATGGTTTCATGAGCATGGTCACGAACTAATCCGAGATGATCCAAGTATGTTGGGTGAATACAAAGTCAGTCGGTGCACGCGGCAGTGTCATCATTTGAAACGCCCCCTACGCGAGGGTGAGTGGTATTACTCCGTTGTGTTGGAATCAGGAGATGACTTTGTGCGTCAGGATTATGCGGCTGAGAGTTGGAGTGAGCCACCTGATGGCGCTGTAGGTTGGTGGAAGTGCCGTATGCCAACATCAGACGAAAAGAAAATGGTGCTTGCACCAATTGAAGTGCTGACTGATTTGCTGCGGCAAATGGGTAACCAACCTGAGAAAGCAAAGAGTCGCTACCTGCTTGCTTTGATGCTGATGAGAAAACGCGTGATTCGACCCGTAGAGACAGATGAGGCTCAGGTCGACTTGATGCAAGTCGAAGTGATTGCAACCGGAGCCGAGATCGATATTCCGGTTTGCGTCATTAATCGAGGTGAGTCAGAACAGCTGCGAGAGGAATTAGACCAGCTGTTGTATTGTGAAGCAGAAGAAATGGAAGTGGGTGGTCAGCAAGACGAGGCTTCGGAAGTCGAAGCCACCAAGGACGAGTAAAGTTGACTGGTAGTGAGATCGTGAGCAACTCAATGCGAGCGGTGACGCCACCATTTACTCGAAGAAGAAATTTCAATGATGAAACATTCAGCGGCAGAGAACACTCTGTTGGACACCGAAATTTGAGTGCAGGGATGCGATTACTCAGCTGGTTCGGAATCTTTTTTATATGCTTTGTCTCGGGCGGTGCTACCTGCGCCCCGAGAAATGCGCCCATGCCTTTTCCACCCCCACCAACGGTTCTGAATGAAACCCCCTCGCTTGAGCAAATCGCGAGTGTTGTCAACCGAAGTCAATCCATTCGGCAGTTGAGCACCAACTCGGCGACGGTGAAAATGCTCAGCATGCCAAGTTTGCCGCGTTTGAATGCGACTATGCATGTTGAACGCGACAAGAATTTTCGGCTGCGTGCCAGCTTGCCAATCGTGATGGGTGCTGGAATGGACATGGGCAGTAATGACGAAGTGTTCTGGTTTGAGGTGCCGGAAGGTATGTCAAAAACACTGTATTACGCTCGGCATGATCAGTATCGTCAGCAGTTGGAACGTGCCATCCTGCCTGTTGATCCATCGTGGGTGATGGACGCGTTGGGGCTGGTGCAAATTGATCCGGCGAATGTTGACGCTGGACCGGTTCAAAGGCCTGATGGTCGGTATGAAATCAGCAGTATGATCAGCATGCCAAATGGAATCTATCATCGCATCTGTTTCATTGATCCGAACGCAGGTCATGTGACTGATCAGTATCTCTACTCACCATCGGGGCAGTTAATTGCCGAAAGCCATGCGTCGCAGCATCAGTATTACGAGCAATTTCAATGCAGTTTGCCACATGTCGTGGAAATCAAGCTGACACCTAATCTTGGACCGCCTTTGGAAATGAAGATCGACGTTGGTGCATACACGCTCAATCAGTTGCTAAGCGGTGAGACGAACGTCTTTGCAATACCGACTTCTGCGTCCAATATGGTCGACTTGACGACCCTTGCATCTGAAGCTGCTGCCGCCGGTCAGGCGTTGCCCTCCAATCCGGTTAACTACAGCGCGCAGGGAAATCCAGGTTATCCACTGCGTGGTGAATTTCGCTAAGTTGTGCTGCAGGTTGGCTTGGAAGCTTGGTCAGCTTGGGGTTGCTCAGGCGTGAGTGCGGCTTGTGTTCTGCTGTTGCTCTCTATCGCTAAGGACCATCCGTTCTGCGAGATCTGGGAGCGTTGTCGTAGCCTTCCAGTTGAGTTGCTGCTGTGCTTTACTTGCGTCACCGACTAGTCGGGTGACCTCAGAAGGACGCATGTATCGAGGGTCTTGTTCGACGTAATCATGCCAGTCAAGGTCGACAGCTTTGAAAGCAGCGTCGAGAAAGTCGCTAATGCTGTGTTCTGTACCTGTGGCAAGCACGTAATCATCCGGCGTGGGTTGCTGCAGCATTCGCCACATTGCGTCCGTGTAATCGGGGGCGTAACCCCAATCACGTTTTCCGTCCAGCGAACCCAGTTTCAGCTTGTCTTGTAAACCGAGCGAGATCGCGGCAGCAGCTTTGGTGATTTTCCGTGTTACAAAAGATTCACCCCGGCGTTCAGATTCGTGGTTGTAGCAAATCGCATTGCACGCAAAGACGCCAAATGAATCCCGGTACAGTCGCACCATGTTCGTAGCGAAAGTCTTCGCGACTCCATAGGGCGTCACTGGTCGCATGGCTGTCTGTTCGTTCTGGGGAGCTACGTCGGGTCGACCAAAAATTTCAGAACTGCTGATGTGAAGAAAACGCGGCTGCTTGGGAAGGTCTCTGACAATTTCAAGCAGTTTGAGTGTACCCATGCCAGTGAATTGACAGGTCGTTTCTGGGATTTCAAAACTTGCGCCTACGTGGCTTTGGCCAGCGAGGTGATAGAGTTCATCCGGTTCAGTTTTCAGAAGAATACGGCGGATCGTGGTCGTATCGTCAAGGTCTGCGTAATGCAGAAAAAGACGTTTGTTGTATACGTCCCGGTCATGGAAAAGATTGTCGAGTCGCACTCTTTGGGTGGAACTTGTGCGACGTACCAATCCATGAACTTCGTAGTTCCTGCTCAACAGCTGTTCTGCAAGGTACGATCCGTCTTGACCGGTAATCCCGGTAAGCATTGCAGAAGGCACGACATTTTCCGTGGTTGAAAGTAAGTGATGGCAATCAGTGTTGTGCAGGGAGGCAGTATGTAAAACAACTGGTTTTCTGAACCGCAAGATGCAATTTTGGTCGGCGAAATGATGCCGACGCGACGTTCGCACGTGCTCGTTTGAGACTGCCCGTTTCGTTCCTCGGGGAGGGGAATCGAGGACGAATGTGTCGGGGAGGGTTGGAGGACACGGGGCAGTCGGGTGGTAAAAACGAATTGACGTGCGAACGTCGCGTGTGGTGATCAGGCGATCGACTCAAGTTGGCAATCTTCCAACTTGACACTGACACCTTGATCCATGAATTGGACAGAGACGAGTAAACGAGTTTCCTGATCCCGCCGGATCACAGTTCCTTCGTAACCTGAGAACGCACTGGAGCGGACACGGACGGTCTCGCCAGGTTCGATACGACTCTCGATTGTCAATGGAGCACCGGTGTTGATGAGACGATGAATCTGTTTCAGATCGGCAATGAATTTTTCCGAATCTGTGATCGGTTCGTATTTGACGATGCACCCAGTGCACACGGCCCTGTAACGATCGTCTTCCACACCACACATGAACACATAGTTATTGAACAATGGGGCATAAGTCGTTCGAACTCTGCCAGCGGGTGAACGCTTGCGGTGTGGAATCTGAGGAGCATAGTGTTTTACTTCCAGGTCACGCAGTCGTCGCATCAGTTGTTTCTCTTGGCGACTGCGGGTGTAGAGCAGCCACCATGTGTCTTCGTTTGATCGTGGTTGCTCAAGCAGATTTGCCGGATGGCAGTCTGGCTCGGGTGGAAGAATTGGCATGGTTCTCGTAAAATCTGTACGCTAGCTGCTGGGTGTGTTCGCTCCAGGATGTTCCCATCCAGAAGACAATCGTTCTCTGCTGATCCTAAAAAGCACATTGGCTCATTTTCGATCATTTCGATAAATGCGGCAAAAGCTTGATTTTGCCCTGATGCTTGCGACTCACCTTTCTTCCGCATTTTTCGACACTTGGGTGTCAATTAGCAGTTGGCGTCCGCCAGTCGAGAGTAGAGATGCTTAGTAGGACCAGCATCCCGGTGTTGTTCTTGGGATCGCTCGGTGTTCACTCTCTCGTCTAGGAAAGAGAATTCGGTTGAAACGAGTGCGGAGTGTGGCAAAACGTTGCGGAGCATGGTGGATAGCGAAGGCAGGGGGTTGGTGACGACACTGAAATCGATTGCACGGGCTGTGCTGATTTCGATAGCGGGATCGCGATGCTGCTTGCTCTGTCAGGGCCGAAATTCGCGTGATAGTGGGGCTTGATTGTGGATTCGATGGGAAAAACCGGTGACGTATGACATACAGGTTTCTCGTTGTATAGTGGCGGAAATTCGCGCTTCGCAAGTTTTAGGACAACAGTTGTTGAACCCCCGAGGTGATCGTGATGAGTGAAACGATCGACATCCAGGACTACCTGAAGGCACCGTCTAGGCCAACGATCGATGTGCGCTCGCCTAGTGAGTTTGCTGCTGGCCACATTCCAGATGCTGTGAATATTCCGCTTTTCAGCGACAGTGAGCGAGCCGAGGTTGGAATAGCCTATAAGAATCAGGGCAGAAATCATGCGATTGGCTTGGGATTACGCCTCGTTGGTGGAAAAGCAGATTCCTTGTTGCAGTCCTTGAGTCAGTTCGAAGAGGGGGAGGATGTGTTTATCCACTGCTGGCGCGGTGGTATGCGAAGTGAAGCGTTCAACTGGCTGGCGTGCCGAACTGGCCTAGTGGCAACACGAATTGTTGGGGGGTACAAAGCGTTTCGACGTGCTGCCCATGAAAGTTTTGCTGAGCCCATGAAGATTGTGATCTTGTCGGGATACACCGGCGTCGGCAAGACCGCTCTGTTGCAGGATCTGCAGGCAGCGGGCGAGCAGGTGATTGACCTGGAATCACTTGCTTGTCATCGCGGGTCAGCGTTCGGGGGCATTGGGCAACCGCCGCAACCCACGGTTGAGCAATTCGAGAATGCTTTGTTCGAAAGTTGGCGGACGTTGGACTGGAATCGACCTGTGTGGCTCGAGGATGAAAGTCAGTCGATTGGGAGAGTCAATCTTCCATTGCCGCTCTGGAATCAAATGAGGGCGGCTCCCGGAATTTTTGCGACCGCTGATCGAGAAAGCCGCATTGAGTTACTGGTGCGAGAGTACGGCGATCTGCCAGCGAACGCGTTGGGGGACGCCATTGGCAGAGTGAAAAAGAGGCTCGGCGGTTTGCGTTATCAACAGGCAATGGCCGCATTGGAAGAGAATCAGATTGGCGATTTTGCCGATATCGCGTTGCGATATTATGACGATGCGTACACGACAGCGTCAGAGAAGAGGCCGCGGGGCAATTTGGTTAAGTTCAAACTCAAAAAAGCGGGCGTTGCAGAGCCATTGGATGACTTACGAGATTTGGGGCACCGATTGATGAAAACGAGCGAATGATCTTTAGGTCGACCCAACAGCGGAGATAAGGGCGGCGTTTTTCGTCAGGAATACCGACGGAAATCAGGCGTTTTGTGGTTTTAGGCGTGTGTGGCTGGACAGCTCTCTACCATGTCGCGGACTGAAACAGACCGCTCCTCACTGGACGAAATGATGTTTGCAAAACTCTCAACCCTGTTTGTTGCACTTTGTTTGATGTCGAACTTGGCCAGCGCTGGTGAGCCTTCGGGTAGCGAGCAGGCATCAGATGCAAGGTCGTTATATGACTTTGACGGCAAGCTGGCATTTTCTAAATGGCAGATTGTTAATGACGGTGTAATGGGAGGTCGTTCGACGAGTCGTGTGGACGTGGGGCCGGATGAGTCGATGAGATTTTCGGGCATCCTGTCTCTGGCGAACAACGGTGGCTTCGCTTCAACTCGCTCACGTGGGAGCGACCTCGGCCTCAAACGCGGAGACACGATTGTCTTGAAAGTCAAGGGAGACGGGCGGAAGTACACTTTCAACGCCTATGTGCCTCGACGCCGTATGGCTTTTTCTTTTCGAGTCGAATTTCAGACCGTGAAGGATCAGTGGACGGAGGTTCGGATCCCACTGGACCGACTTGTCGCGACCTCGTTCGGTCGCGTCGTCAGGGGTGCTACGTTGAATCCTGCCGAAGTGAACTCGGTGGGGATTTTGCTCGGTGACAAGAAGCCAGGCGCGTTTGAGATCCTGATCAAGGGGATTGAGGTTGAGTCGGCCGACACGACAAAAAAGCTAACGCTGAATGCCGGCTGATCATTGGCCACGGCCGCCGCAGGATTTCGTCACGCGGCCCATGGCGGATTGATCGGCGTGCCAGAGGCAGAGTTCGGCTTAGCGTTGCTGACGGCGGCAGTTCTTATCGTTGCTAAGCTCGTAACCGTCAGTAAGTTGATGCAATCCTTTTTCGTAGTTGTGTGTGCTTTTGTGCAGTGTTCGGGATGGGATGGGATGGATCTTGTGGGGCTAACCGCGGCAATCATCTAAGAAGATTGCGGGTCGGCGGTCGCGTCCTGGACGACCGGTAGTGGTGCCCGAGTTGGTTCAGGGACGCGCCAAACACGGCTTTTTTCGGAAAACGGCAGGGTTCCACTCGGTCGCGGTGGTTCGAAGCCCTCTCATGACACTGTGTGACTTAGCTCTCCATGCTGATTTTGAGCATTCGCTTCTATTCACCCAAAGCGTCTATCCCGACCTTCTCTGGTGCGTTCAAACTGCAACTGTCTTGTTCCGCGGTTCGATTGCCTTTTTGACTTCAATGGGCAAGACTTAGATACTAGGAAAAACGGGCGGGGAGCATTTATCTCCTTTGTTCTGCTTTTGCATTGTTCGTATTCCGAAAGGACCATCAGTGAAGGGAATCATTTTTACGGCATTTATTCAGTACGCCGAAGACTCATTTGGTGAGTTGGTCGTTGAACACATGATCTCTGGCTGCGATCTTGCGACGGATGGTGCGTATACCTCAGTAGGAACGTATGACCATGGCGAGATTGTGCAGATGATCGTTCAGTTGGGAAAAATTACTGGCCGTGCTGTTCCTGAATTGGTGAAGGATTTTGGATATCACCTATTCGGAACCCTGGTGACCGGTTACCCGGAAGTGGTTCAGCACGTGGACGACTCGTTTGGTTTAGTGGCTACGATTGACAATCACATTCATGTAGAAGTACGGAAGCTTTATCCCGATGCTGATCTGCCTTCTTTCTCTCATGAGTTCCGTGGCCCAGATGAATTGCATTTGTTGTATGAATCAGAGCGTGGTCTTGCTGACTTAGCTGAAGGGCTTTTGTTGGGCTGTTTTCATCACTTTAGAGAAGAAATCGAAATGCAGCGTGAAGATCTTTCGGACGGTGCAGGAACGCGGGTTTCATTCGTTATGCGGAGAGCCGCTAAGTAAATGGAACCACTTGAGATACTTCAACGAAAGATCAAGCGAGAAATTGCGGCTCGATTGGAAGCAGAGCGTCTGCTCGAGGAGAGGAGTCGGGAGCTCTATGACAAAGGGCAGACTCTCGAGAAGCTGAATAGCACGCTTGAAGCTCGTGTCGCCGCGGGAACATTGCAGTTGCAGCGAGCCAATGCAATGTTGACGATGCTACACGAGACCGTCTTCATGGCGGCGGAGGTTGAGACTTTTGAAGAGGCTCTTGAACGATGCCTGAGTGCGATTTGTGAATTCAGTGGTTGGCCGATCGGACACATCTATAAACGAGTAACCGGCGAAAATGACGTGCTCATTTCATCCGGGATTTGGTTCGAACAAAATTCTGATTTGTTCAAAAAATTTCGCGAAGTCACTGAAGCGAGCACCTTTGCCAAGGGGGTCGGTTTACCAGGGAGAATTTGGGACCGGGGATCTCCCGTTTGGATCGACGACGTAACGCAGGACGATAATGTTCTGCGTGCGAGTGATGGGGCGCATCTCAATGTGCGGTGTGGTTTTGGATTTCCTGTCAATATTAAGGGCCGCCTTGCTGCTGTCTTGGAATTCTACAGTGACGAAGCATTTGAGCGAGACGATCAATTGTTGACCTTGTTGGGTTCAATGGGGGAACAAGTGGGGCGGGTAATCGAACGGCAGGAAGCGCACCGTGAGCAGAAATCTGCCCGTGAGGACGCTGATCGTGCCAATCAGGCAAAAAGCCGCTTTCTCGCCAATATGAGCCACGAAATCCGAACACCGATGAATGCTATTTTCGGGTTAACTGAATTGGTGCTCGATGGTGACTTAACGAATACACAGCGAGAGTACCTCTCAACGGTGCTAGCTTCTGGCGAAAGTCTTCTGTCTCTTGTCAATGACATCCTTGATCTTTCAAAGATTGAGGCTGATGCCGTCATGCTGGAAAGGACGGTTGTCAATCTTCATGAGCTCGTGTTCTCGGTCATGAGATCCATGGCGACGCAGGCTCATGTCAAAGAACTTGAACTGCTTTGTTTCATGGATTCTGGTGTGCCGGAATTCATTCATGGAGATAAGACGCGAACGCAGCAGATCTTGATCAATCTGATCGGTAACGCAATCAAGTTCACGCAGCAGGGTGAAGTTGAGTTGATGATTGAGTCGTCTTGGACTGAGTTAAATGAAAGAAAACTCAGCTTTCTGGTCCGTGATACAGGCGTAGGGATCGCCACAGAAAAACAAAGGACCATTTTCAGAGAGTTCGAGCAGGCCGATACTAGCACGACTCGACAGTTTGGCGGCACAGGTCTGGGCCTGTCGATAGTCAGCCGATTGGTTGACTTGATGAACGGAACAATTCAGATCGATAGTGTTGTCGGCACGGGCAGCACGATCGGATTCTCGTTGACTGAATCGTACTACGGAACGGTGGCAGAGGAGAATGTGCCTGAGATAAGCCCTCAGGGGGCAGTGTATGGGTCGGTCTACAATACAGCCGAAAATAGTCTGCTGGGTGTGCGCGTTCTGCTGATTGATGCCAATCGACGGCATCAGGCCATCTTCGCTGACTGGATCACACGCTTTGGCGGCACCGTCGTTCTTGCATCGGCAATGAGTGAGGTCTCCGAGCAATTCCATGAGAACCTTTTATCCAAGGGAGATGTGGACTTTGTGTTTGTTGATTCACACTTGTTAGATGGCAGCGGTGGTGCTGCATTCGGGGAACTTCGGACACACTTCCCGCAGTCGACAAGATTCATTCTGATGCTCGACTCGACGACCCATTGGCACGGCGCTGCAAATTGTGATTCTTCATCCTTCTGCCAACAGCTGCGCAAGCCTCTCAATTACGCAGACGTCGTCAACCTGATTTACAAGCTGCAGAATGCTGAGAAAAAATCAATCCAGTCAGGCGAGAAAACACCTGAGGTTGGTTCCGGTAGGCCTCGGGATTTACAAGTCCTTGTTGTTGAAGATAGCGTTGTGAATCAGAAACTTGCAGTTGCAATGCTCCATAAATTGGGGCATCACGCGGTGATTGCCAATCATGGAAAGGAAGCTCTTGTTGCGATCGAAACGCATGATTTCGATTTGGTACTCATGGATATACAAATGCCTGAGATGGACGGGTTTGAGGCGGTGAGGAGACTACGGAAGGCAGAAGTTGATGGCCATTTGCCTGTGGTTGCGTTGACAGCAAATGCGATGCGGGGTGACCGTGACGCTTGCCTTGAGGCAGGGATGGATGCTTACTTATCCAAACCAATTCGGCTGCAGCGGCTTGCTGATGTGATTCATCGTGTTTGTCACGCAGAGTGAATGTCGAGGTGCCCGATCGATGGGGTGACCAACAATCGTTGGGGACGGCAAACTCAACAGCCATCGTCTAGGAGCGGTGCAAGATCTAGGAGCGGTGCAAATATGAACTCGTGGTTGAGGATGCCGCTGATCCCGCATTTTCGAGCATTCGTCCGTGCAATTGGCGATACAATGACGGTCACACTTAGGCCCTCACTCTTTCTTCAGGTTACAAATGCGATCGTTGCCGCTCGTCCTTCCTGCACTTTTTGCTGTCGTCTGCGGATTAATCTCCTCGTCTGGAAAATCTTTGGGGCAGGTTGCTGACACCGCGAGCCTTCGTGAGACTGCTGCCCCAAGCCTTTACTTCCCCAGTCATCAGGAGCCATGGAAGATCGTACAAGCGGAGAAGGCTGGCTGGAATCAAAGGCAACTTGACGCGCTGGTGGACTGGGCTGGCGAATGCGGTTCGACAAGCGTCTTGATTTTGTGGCGTGGACGAGTCTTGGCTGAAAAACATTGGGGCAAGGGAATTGGGGGGACCACAAAACGGTATCAACGGATGTTCGTGAGGTTAAATGAGAGCCAACGAGCAATCGAAGATGTGGCGTCCGTACAAAAAAGCATTGTGTCCATTTTGGTTGGTATTGCGGTCCATCGAAATTTGTTGCAGGTGGACGATTTAGTCTCAAATCACTTACCGGTGGGATGGTCCAAAGCAACACCGCGCCAGGAATCTCAAATCAAAGTCAAACACCTGCTCTCGATGACAAGTGGTCTGACAGACGATTTGCATTATCGGACGAAGCCGGGAACACGCTGGGCGTACAATACGGCGGCGTATGCAGTTGTACGTGATTGTCTGGTTGAGTCCGCGGGAATGTCTGTTCATGAACTCACTCGAAAGTGGTTGATGGATCCGATAGGGATGAGAGAGTCGGAGTGGATTCCACGGGCCAAGTCGATTACCGCATTGAATGCATTCGGCTTTGCCTCGAGTGCACGCGACTTGGCGCGCGTTGGCTTGCTGATGCAGGCAGAGGGGAACTGGGCAGGGAAAAAAGTATTGCCCGATGATCGCTTTCGCCTTGCATCTCTCAAGGCATCCCAACAACTAAGGCCCAACTATGGTTATTTGTGGTGGTTGAATGATCCTGTTCGATTGCCTGCTGCTCCGGCCGATACCTATTCAGCCAATGGAGCACTTGGACGCCGGGTCTTTGTGTCGCCCTCTTTGGGGTTGGTCGTGGTCAGACTTGGCGACGAACCGAAGAATGTGGCCGCGGCAGGGTTTGACCGAGAATTTTGGCGGCGACTGATAGCCGCCCAACTTTAAGATTTTTACCGACAGGTCATGGCAGCGAGTTCACTGGTGATATGATTTCGGGGGGGAAATGTCCTGCGTTTCTTTCACTCCGATCCTGTTCAGGCCACTTCGTGGGCATGTCTCATGTGTTTAGCTTTTCACACCTAGGGTGCGGAAATCTGCTGTCAGATTCCGACGCAGTTGAAATGGTGGTCGCGAGCGTCGATACTATCGCTCACTTCCATGCCGCAACGTACCACTCCACGGTGCATCTGCGGTTCCCCTGCCCTGGTCACTTCCGCGAGTACAACTGATGAAATTTTGGTCGTTTTTTGTTTCGGTTGCTTTGTCCTTCACCGTTTTCACGTCAAGTCGAGCTGAGGAGACGCAGGCTCCGGTGCGTACCGGCAGTGGGGAGATGGCGTTTGATACTGTTCCAGGATGGGGACTTCGCCCGGATGGAAGCTCGGCACTCGGACCGACTCATGGAGCCGTAGTGATCGATAAAGCTGGCAATATTTACACCAGTGCTGGGAGAGGTGTGTTCGCCTTTTCGCCAGAGGGCAAGGTGGTTCAGTCGTATCTGGGAGACAAGTATTCCAATTTGCACGACATGGAGATTCGCGAGGAGGATGGAGAGGAGTTCATCTATGGTGCGAGGAATGCAAACGCAGAAGGAATTAAGTTCAATGCCCACAGCGGTGAAATTGTGTTGAACCTGGGAGTACCTGAAGAAGCGGGCCTCGGGAAAATCAAATTCAGTCCAACCGCCATTACCGTGGCAGGCAATGGCGATATCTTTCTTTCCAATGGATATGCGACCAACCATATTTTTAAGTATGACAAGAACGGAAAATACCTGATGCACTTCGGTAAAAAAGGGAATGGCATGGAGGAGTTCAATACCGCACACGGAATGACACTTGACACACGTTATCAACCGGCACGGCTATTGATTTGTGATCGTAATCACCAGCCCAACGGAAGGCTTCTGCACTACGATCTAGACGGCAAGTTCATTGGAGAAGTGATCACCGGGTTGGGAATGCCCACCTCTGTTTCTATTCAGGGTGATTATGTGTCTGTCCCAGATTTGCACGGTCGCCTCGTCATTCTGGACAAAGCAAACGAAATCATTTCAGTGGTGGGTGAGAACCCTGACCCCAAGAAAGGTCGAAGTTACGGAATTCCCCAGGACCAATGGGTTGAAGGAGCGTTCAGCGGCACACACGGATCAGCTTGGGATGCGGATGGCAATCTTTATGTACAAGACTGGAACGTCGCCGGCCGGCTCATGAAACTGGTACGAGCTGAATAGCCGGTAATCGGTAACACCACTCATGTGAGTGATGCGTCACTGCGGGAACCCGCGCTGAAGTGTTCAATTTATTTCAGAAAGGTAAGGAAGAGGGTCGGCGTGATGTCCGATCATCTTCCACTTGCCTTGCTCTTTTCGAAACGTGCTGGTGGCTCGGATTGCGACACGAATTGGTTTTTGGTCACGGCCGATGTTCTCGCCAATCTCGTAGTTGCTGACTACTGCGATGTCTCGGCCGATGACGTACGTCAGCTTTTCGGGTTTGACTTTGCCGCCCAGTCTGAGCTTCGCCTGCTTGACCCAATCCTGCCGTACTGCCTGCCAGCCATGCTTGATGCCACCGGTTGGGCCGTGGTAAGTGACGTTATCCGAATGCGACCAGATGCTGTCCATCTCTTTTAAATCGCCCACAAAGACCCGGTTCAAGGCAGTGTAGAATTCGTCGACTGCAGCTTGCACTGTACCCTCGTTGGTTTCTGTTTCCCATGCGTTGGCCATGTAGCCATGGAAAAATGCGGTTACCAGCAGAATGCATGATGCGCAGCGAATCGATGCCATTGGTCGAAATTCCGGAGATTTCAATGAAGCAAGAGGGGTATGATTGGGGAGGTGCGCCTCCACCAATTGGGGTAGTATGACGAGTTGATGTGTGAGTGCTACCGCTAACGCAGGTTTCTGAGATGTGTTGCTGGGAATCGCGTGGGTCGGAGGCAGAGTTTAGAACGGATTTCTGGTTCGAGTGTGGATCTTTGCGCGGATGTTCAGCCTGGTTTTTGAAGGCACGCGAATTCATATGGCAGGATGGCGGACAAGCCTGTGACGGGAGGAACCAAGTATGCAAACCACGAAACTAACCACATGGAGCACGCGGTTTGCCTTCGTGATTGTGGGCTTATTTCTATGGCATTTAACGCAATCGTGGATTGGACAGCGAGAGTTGATGCCTGGTGCGATTGGCGATGGAGTGCATGATTGGTTAGCAGGAGCCAATGCCTATTTGCATCAGCATCCAAATCGCACCAATCAGCTTTTGATCACCAGTTCAGCGGTGATTGATCTGCTAGGTTTTTTTCTGCTCTGGCGATCCATTTTTGGACCAAGCTTGCGGCCTTTCATTGGTCTTTTGTTGTTGTTTGGGATGCGGCAAGTGTGTCAGTTGGTATGTGCGCTAGAGCCTCCGCCTGGAATGTTGTGGCGTGATCCGGGCTTTCCAAGTTTGTTAGTCACCTACGGTGTGACGACAGATTTCTTCTTTTCAGGCCACACTGGGTTGGCTGTACTCGGAGCAGTCGAGATCGCTCGTATGGGTGGTCGCCGCTGGATGATTCTGGGCGGGGCCATCATCGTTTTTGAAGTGATGACAGTGCTGGTTCTGCGAGCCCATTACACGATGGACGTGTTTACTGGTGCAGTAGCAGCCAGATATGCGACGTTGCTTGCTAGCCGGATCGCACCCAGTTGTGACGCCTTGCTGGGTCGCATCGTCGGTCATGCACCGACCTTGCAAGAAAGCACGCTGTCTGAGGTGCAACTGGATGCGACGGAGTACAGTTCAGCGGAACCGGGTTCAGATCGTGCGAACTCACCTGAATCACAACGGCCATGACAATGAGGCTCGATCTTGAAAATCGAGTAGCAACTCGGCGGGTGGGGATGGTCTTCGAGGTGGGAGAGCGCGCGGGTATCAGGCCTCGAACATCGCGCCCTTCCGCCCAGTTGAACGATTCTTCCAAACTTCACCTTCCGGATAGCGGTGTTGTTCAAGAAAATCCGGAAGGAAATCAAGGCCCCAGCCCAAGGCCTTAGGCGTCACATAGTGACCCTCTTTGGTTGCTACCGGGTGCACAACCGAGTCTTGAAGAAAATCGATGTACTCAACCAACTGAGTCTTTGAGTGTCCGGAAACCGCGATTTGATCCCACATTCCATAGTGCTGAATCATGTTGCACAAAGCGATTCCGCCACCGTGCGGACAAACTGGCACATCATATTTGGCTGCCATCAGGATGATCGCCATCACATCATTTACACCGGCCACTCGGACTGCATCGATTTGGCAATATTTGATTGCTCCGCTTTTTAACAGTTGCTTGAAAATGACGGGTGATGCAGCCTGTTCCCCACAGGCAAAATCAAAGCTCGCAGTCGAAAATGTTTCAGCTAATTCAACGTAGCCCAGTACATCATCACGAGCGATGGGCTCCTCAATCCACTTCAGGTTAAAAGGTCGAAACGCTTCAAGGTAACTCTTGGCTTCTTCAACGCCCAAGTATTGATTCGCATCAACCATCAGGTTGGATTTCATTCCAATCGCAGCACGCATGAACTGTATCCTTGCAACGTCTTGCTCCTGATTCCGACCTACCTTCAGTTTGAATGAGTCAAAGCCTTGTTCTTGAAGTCGGTGAATGGTTGCGAGGATCTGATCATCCGTCAGCCCAAGCCATCCAGCGGTGCAATAAGCTTTGGGACCAATCTCTGACATCTCTGATTGCCGGGTTTCGATCGAGTCACGCCGCTGTGTCAGAATATCAATTGCCTCGTCACGTGTTAAAGCATCCTCGAGGTTTCGCCAATCGATGCAGTCAGCGACGAAGACGGGATCCAGGTCAACAAGTAATTTCCACAGAGGTTTTTGTTGCTGCTTTGCCCATAGGTCCCACATCGCATTCAAAACAGCGCCTGCGGCCATCCGGAAAACGCCATCATGTAACCATCGAAGTTGGTGATGATCTATCAGTCGTTGATAGAGCTTGAAAGGTGCTTCTGAAAAGTCTTCCAGCTCTGTGTCAACAACCAACTGGCACAGATCTTGTATGCCGTAGCAGATCCAGTCTGTTCCCGCCCCCACTGTAAACACGACTGATGCACCTTGCAGTTCGGTGTCAGTTTTGAGCTGAAGGACAGCAGAAGAGTAGTCAGGCTCCTTGTGAAATGGGTCTGAACCCAGCAATTGATCGGAGGTTGGAACTCGCAGGTCGATTACTTCGAAGCCAGTGATTTTCATGTTAACTAGATTTCGTAACAAGGCGTATAGGCGAAGGCGTTTGTCCCGTTGGGGACAGTTTAGATGGCGCCGATGTAGTACATCCAAGTTTTAATACGCATGCCAACTTTGCTAATGATTTGGAATGGCTTTCCAAATCCGGTGTAGATCGCAACGCTGCCACTAGTGCCCATTGGAAGACTGTTTGCGACCTCTTCATCATCAAGCGTGAAACGAACCGCCAGTTTACCTTTCGATCCAATATCTGCCGCTGACATTAACTTGCCGCTTGGACTGAATTGTCCTTCGCCAGTTGCCTGGACAATGGTTTCCACTGTGCCGGTGAAAAATTCCCCAGGTCGCGTCTTGAATGTGATCTCAACAGGATCGCCCGGCTTTACATTGCTCAGCAGGCTTTGGCTGAAACTCGCAACAAGGACGACGCGGGATGTGTCGATGAAGGTACCAACCGGAGCAAAGGGCACTGATACAGCCATCGTTCCTTCACGGACAGTCCAAGCTGTTACATACCCATCAGCAGGAGCATAGATAACGCACTGCTCCAGATCGAAAGCCGCGGCGGCCAATTTGGCCTTCAAACTGAGTGCATTGTCTTTCGCAGCGAGGAGTGCGAACTCAGACTGCCGGTGGCCCGCTTCGGCCTGTTGGACGCCAGCTTCGGCTGCGTTGAGCTGTTCCTGCAGTTGCTTCACTTTGATTTTGCTAATCGCTCCAGGGCTTAGTTTCGCGGTTTCCTTTGCGACTGTCAGTTCAGCGTCGGTTGCAGCAAGTGAAGCTTTTGACTTGGTGATTGCTGCCTGAGCGGAAGCCACGCCGGCAGCAGCTTGCTCTATTCCTTTTTCAGCAGCATTCAGTGCGGATACAGCCTGGTCATATTTGAATTGGTAACTATCCCGCTCAACCTCAAATAGTTTGTCCACGCCCTTTTTGAGAGGTGTGTTAGGCTCGGCGTGAATGATCGATACGGGGCCATTCACTTGTGGCACCAACTGAACCGAATAACGCCCGGAAACAAGATTGTCTGAAATGGGTGACGAGAATTTCCACAGGATGACAATCGTGCCAATGGCAAGCACACCAGTCAAAACAGCCGCTGCAATATTGGAGGGGCGTGGTTTGATTTTCAATTGATGAAAAATGAACCAGATGACGGCGCAATAGAGAATAATGAAAATTGCAATCACGGTAGCGTTTCTGTTTTTCGTGGGTCGTACTGATGTTGGGGGGGCACGCCGATGGGCGTGTCTTAACCAACGGTTTGATGATGTCTGGTTCCAGCTTCAGAGTCAGCTGTTTTTGGAGGCAGAATTGTCTTCTGCTTTTTTAGCGTTGCTCTCTGTCTTTTTAGCGCCGCTCTCTGTTTTTGATTCAGTACTATGACTGGGGGAGGAATGGAGGCCGTTGTCCTTAAGATCTCCAGCGTTGCCGTGTCCTGCATGTCCGGATCTGGTGTAGGCCCAAACGAGCGCGAATGGCCAGCCTATGCCACCCAGAAAAAGCCCCAACCAACTGGCTGCATTGATTGCGTCAGCTTGCGGGTGGTTGTGCTTGTCTGCGATCCTCTTGGGAAGAGAGCCCAGGAAAACAAATAAAGCGGTCAGAATGACGAGCATTATCGCCATCACTGCCCATGCGAAGTAGGTAAGGCCGTCAA